>VBHO01000075.1:0-13618 GCA_005882045.1 Chloroflexota bacterium | reverse complement strand
TCGGTGCGGCCGTGGGAGTACCTGATGCCATGGTCAGAAAACCCGCTGGTGCCGGCGGTGGTCCGCAACTTCCAGTTGCAGCACCTGCACCTCAGCAACGGGGTCGAGCAGGCACAGACCCTCGGGTACACGGTGATGGCGCTGGCGTTGATCGCCCTGGTTGCGTTCCGTCCGCGCTTCCCGGTGGTGCTCACCGTCGCGATTGGGATCGCGGGGGCGTGGCTCGCGCTCCCCGCTCACCTGCACCTCCTGGGCGTCACGCTGCCGGGGCCCGCCGTCGTCTTGAACCACGTCGTCCCCTTCGTTCGGGTCTATGCGCGCTTCGGTGTGCTGGTCATGACGGCGGCGACGCTGCTCGCCGGCCTCGGGCTGGCGGTGATCGCGCAACGACTGCGTCCCCAGCTTCGATGGTTGCTGGTGGTGCCATTCCTGCTGGTGGCCCTCGAGTTCAACCGCATCCCGCCCACCTTCACCACCACGCTGTTTCCGGCGCCGCAGGAATATCGCTGGCTCGCAGGCCAGCCGGCCGGGATCCTGATCGAGTATCCAGTGGTGGCCACCAACAACGCCGAGGAGGTGCTCGGTCACCAGTACACGCTCTACCAGCAGGTCCATCTGCACCCGCTCCTCAATGGCGCCAACCCGGGCGGCCAGGCCGACCAGGTCTCCCGGACGCTCGATCCCTATTACGCACCGGGCGTCGCCGATCACCTTCGGTCGCTGGGCATCCGCTACGTCTTCGTGCACCGTGATGCCTATCAAGCCCAGGGCTTTTCGCTGCCGCGCGACGTGCCCGGCCTGCGCTACCTGGCAAGTTACGAAGGCGGCATGGTGGACGCCTTCCTTGTGAGTGACGCCAGCGGCAGCTGAGCCCGCTTCCCGCCGCGCCGAGATCCCGCGCCGCATCGTGCTGGCGACGCATTACTACGCCACCGGTCCGGCCCTCGACCTCGAGGTCTACCTGCAGCCGGTGACGGACGACCTCCTGTTCATCGGTCATCCGCTGTTCGCCCGCGGTGGACCGTCGTATGTGCGGCGCTATGAGGCCGGTCGACTGACGCAAACCCTCGAAAAGCCGCCCCGCGCCGGACGGTTTGTCGCCGACCTCTGGCGCACCCTGCGCTGGGTGGATGGGAGATGGGATCTCTTCATCGCCGGTGATCCGCTGCTCGCCATCGCCGGCCTGTGGCTGCGGCGCCGACGGCGCGTACGCCGCCTGGTGCTCTACTCGATCGACTACAGCCCGCGCCGGTTTTCGAATCCCGTGCTGAATCGGGTCTACCATCGCATCGACCGGCTGGCGGCGCAGCACGCCGACGTCGTCTGGAACGTGTCAGCCGCGATCGGGGCGGCGCGACGCGCGCGCGACGGCCGGGCGGCGGCCGCGCCACAGGTGGTCGTGCCGCTCGGCACCTATTTCGATCGCATTCCACGATCGAGCTCGGCACCGTCCGTGCCTCGCCTCGCCTTTTTGGGTCACCTGCTGGAAAAGCAAGGCCTGCAGCTGGTCATCGAGGCGTTGCCGTCGATTCGCCGCCGCCTGCCGGCGGTGACGCTCCTGGTGCTGGGTGATGGTCCGTACCGCGGGGCGCTCGAGCGGCAGTCAGCCAATCTCGGCGTCGCCAAGGCGGTGGAATTCGCCGGCTTCATCGACGATCACCGCGAGGTCGAGCGGCGGCTCGCCGGCTGCACCCTCGGCCTGGCCCCCTACGTTCCGGATCCGGACAGTTTCAGCCGGTTCGCCGACCCGGGCAAGATCAAGACCTACCTTGCCTGCGGACTTCCCGTGATCCTCACTGATGTGCCGCCGATCGCACTGTTGGTGGAAGAGCGGGGCGCCGGCCGGATCGTTCCGTATGAGCCGGCCGCCCTGGCGGAGACGATCATCGACTATCTCAGCGACCCCCAGCGACTGGAGCGGGCGCGGGCCGCCGCCATGGAGCTGGGCGCCGAGTACGCGTGGGACCGGGTCTTTGGGGCGGCCTTCCTGTCCAGCGCTCCCTACCTGCGCTGATGCCGCAGGTCTCGGTCGTGATCGTGAACTGGAACGGACTGGCGTTCCTGCCGGCGTGTCTCGAAAGCCTGTCGGCCTGTGGGACACCGGTCGAGATCATTGTGGTCGACAACGGTTCGACCGATGGATCGGTCGAGTACCTGCGTCAAAGGCCCGAGATCGTCCTGATCAGCAACGCGACCAACACCGGCTATGCACCCGCCAACAACGCCGGCATCGAGCGCTCCACCGGCGAGTTCGTGCTCTTGCTCAACAACGACACGCGCGTGGCGCCCGGCTTCCTCGAGCCGTTGCTCAAGGTGATGGCAACCAGCGCCGACGTCGGCGCCTGCCAGTGCAAGATGCTGAGCTACGATCCGCCGTATCGCATCGACGCCTACGGCAGCTATCTCCTGCGCACCGGGTTTCTCTATCACCTTCGCTATGGCAAGCCCGACCTACCGGCGGAAGCGCCCTTCGAGATCTTCGCCGCCAAGGGCGCCGCGATGCTGATTCGCGCCGCTGTCCTTCGCCAGGTGGGAAGCTTCGATCCGGACTTCTTCGCCTACCTCGAAGACTCGGACCTTTCCTGGCGCATCTGGCTCGGCGGCTGGCGCGTGCTGTGCGTCCCCCAGTCGGTCGTCTATCACCGGGCCGGCGCGACCGCATCCCGCTTGCCGAATGCCTTCGTCACCTTTCATTCGTTCAAGAACCGGACGTGCATGCTGCTCAAGAATCTGTCGGCACCTTCGGCGTGGCGGATTCTGCCGGTCCACCTGGCGCTGAACCTAGGATTGATCGCCATGGAACTGATCCGGGGACGCGGAGGCGCGGCGCGCGCGGTCGCGGCGGCGCTGAACTGGAATCGGCGTCATCTCCGAACGACGCTGCGCAAGCGCCGCGACATTCAGCAGCGCATTCGGCGCGTCCCGGATCGGAGGTTGCTGCCGCGGATCACGCGCCGGGTGCGACCGGCGTATTACTGGTACTTGCTGACCGGCGGCCTCGACCGCTTCACCGAATGAGCTGCCGGCTGTGTGGCAGCAGCGACGACGGTGACCTCGTCCAGCAAACGCCGGGCTTCCAGCTGATCCGCTGTCGCCACTGCGGCCTGGTGCGGACCGAAGGCCCGGGTCTCGACCTGACCTATGACGGCGACTACTACTCGGCGCATGCGCTCCAGGACACCATGCGCAGCTTGCGTTCTGGAGGCGCGCGGGTTCGCCTGACGGACTTCGCCTATGCCGCGTACCTGGATGGGTCCAGCTCCTGGCTGCGCCGGCTGGCCGCGCTTCCCGTTCGCAACCGGCTCGGCGGCCTGCCGCCCCGGAACGAGTCGGGTAGCCGCCTGCTCGACGTTGGGAGTGGCGACGGAGACTTCCTGCGGCGAGCGAAGACGGCCGGATACCAGGTCGTCGGTCAGGAAATCAACCCCGCGGCCGTCGCCTCGGCTCGAAAAGCGGGGCTGGACGTTCACCTCGGCCCGCTCGAGGCCGCCGGCTTTGTCCCGCAGAGCTTCGATGCCGTCCGCCTCTGGCATGTGTTGGAGCACGTCGCCGAGCCGCTCGCAATCCTGAAGACCGCGCACGCCCTGTTGAAACCGTCGGGCGTGCTGGTCGTCGGCGTCCCCGATTTCGATTCCCCGGCCCGCCGCATCTTCGGGGCGCGGTGGGCCGGGCTTCAGCTTCCCTTTCACCGGCATCACTTCAACCCGCGTACGCTCCGGCGGGCGCTCAGCGTCAGCGGGTTCCGCGTCCGATCGCTGCGTCACCGGTCGGTGGGTACGATCTACTCCAGCCTGACGGAGGCGCGCCGCATTCCACAGGCGCTGACCGTGCCGGCCTGGCTGGGGCTCCTCCTGCTCGACGATGCGTTGGACCTGGCGGGGCAGGGCGACACCATCGACGCGCTGGCGTCCCCGTCGTGAACTGGAACGTCGACAATTACCAG
The DNA here is from genome assembly GCA_005882045.1 of Chloroflexota bacterium. Lineage (GTDB taxonomy): Bacteria > Chloroflexota > Dormibacteria > CF-121 > CF-121 > CF-13. Next base: position 9,675 of record VBHO01000075.1, on the reverse strand, counting down.
CGAACCGTCTTTACGCGACTCGGGGTGGAGCTGGCGGGGAGCGAACGCGTCCTGGACCTCGGCTGCGGCGACGGCAGCGACGCCGACTGGTTCGCGCATCGCGCCGCCGCGACGATTGGCCTCGATCTGCGAGATCATCCACGCTGGCCGACGCTGGCTCGCGAAGGGCTGCGCTTTCAGTGCGCCGACGCCCAGGCGCTCCCCTTCCCCGCCGGTGCCTTCGACCTGGTGTTCATGAAAGACGTGCTCCATCACGCCCAGGACCCGGGTCGCGTGCTCGAGGAGGCCGGACGCGTGTGCGCGAGCGGCGGACGCCTTTACATCGTCGAAGGCAACCGATTCAATCCGATTTTTTATCTGCACATGACGCTGATGCTGGGCCACCAGCACTTCAAGCGGCCGGTGTTTCGCGACCTGGTCCGGGGCCGGTTTCCGCAGGCCCGCTTCATCCAGTTCGAGGCGCACGTCTACCCGTTCTCCTCACGCGGGCTGGTGCGGCTCACGGGCGCGATCGAGCGCGTGATCGCGGTCACCCCGGGAGTGCGGCGGCTGGCGTCCTACAACGCGGCGATCGTGTCGGCCGTTTAGCGCGTCGTCGGCGCGGCGCCGGCCAGCGGGTCCAGGGCCGCCGGTTGCGCGATCCACCACTCGATGGTGCGCCGCAGCCCGGTCTCGAAGTCGGTACGCGCTTTGAAACCGAAGGCCGACTCCGCGCGGCTGACATCGAGACGGCGGCGAGGCTGGCCGTTGGGCTTGGTCGGATCCCAACGGATCTGCCCCTCGAACCCGATCAGGTCGCTGATGGTGTGCACGAGGTCTTTGATGGTGATCTCCCGCCCGGCGCCGATGTTCACCGGCTCGCTCCCCTCAAACCGCTCCGTCGCCAGGCCGATCGCCTCCGCCGCGTCGTCGACATAAAGGAATTCGCGGCTCGCCGACCCGTCGCCCCAGACCTCGACCTGGTCGTCGTTGTTTTGCTTGGCGGCAAAGATTTTGCGGATCAGCGCGGGGATGACATGGGAGGAGCGGGGGTCGAAGTTGTCTCCCGGCCCGTAGAGATTGACCGGCAGCAGGTAGATGGCGTTGAAGCCGTATTGCTGCCGGTAGGCCTGCGCCTGGACCAGGAGCATTTTCTTTGCCAGCCCGTAGGGTGCGTTGGTCTCTTCCGGATAGCCGTTCCAGAGGTCGTCTTCGTGAAATGGCACCGGCGTGAACTTCGGATAGGCGCAGACCGTGCCCACCGCGACGAACTTCGTCACTCCCTGCAGGCGGGCCTCTTCCATCAGCTGCGCGCCCATCATCAGGTTGTCGAAGAACAGGCTGCCCGGGTTTTCGCGATTGAAGCCGATGCCTCCGACTTTCGCCGCCAGGTGAATCACGGTGTCCGCCCCCTCGACGACCTGGCGGCAGCTCTCTCGATCGACCAGGTCGAACCGGTCAGAGCGGGGGACGAAGATATCGCCGGCGCCGCGCCGGCGCAGCCAATCGACCACCTGGGTGCCGAGGAAGCCGCCGCCACCGGTGACCACCACGCGACCGCTCAGGCCAGCCCCGTGCGACCCGTTCGGCGAGCTCTTACGCGTGCCTGTCTTCATCAATCGCATTATCCCTAAAGTAGTCACATTGCATGCCAGCGCGAACACTAAGAGTGCTCTATGACGACTCATTGGCCGAAAACCCCGCCGGCAGTGGAACGGTGGCGCGCGGGCTGCTGGCCGCCTTGCAACGGCAGGACGGACTCGACATCGTCGTCAGCGAGTTCGGCCGCCCCTCGGTCGCCTCGATCGATGTCGCACGGAAGACGCCGGCTCGACGCCTGCTCAACGCCGTGGCGCATCTTCGCTACTTCGGGCTCGAACTGCCGGCCAGGGCACGGCAGGCCGGCTGCGACGTCATCTTCTCGCCGTCCAGCCTGGGGCCGCTGCGAGGGACCACGCCGGCGGTCATCACGATTCATGACTTATCGCCACTGCGCTATGCGTCCACTTTTGACCTGGTGAACCGGACCTACCTGCAGGGGATGCTCCGCTGGCAGCTCCAACGATCGGCGGCGATCAGCACCGGCACCCAAGCGGTTCGGGGCGAGCTGCTGGAGCGCTTCCGCCGGCTGCGCCCGGACCGTGTCTACGTGGTCCCGGACGCTCCTGACCCCGCCCTCCTGGGGGCGACGCCAACCGCCGTCGCCGGTATCGACGGCGAATTTTTTTTGATGGTGGGAACGATCGAGCCGCGCAAGAACCATGTCACCGCCATCCGAGCCTTTGCCGCGTACCTGGAACGTCAGCCTGAACCCAACCTTTCTCTGGTGATCGCCGGGTCGCCCGGCTGGCGCTACCAGCCCGTGCTCGACGCCATCCGATCACTCGGCCTGGAGTCGCGCGTGCTTCGACTGGGCCGGGTCGAGGCGGGCCGGCTGCACTGGCTCTACCGGCATGCCCGCGCCCTGCTGTTCCCGTCCCTCTACGAAGGCTTCGGGATTCCGCCCCTCGAGGCGTTCGCCCTTGCCTGTCCCGTGATCGCCTCGCGGATCGCGGCCGTGGTCGAGGTCGCCGGCGAGACGACCGCCACCCTGGTCGACCCCGACGACGTCCCTGGCTGGGCGCGCGCCATCGAGGCCGCCGCCTCATCCCCGCCCGATCCAGAGCGGATTGCCCGGGCGCGCGAACGAGCGCGTCGCTACACCTGGGAGGCCTCGGCGCACACCCTTCGCGACGCGCTGCTGGCCGCCACCTGATGTCGCACCTCCGGCTGGCGGGATACCGCTATTACCCGGCGATCGGCGGTGCCGAGCACCTTGCCCGCCGGCTGGTTCGCGAGATTGGCGACCGGATGTCGGTCGACGTCATCACCCTCGCCGCCGACAACCGCAGCGACTGGCTGCGACTCCTCGTGGATGGCGTGCCCGAGGCGCCGACGAGCTACGAGGTCGATGACCGGGAGGTTCGCCTCCTCGCGCCCTGGCCGCCGCACGTGCGCCGGCGGCTGCGCGCGCTGGTGCCGCTCTATCACCTGCCGGGAAGCCCGGTCCCGAGCGTGATGGGACGGATGCTCGCGCCCTACCTCGCGGACGAAGCCGAAACGGCCGACATCGTCCACAACGTCTTCATGGGCCGCGAGGCCTTCTCCCTCGGCCTGATGCTGGCGTCAAGACGAGCCGGCAAGCCCTTCGTCTTCACCCCGTTGCGGCACGAGCGGCCCCTGGGGTGGAGCTCACCCGCCTTTCGCGAGCTGTACCGGGACGCCGATGCCGTCATCGCGCTCAGCCAAACCGAGGCCGACTGGCTGATCGCGCACGGTGCCCGCCCGGACCGACTCTCGGTCATCGGCGCCGGGCCACTCAACGACGAGCACGCGACCCCGGAGGCGGCTCGTCGAGCCGTCGGTCGAGACCCGTTCGTGCTCTTTCTTGGCCAGCTGCACGAGTACAAGGGCTTCCGGGTCGTGCTCGAGGCCGCGCGATTGCTGCGCGAGCGACGGGACCTTCGATTTGTCATGGCCGGCCCCGACGTGCGAAATCATGCGGCGTCGATCACGGGCCCGAATGTGATCTATCTTCCCGCCGTTGACGACGACCTCCGGGACTCACTCCTCCAGTCCTGCACCGCTCTTTGCGTTCCGTCGTCGCGGGAAAGTTTCGGCCTGGTCGTGGTGGAGGCGTGGAACGCGGGGAAGCCCGTGATCGGCGGCCCGGCCGCGGCGACGCGCGAGCTGATCAGCGAGGGCGTCGACGGCTGGTCCTGCCCCCAGGATGCCGCCGTGGTGGCCGATCGGCTACGCCGGCTACTGGATGATCCCGGGCTCGCCCAGCGCCTGGGCGCGAATGGCAAGCAGAAGGTCAACCAGCGGTTCGCGTGGCCTGCCATCGCCAATGCCCACCTCGAGATCTACTCGAGGCTGCTGGCGGAGCGTGTGCCGGCGTGAGCGCGCGAACCAACATCCTCGGCGTCGGCATCAGCTTGATCAACCTGCCGATGGCCCTCGATCAGCTGCAGCAGTGGATCGGCCGTCGAGACCATCAGTACGTCAGCGTCTGCACGGTTCACACCGTCATGGAGTGCCAGCGCGACCCGGCGTTGCGTGGCATCGTCAATGCGGCCGGGATGGTCACCCCCGACGGCATGCCCCTGGTCTGGCTCTCGCGCCTGGCCGGGCACCGATACGTCTCCAGGGTCTACGGCCCTGACCTGATGCTCGCGGAGCTGGCGGCGTCCGTCGCGGCCGGGCACCGACACTTTTTCTTTGGCGGACGCGACGGTGTCGCCGACCGCCTGGCACGGATGATGCGCGAGAAATTCCCGGGCGTGCCGATTGTGGGGACGCTGACTCCGGCCGTGGGGAGCGCCGAGGAACTCTGCACGCCGGAGACGGCGGCGTTGATCAACCGGGCGCGGCCCGACATCGTGTGGGTCGGCGTCAGCTCACCCAAGCAAGAGTTCTGGATGTCGTGCATGCGTTCCATGCTCGAGGCACCCGTCCTGATCGGCGTCGGCGCCGCCTTTGATTTTCATAGCGGCGGCGTCAGGCAAGCGCCGCGGTGGATGCAGCGCGCCGGCCTCGAATGGCTGTTTCGCCTCGTGCAGGAGCCACGGCGCCTGTGGCGCCGCTACCTGGTCGACAATCCCTGGTTCCTGTTCGAGCTGGCGCGCCAGAAGCTTGGACTGAAACGCTACCCGCTGCCATGATGGTCGCCGGCCTCGTGCTCGTCGTCGGCCTCGCCGCGCTCTACGCGCTCGGCATTCGCGCCATCGTGCAGGTCCCGTTTCGTGCCCTCGGCGTCCTGGTCTCGGGCATGGCGTTTCACAACATCGTCCTCATGATCCTGCTGCGGCTTTCCACGCCCGCCCCGCTCATCCGGGTGGTGCAGGCGTGGAAAGAAGGCATCTTGCTCCTGCTGCTCGTACTGGCCGTACGGATGGCCGTGCCAGCGTGGCGTGCCGGCCGGCGTCCACGCCTCCTCTTCCTCGATTGGGCGATGCTCGCGTTCACGATCGTCGTGATCGTCTACGCGCTGATCCCGTCCAGCTGGTCCGGCGTCCCGGTGACCCTGTCACAACGACTGGTCGCGGTTCGGCTCGACCTGCTACTGCCCTTGCTGTACGCCTACGGCCGGTTGTTCTGGACCGACCGGCGCGAAGATCTCACCTGGGTCGCAGCCGCCATCGTCGGCTCGGCGGCGGTCGTCGGCCTGTTTGCCGCGATCGAGCTGTGGCTGATCCCAACCAGGGTCTGGCTCGACGCCGGCGTCAACCAGCTCTCGTCCTGGTTGGGCTTCACCTATCACGGTCCGCGCGGCCTGCCCGAGAATTTTTTCCAGTCGACGACCGAGGGCCCGCTGCTGCGCCGGGCGGTTTCCACCTACGTCAGTCCGCTGGGGATCGCCTATTCCGGCCTCCTGATCGTGCCGCTCGCGATCGCCTGGGCGAGCCAGCGGTCGGGACGGCGACTCCTCCGCCTGGGGCTGCTGGCGCTGACCGTCATCGGTGTGCTCTTCAGCCTGACCCGGTTGGCGTTGGGGCTGATGGCGTTAGAGTTCGGCATCGTCGCCTTGCTCTTCCGCCGAGCGTGGCTGTTCGTTGCCACCGGGCTGGTCGCGGCGGCCGCCGTCCTGATGCTCTACGCCTATCCGCAGGTGGGACCGCTGACAACGCCAAACCTGACGCCCCTCCATCACACGATCCGCCTCCACATCCTGTCTGGGGGCGACCCCTCACTGAGCGAGCATGTCGGCCAGCTCGGATACGATCTCGAGTACGTCCGCCTCCATCCACTGGGCACCGGGCTGGGCTCCGCCGTACACCGATTCGGGCCCAGTATCGGCCCCGGTGAGAGCGCGATCTTCGACATCTTCGGGGAGCTGGGCGTCATCGGTGGCGCGCTCTACCTGCCCACCTACTTCCTGATGATCCTGGCGGGCATGCGCGCCTACCTTGCCCTCCGGCGTGACGTCCTGCTGAGCGAGCTCCCGCTGGTGGCCGCCATCGGCGGTCTCGCCCTTGTCCCGATAACGCTGACCAGCGACGTGTGGGCCGACCTATCGGTCACCTTCTTGTTCTGGTGGGCGGCCGGCTACAGCGTCACGATCATTGCGCGAGCGACCGATAGACGGCGATCGTGCGCTCGAGCGTGAGCCCCCAGGTCAGCTCGCGGGCCCGCGCGAGGCCCTTTTCACGCAGCGCAGCTCGCAGTCCAGCGTCCTGCGACAGCCGCTGCAGGCCGTCGGCCAGCTCCTGCGGCGAATCCGGGTCGAAGGTCAGCGCGGCCGTCTTGGAGACCTCGGTCAGCACCGGGATCCGGCTGTGGATCACGACGCCGCCGGCCGCCAGCGCCTCCGCCACCGGAAGCCCGAAACCTTCCTGCCGCGAGGGCAACGCCAGCGCCGTCGCGCCTCGGATCAGCGCAACCAGCTGATCGTCGGGCACATAGCCCTGGTAGCGGACTCGTCCTTGAAGGCCTTCGTGCCCGCGGAGCCAGTCGTCGAGCATCTTGACATTCGGCCCGTACCAGGGACCGACCAGGACGAGCCGTTCAGGCAGGCTGGTCGAGCGCGCGAAGGCCTCCAGCAGAACGGGCAGGTTCTTGTGTGGGTCGGCCGAGCCAACGTAGAGAAAATACTTCTCACCTGGAGCGACGGCCGGTCCGGGCGGGGGAATCTCGACGCCGGGCGGGGCCACGTAGACGGGGGGCGGCGGAACATGCAGCTCGCGCCGGAGATCTTCCGCGGTCTGCGTCGAGATCGCGAAGAGACCCGCCGCCGCGGGTAAGCGCGCGAGGTATTTTTGATAGGCGGCCCACTCGCTCCCCGTGCGTTGCCATTGCGGATCGACGAGGGGAATCAAGTCGTAGACGGTCGTGAGCGTGGCGGCGCCCAACCACACCAATGCGCGGGGATCGGTGATGTGCACCACCGAGGCCCGGCTCAGGCGGGAACGGAGCCGCATCCCCAGTGGTCCCAGGAACCAGCCCCAGCGGGTGCGCGGCAGCCCGAACCGCCGAAGCCAGAGCCCTCGATGCGGTGGATGGACGTCGAATGGCCGGTCGTCATGCCAGCCCCAGAACTCGATCGGGACCTCCTGCTGGGCCGCGAGCGCCCGGGCCAGACCAAAGACATAGCGGCCGATGCCACGGACACGGTTCATGTTCTGCAGCGGCGTCACGTCGAAGGCGACGCGCGGCCGCGTCATCCCGCCCGGCACGCCGCGATACTATCGGACGAGCTTCAGCGCCAATGCGAATTGCTATCTACGAAAACCTGCCGCCGGGCGGTGCCAAGCGCGCCTCCTTCGAGTTTGGCCGCTTCCTGGCTGGACGCCATGAGGTCGACCTCTACCAGCTGTCGATCACCGACAACCGGGCCTTCGACCTGACGCCCTCCGTCCGCCAGGTCTATCGGTATCGTTTTGCGCCGCTTGGCGGCCTGCTCGACGCCCGGCTCGCGGGCGGCCACTACGCCCCGCGCAGCTACATGCTGTTCGGCCCCCTCCGGCGGCTGCACCGCCGCATCGCCCACGACCTGCGGGGTCGCGGCTACGACGTGGTGCTGGCGCACACCGACGCGATGACCCAGTCACCGTATCTGCTGCGCTGGCTCGGCGATGTCCCGTCTGTCTATTACTGCCAGGAGGTGTTCCGGGTCCGCTATGAACCCCTGGTCAGGGCGCTGCATCGCCAGCGGCTGCGTCAGAGCCGGTTTCCGGTCAGCGCGCTCCGACTGATCGAAGACGCCTGGGTCCTACGCCGGCTGGCCGCCGCCGATGCGGCGAGCGCTTCGGCCGCCGGGACCATCGCCGTCAACTCGCAATACTCGCGAGAGCGCGTCGTCGCCGCCTATGGCCGGGATGCCGTCGTCTGCTACCTCGGGGTCGATACCGAGCGCTTTCAACCGGATTCGTCGGTGGCCCGGCGCCGCGAGGTGCTGTCGATTGGATCACCGCCTCAATTGAAGGGCCATGGACTCGCGATCGACGCCCTGGGTCGCATCCCCCCAGAGCGGCGGCCCGCGCTGCGGATCGTCATCGCCGGCCGCGCGGATGCGGCCGACCTCGAACGCCAGGCCAAGGACCAGTCGGTGACCCTGGCCATCGAAGTGGGCCTGGATGAAGTCGCGCTTGCCGATCGCTACCGCCGCGCCATCGCGACCATTTGCGCCGCCAGGATGGAGCCGTTCGGCCTCACGGCGCTGGAATCGATGGCGTGCGGGACCCCCGTGGTAGCGATCGATGAAGCGGGCTACCGGGAGTCGGTTCGCGACGGCGTGACGGGTCTCCTGGTGGACCCCAACGCCCCGGCCCTCGCGGCCGGTATCGAGCGGATCGCCATCGACCCCCAGCTGGTCGAGGCTCTCGGCCGGGCCGGCCGCGAGTCCGTGGTCGAGCGCTGGACCTGGGCGCACGCCGGCGGACGGTTGGAAGACCTCTTGCTTCGCACGGCGGCGGGATAGCATCACGAGATGCTAGGCAGCGAGCCCGGCGCCGCGCCGCCGCCACCTCGGCCGCCACTGACAACGGCTGAGGGGCTTGCCCGGAACGTCCTGTTCAGCGTGGCAACCCAGGCGTGGATCATCGTGCTCTCGCTGGTCACCATCCGAATCGTTGTTCATGGGCTGGGCGCCGATGCCTACGGCGTCTTTGTCATCGCCAGCTTGCTGCTTGGATACGTGGCGTTTCTCGATCTGGGATTGACGCCGGCGGTGGTCCGCTCGATTGCCCTGCATCGGGCCGCCGGCCAGGCGGAGGGTCTCGAGCGCATCATTCGGACCGCCTTCGGGACGCTCCTCATCCTCGGGCTCGTCGGCGGCGTTGTCCTGGCGCTGTTGACGCCGTTCGCGGTCACGACGCTGCTGCACATTCCTGCAGCGCTGCAGGGCGATGCCAGGTTTGTCTTTTATCTTGCCGCGCTGGCGTTTGTCTTCAACATGGGGCTGGTCGTCTTCGCCGCCATTCCCCAGGGGCTGCAGCGGCTGGATCTTTTGTCGATCCGCAATGCCGTCCTGACGACATCGACGGCGATTGGCCAGATCGCCGTTATCGAACTCGGCGGCGGCTTACGATGGCTCGCCATCGTCTCATTCGCGTCGAATGTCGGCAGCCTGGCCGTCCTCGGCATCCTGGCACCACGACTGCTGCCGGGCATGAACCTCCGGCCAAGGATCTCCGTCGACGCGCTTCGCGAGCTTGCCAGTTTCGGCGCCAAGCGTTTCGTCAGTCAGACCGCCGTCCAAGCCATCTTCCAGCTCGACCGCATCATCGTGGGCGCGTTCCTGCCGATTCGGGCCGTCACCTTCTACTCCGTGCCGCTCAGCATCACCCAGCGATTCCTCGTGTTTCACGGCAGCATCACCAACACCTACTTTCCGGCGGCCTCGGAGCTGCACGGGCTTCGTGATACGACCCGGATGCGGCGCCTCTACCTGACGACGCTGAAGCTCAATGCGGTTCTCATGATCCTGCTCGTGGCGCTGGTCGGCGCGCTGGCCACGCCCATCCTGGATGCCTGGCTTGGTAGCGCCTTCGCTCAAGGCAGTTCGCGGATCCTGGTTGTCCTCGCGCTGGCTTACGGCCTGGTCGCGCTGGGAGGACTCTCCGGGCAGCTGACGGACGCCTCCGGGCACCCCGGCTGGACGGCCGGCTTCGTCGTGGTGAGCGCCGTGGTGAACATCGCGCTCAGCATTGCCCTGGT
>VBHO01000074.1 GCA_005882045.1 Chloroflexota bacterium | reverse complement strand
CCGATCCTGCTGGTGCGGCTGTACCGGGGCGATCTCCACCTTAATCGACCGCAAAACGTCTTCGCGCTGGATACCAGCAACATGGACCTGCGCTGGCGCGGGGCGCTTCGGGTCGGTGAGAGCGTGGTCACGCCCGACGGCTACCGGCTGAGCTTCACCGGGCTCAAGCGCTATACGGACCTCACGATCAACAAGGATCCCGGGATCCCCATCGTGCTGGCCGCCTTCGTCATCGGCCTTTGCGCGCTGCTGATCAGCCTCTACCTGCCGCTGATGGGTCCCGAGCAGCGGCTTTCGCCTTCACGGGAGCTCACCGGCTAGCGCCAACATAACGCTGCCCGCAACGTTTTTGTCGTCGTATGGCCGTGGTGAATAGGCCCAACGGCAGGGACGCAAGACGAGGCGGCGGCCGCATCCTTAGAGACGTTATGCGGTGCCGCCGTCTTTGCTATTTCAAGCGGGGCCAGGCGATCGTCGAAACCGCGCTCCTGCTGCCGCTTCTGATGCTGCTCACGATGGGCAGCGCCGACCTCGGTCGCGTCTTCTATTACTCGATCGCCGTCACCAACGCCGCCCGTGAAGCGGCGCGCCAGGGGACCTATTACGACCCGACAGCCAATCCGCCGGCCAATACCTATGACGATTACGCCGACATTCTGGCCGCCGCCCAGCGCGACGTCCCGACTGACGTCACGCTGACCATGTCGACCATCGCCCCATTGCACTGTTTAACGGGTCCTCGATCGAGCTGGTCGGCGAACTACCCGACGGACCCGAATACCGGTTACGTCTACATCTGCTTCGACGGGCAGGATAATCCACCACCGTCCACCGCGACCAGCACAATCCAGGTCACGATCCTCTACAACTTCCAGCCAGTAACGCCCCTGGCGGACATCGTCGGGGCCAGCACCGTGCACGTCGAGGCGTCGACCACGATGCAGGTGCAGCACCAGCAATGAAGGACAAGCGTCGGGGCCAGTCGCTCGTCGAGATGGCGTTGATCTCGCCCTTCCTGATCATGATCTTGCTGACGGTGATCGACTGTGGCCGCGCCGCCTACGATTACTCGACCCTTGCCGATGCCGCTCGCGACGGGGCACGCGCGGCGATTACGACCGGTAACAACCGGCCGGACAACAACCGCGTGATCGGCGCCGTTGTGCAGAACGCCTACGGCCTCGCACTCAGTGCCGGCAGCTGTATCAATGACACCCCGGCGCCGAGCCCGACCATGTCGCCAAATACCGGGCGTGTCTACGTTGGCGGCGGGAACGGAAACCCGACGCCCAACGCGCCCGCCGGTCAGGCGCCGGCAGCCGCCGGAGCCTGCCAGGCGGTGGTGCCGAGCTACGCCGGTCACAACCCGCTGACGGTCACGATCAAGTACAGCTTCATGCCGCTGACGCCCTTCGGCTCGCAGTTTTTCCCCGGTGGCATCGTCATGACTGTTACCAGCACCATGAGCACGGAGTACTGATGCAGGGAGCCTGGTTGCGAAAGCAGTCAGGGCAGGCGGTCGTCCTCGTCGCCATCGCGGTGCTGGCGCTGACCGCCATCCTGGCGCTGGCCCTCGACGGCGGCAGCATCTACCTCGACAAACGGCAGTTGCAGAACGCGGCCGACTCGGCGGCCCTGGCTGGGGCGGAGCGGCTGATGGCGGTGCCACAAAGCTACGCGAATATGCATGACCAGGCCGTGGGGAACCTCCTGCAAAACCTTCCCGGGACCACCAAGGCGGGGACGATCTGCAGTTCGAACTGTCCATCGCAAAAGACGATCGGTCCGCCAGGCGGCAACGGGGTTGGCACGCTCGACCTGGGGGCGGGGTACCACGTCGAACTGACGGCGCCTACCTCCTACACCTACCAGGTCACCGTCTGGCACACGCACAACGTGGTGGTGGCGCCGATCCACGGTTTTCAGCCGACCATCACTCTGGCGGCTCGGGCTACAGCGCAGAACGCCAATCTGCCCTACGCGGTCGTCCTGCTTCAGGACAAGCTGGCATACGCCACTTACTCGAACTTCAACATCAACGGCACGCCCGGCGGCATCACCATCCAGGGTCCGGGCGGATCGAATCCGTATGACCGCGGCGGAATCTTCTCCAACGCCAGCATCGCGCCGGGCAACGGGACCCCGTCCATCACGTTTAGCCCGGGCGGCAACCAGGGAGACCTCTGGGCGGTCAACGAAAGCAATACCGACCGGGCTGCTCTGCAAACCGCGGGGGTGGTGAGTGGCCAGCAGACAACTGGCGTCGCCGGCCTGCCCAGGTCCGCCTCCCATCTTGACTTCCCGACCTACCCCGAGCCCGTGCCGCCGGCGGCGAGCTACAACGGCAGTACGGTCGTCAACGGACCGCCGACTTACCTTTGCCCGGGTCAATACACGAACCAGATTTCGGTGCAAAACGGAGGGACAGCCGTGCTCGCTCCAGGCGTCTACCAGGTCCAGGCGAACGGCGTGAACGTCCAGGGCACGCTGCGAACGCTAGACAGCAGCGACCTGAACCAGACGGTCTGCGGCCAGCTTCTCACGGCTTTGCCCAACGACACGGGGGTCATCATCGAAGTGACGCCGGCGAACGCCTCTGGGAACACACAGTGCAACAAGCACATCTTTTCGGCGGCCGCGACCTCGACGATCACGCTGCAGCCTTCTCCCAAGTACTTCAATATCAGCCTCTACGTCGAGATCATGCCGAACTGGCAGAACGTCTGTACCAGCCAGCCGCTCGGCACCAACGTCGTGCGCTTCAGCGGCGGCGCCTGCTACAGCATCGGCGGCGCCATCTACGGCCCGGCCGACAACATGGTGCTGACCGGCAGCGGCTGCGGCACCGGGGTTGGCCAAATTGTGGCCTGGACGTTGCTGATCAACGGCAACGGCAACGTCAACGAGAACTTCGATCCGAATTCCGTACCCTATATGAAAGGCTTGACCCAGTAGGCCTGTCACGAGAGCGTTACCCGTGGAGCGATCGGGTAACAAGCGGATGCACTGGTTGAAGCGCGGCATCCCGTAAGACTCGGCGTAGGAACTCGTCACTAAGGTTGTGGCTGTGCTCAAGGGAGTTCACTCCTCGCGTGCGCGCGGACATCACGGCCAATCGCTGGTCGAGTTCGCCCTGGTCGTTCCGCTGCTCACGCTTCTCTTCCTGGGAGCGGTGGACCTGACCCGGGCCTTCTACACCTACATCGGCCTGCAAAACGCGACGCGAGAGGCGGCCCGGGTGGTCATCGACTTCCCCTATGAATACGACGACACGGCGGCGTGCTCAGCGGGGAATCAGGAGGGACTGCCCTATGTCACCGTCAGCTGCGGTGCCGGAACCCTGACCTTCTCCCCGGCTGCCAACACGTCGGCGAGCCCGCCGGCGCGTGTGCCCGGCCGTGCTCCGGTTACGGTAACGGCGACAGCGAGCTTCACTCCACTCACGTTCCTGATGACCGCGGTCACCGGCGGAACGATCACGTTGCGAGCATCGACCACGATGCTCACCTGGTACTGAAGATGGTCATGCACAGAATTCGATCCAGCCGCGGCGGTCAGGCCATGGTCGAATTCGCCCTCCTCGTGCCGGTGTTTTTCATGATGCTGATCGGCCTGCTCGACTTCGGGCGAGCCGGCTTCTACTATGTGGCATCCACCAGCCTCGCACGGAGCGCGGCGCGACAGGGGGCCGCCTACGCCAGCCAGGGTACGGGCTTCACGGACGCGCAGATCGTTGGCATGATGGCGGTTCAGGCCAACGCTGAGACCATCCCGCTCACGCAGCCCGTCGGTTGCGGCACCAGCACGCCCCCTGCGTCGCTGACATCTTGCTACCAGCCGCCGATCGGTCAGGCATACATCTTCATCGACCGGTCGAACTTCAGCACCCTACCAAAGTTCATCAAAGTCTCGGTCATCTACCGCTTCGACGCCACGACGCCGATGGTCCGAGCCCTGGTCGGCACCATCTACGTCCGGTCGACTTCGAGTATGGAGACGGAGTTCTGAAATGCTGCTCAACATTCGCCGGCGCGTCGAACGCGGCCAGGTGCTCGTGATCTTTGCCGTGGCGTCGGTGGCCATCTTCGGCATCGTGGCTCTGGCCATCGATGGTGGCCGCATCTTGATGGACCAGCGCACGTTGCAGAACGCTCTTGATGGCGCCGCTCTGACCGGTGCGCTCGACATCGGTCCGGGTGCAGGTTCGGATCAGTCAGGGACCGGCGAGGACGATGCGATCTATGCGGTCGAACGATCGCTTGGCATCGACTTCTCGAACAACTACAGCGTCGGCCACCACCTCACGACCAACCCATGCAGCGGAATCGGCTGCAACTCCTCGACGACGCCACGCGGGCCCTATAACCCGACGAACGCCGGCGTGAGTCCATGCTGCCTCAACTGGGTCGACCGCTCCGGCGTCTACACGCTGACAGTGAGAACGCCATTCCGCTATTCCGGGACCACGGAGCCCGAGTCCTACATCTTGATGACGCTGACCCAAAAGTATCCGCTGCTGGTGTCGCCAGGCGGATGGTCTGTCAATGTGACGGTAACAACGATTGCGCTCAACCACGCGATCCCATACGCGATGTTCGAGTTCAAGCACAACGACCCCGCCGACATCACCAACAACAACAACAACACCCTCAATACGAACAAGCGGATTGGGGTGAACGGTAGCGTCACCACCGTCGGAGGAGGCGGGATGGGAACGAACACCGTTACCTTCACCTGCGTCACGCCGCCGACGCCAGCGAACTGGGGTGGCGATATCTGGGAGTACACGGTGATCGCGGGGACGACCGCCATCAATACCGCGGCCTCGATTGGCGAGGGAAGCTGCCCGGGGGGTCTCGGAACCTCCACGTACAAGGCATTGAGCGGCTACCTCTTCCCCCCCAACGTTCACCTGCCGCAGGATCCTTGCCTGACGGTTGCGTGCCCGGCGGTCGTGGGGCCGATTTCGGTGAGTGGCACCGAAATCCTTGTGCCGACCCGAAGCTCCGATCCAACCCAGCCCTGGGGGCCACGGTATAGCTCCGTGTCGATTTCTGGAAACACGAACACGCTGCTGCTTGAGCCCGGCGTCTACTTCTTCGAGGGAAGCGCCCCCGGCAGCGGCCTCCTAACCACCTCAAGCGGAACGACAATCACGGGCGACTGTTTTTTGAGCGTATTGCCAAGTTGCTGGACGCCAGGGTCTGGTGCTCCTAGCGTGTGCGCCTCCGGCGGCGTGGCGTTGCCGCGCGCGGATACTGGCGCAATCATCAAGTTCCACTGCACCAGCGATAACGACTTTGGCGTACTCCTCGTCTTCTATCCGGCCGGCTCTGACGCGAGCTCGGGCGTCTCTTGCACGAACGTCAACCCCACCGGAAGCTTGAACTACTATTGCAGCGTCAACAACACCAATGCGGGCGCCGATAATCAGCTCCAGGTGCAATCAGGCTCGAACTTATTTGTCAGCTCGTCTCAGAAGTATCACGCCGTCTCCGTCTACGTCGACCCAAACCATCCAAGCCCCTCTACGACCTGGAACTACACTGACCCGACCAAGCTCGCGGCGGCGGGCTGTGCCAGCAACAGCTGCGCGCTGCAGATCGGCATTGGCAGTCACGTCATTTACGTTCAGGGTGGTGGAAGTGTGAGCATTAACGGCGCCATCCTGGCCCCGGAGGATAACACCTTCCTCGGTGGCGGTGGGAACGGGAAGGGCTATGGCCAGATCCTGAGCTACACCGCGAGCTTCATCGGCAACGCGGCGATCAAGGAAGCCTACAACCCGATCGCGCTCGCCTATACGCCGGTCATCGTCCAGTAGCGCCTTCGTCCATACAATGGCGGGGTGCCAGCCGCCGCGCCCAATCGAAACGCCGTGGGCGTGGCGCTCGTCATCGGTTCCGCGGTTTGCTTTGGCACGTTGGGCGTGTTCGGCAAGCTCGCCTACCGCCTCGGGCTTACGACTCCGCAGCTGCTGAGCTACCGGTTTGCGCTCGCAGCGGTGCTGCTCTGGCTGGCAGCGGTGGTGATCCGGCAGCCTATCCCGCCGCGGCGCAGTCTGCTCGGGCTCGCCATCATGGGCGGCGCGGGCTACGTCGGCCAGTCGGGCAGTTACTTCAGCGCGCTGCATTTCATCCCGGCATCGACGAATGCGCTGCTGCTCTACACGTTTCCGGTCGTCGTCACCTTGCTCGCGGCCCTTCTCTTCCGCGAAGCGCTCACCTGGGTCAAGCTGGCCGCCTGCGCTCTGGCGTTCTTCGGCACGCTGCTCGTCGTCGAGGCCCAATTGCATGCCGCCCCTCCGATCGGCATCGTGCTCGGCCTGGGTTCGGCCGCCTTCTATTCCGGCTACATCCTTTATGGAAGTCGCTTGCTTCCCGGCCTTCCACCGGTTTCGGCGACGGCAACGATCATGACGGCGGCCGCGCTGGTCTGGGGCACCTATGCCGCCGTCACCGGCCAGCTCGCGGTCGTATGGACCGCCCCCCGGGCGGCATTGATCGGAAGCTTTGCGCTGCTCGGCACGACCATTCCGGTGTTGACGTTCATCCTCGGCCTGCGCCTGGTCGGGCCGTCCCGCGCGGCCATCCTGAGCACCTTCGAGCCGGCGAGCACGGTACTCCTCGCCGTGATCATCCTCGGCGAAGTAGCCAGTCCGCTGCAATATCTGGGGGGCGCGTTCATCATCGCATCGGTGCTCCTGCTGGAGGGATCGGGCTGGGTGGCGTCACGCGTTCTGGCGCAGGCAACCCGCGAGTAGGCCGTTACGGTGCTTGGCAGGAATGACGCCTTCCGAGAGGCTGCACAAAAACGACAAGCTGTGGGGAGCCGTCGCTGAGGCGCTGGTCGCGGCCTACGCGCTGATCGGTGCCGCCGGCAAGCTGAGCTCGTATCGCCCATTTACGGACGTGGACGGGAAAGACATCGTGATCGATCTGGCTGGCGGTTTCAGGGACATCTACCTTCAGGTCAAGTGCGCCCTCGAGATCAATCGCAATCACCGGATCGGGGGGACCGTGCGCTTACATCGTGACCATGTCCCATCCAGTCCCCGTTTCATATATGTCTTCTGCCTGCTCGACCGAGGCAAGATGGAGCTGACGCGCATCTGGGTGGTGCCATCTCGGATCTTTTACGCGCGCGCCTATCGAACAGCGTTACCCAAAGGAATGATCCAGTTCAATTTCGACTGCCAGCCTGGTGGGGATGACCGGTGGGACGAGTTCGAGGTCACGCGCAGCGAGCTCGGTCCCAGACTCGTGACACTGATTCGAGCGGCCGCTCAGCACGGAAAACACGCAAAGCAGCAGGTGCCGGCCGGTCGCTGGCTCGAACTCGCCGCCTGAGCGGAACGTTCGGTCTGAGCCAGAGTCATCCTTATAATCCGCGCTGCTGCCCCCTTAGCTCAGTGGACCAGAGCGGGTGCCTTCTAAGCACTAGGTCGCAGGTTCGAATCCTGCAGGGGGCGCTCTTCGCCCGGCCTCCCGGCCAACTGTGCTATTTGTCACAACAATCTTGACAAAAAAGATTCTGAGTGTACTGTTGCGGTACTGAGCGACTGCGACGGCGATACCAGGTAATAGGCAGGAACGTGTGAGGGGTCGGCGCGAGCGCCGCTGTGGCGACGCTTGTGTGGACCAGCCCGAGTGGGCGAGGGGACACCAGGGTGAGGGAGGGGTCCGCGGCCGTGGTATCAGCCAAGGTGCTGATCCCGCAGGCGCAATCTCTTGCCCGCGAACGGGTCGACGCGTTGCTCGCGCGCATCTGGCAACATCGGGTCGGGCTGGTCGTCGCGCCGGCCGGCTCGGGCAAGAGCACGCTGCTCGCCACCTTCGCCGCCTCCGCCAAGGTGCCCGTCGCCTGGTATCGCGCCGAGAGCTGGGATGCCAAGACCAGTACCCTGCTCAGCCACCTGGAGTCGGCATTCACCACCGTGCTCGGAGCGATCCCCGATCGATGGGACTCGATCGAGGCCGCCGCTCGCGCCCTGGAGACCTGGGACGGGCCCCGCGCGCTGCTCGTCATAGATGACCTGCACACCTTGGAGGACAGTCCGGCCGAGCTCGCGCTCGAGCGGCTCATCGATTACGCCCCGCCCAACATCACTTTCCTGATCGGCTCGCGCGCGCTTCCCGGCTTCAACCTCTCGCGATTGCGCGTCTCGGGCGCCTTGCTCGAGATCGGTAGTGACGACTTGCGTTTTCGTTCCTGGGAAGTCGAGCGTCTCTTTCGCGATTTCTACCGCGAGCCGCTTCCTCCTGAAGAGCTCGCTGAGCTGGCACGCCGCACAGAGGGCTGGGCGGCTGGCCTTCAGCTCTTCCACCTGGCCACTCGCGGCAAGTCGTCGCAGGAGCGGCGCCGCATTCTGACGGCGCTCGGTGGCCAGTCGCGCCTGACGCGGGAATATCTGACCCGCAATGTCCTCGACCAGTTACCGGCCGAGCTTCGCTGGTTCCTCGTGCGCACCTGTGTGCTGCCACACCTGACCGGACCGATCTGCGATACCTTCCTCGAGCGAAGCGGGGGCCAGCAGGTATTGGAGGAGCTCGAGCGCCGTCAGATTTTCACCTACGCCACGGACGACCGTGGCGGTTACCGCTATCACGAGGTGCTTCGCTCCCATCTCGAGCAGGTGCTGGTGGAAGAGCTGGGTGAGATCCAGGCGCGCGCCGCCTACCGGCGCGCCGGACGGCTACTTGAAACCAACAGCGCGTTCCCCGATGCCGTGCAGGCCTATTCCCGCGGTGAGGACTGGGAGGCGGTTGACCGCTTGCTGCATCGCCAGGGCGGCGAAGTGCTCGAGGGCCCGGACACCTGGATCGATGCCCTGCCGCCCGCGCTACTGCGGCAGGACCCGTGGTTGATGCTGGGTAGCGCCCGGCGGCATCGCGCCGAAGGGCGCTGGCGGCAGTCGATCGAGGCCTACCATCGGGCCGAGCGCGTCTTCGGCTCGAGCGAAGCTGGCTTGCTGTGCGCCACGGAGCGCAAAGCGCTCGCGGGCTGGCTCGAGCCGGCGCCGATGCCGGGGAACGACTGGGCGGGCATTCTGCGCAAGGCGGTCGCGCACGATCCGCTGGCCGTGAAACAGGCGGCCTCGCAGTTGCCCGAGGCGACCGGCAAGCTTGCCACCGGGCTGACCTGCCTGCTGGCCGGGCAGCTGGACCAGGCGCATCGACAACTGAATGCGGCCGCCGACAGTCGCGACGCGCCGGTTGCGCTGGCCACCGCGGCGCGCCTCTTGGCCGGCGTCGCGGCGCTGCTCAGCGGCGACCTCCAGGGCATCTTCGACGTCGAAGAGTCCGCGGAGGGGGCGGAGACACTCGGCATGGGATGGGTCGCCCGCCTCGCGCGCGCGTCGCGCGTGCTGGCCGGACGCCCGGGCAGCGCCGCGGAGGCGGAGGCGCTACGGGAGGCCAGCGATCGCGACGGCGATCGGTGGGGGAGCGCGCTCATCGGGTTGATGATCGGTTGGGCCGCGGTCTACGCGGGCGAGACTGCCCTGCCGCCACTGGAGGAGGCGACGAACACCTTTCATCAGCTCGGCGCCGGGGTCCTGGAGGCCTGGTCGCGGGCGTTACTCGCGCTCACACTCGCCCGCAGCGGCGTGCCCGAGGCCCGTGAAGCGGCCTTGCAGGCCGAGAATCTCGCCCGCTACAGTGGCACCCCAGGCGCTCGATATTTCCCCTACCTGGCGCTTGCCGAAATCGAACCGGATCGCGCCGCCGAGTATGGCGAGCTGGCGACGGCGGTCCAGGAGGAAAGTGGGCTCGCCCCGCTGAGTCCCGCCGCGCCCGTGGCCGCGCCCGAAAACGTGATTCGCATGGGCATGGTCCGGCCGACCCCATCGCTGAGCATTCGCTGCTTCGGGGGTTTCACGATCGCCATCAAAGGCCGGGCGGTGGACCTCACCGCGGTCAAGCCGCGGGCGCGCGCGGTGCTCCGGCTGCTGGCGGTGCACGCCGGCACTCCGGTCCATCGCGAGGTGCTCGGCGCCGCCTTCTGGCCGGATGCCGATGCCGAAACCGGGGCGCGCAACCTACATGTCGCCGTGTCCTCGCTTCGCTCCTGGCTCGAGCCCGGTGTCAGCCGCGGCGGGTCGTCGATCCTCCTGCGCCAGGGGGATGCCTACCGACTCGCCCTGCAGTCGGACGCCGAGGTGGACCTCGTCCAATTTTCGAAGGCGCTCGCCTCGGCGCGCGTGGCGCGGCTGCGCGCGGAGCCGGAGGCCGCGATCGCGTACTTCGAGCAGGCCCTCGAGCTCTATGTCGGCGAGCTGCTACCCGAGGACGGTCCGGCGGAGTGGGCGATCGAGCCGCGCGAACGCTTTCATGCCGGTGCGCTCGAGGCGGCGCAGGGCCTGGCCGAACTGCTGCTCAAGCGGGGCGACCCGGCGGCGGCAGCCAGTGCCTGCTCCACCGGGCTGTGGATCGACCGGCTGCACGATCCGCTCTGGAAGCTCCTGATCCAGGCACGCGAGCGTGCCGGCGATCGCGTGGCGGCCAGCCGTGCGCGGCGTGATTACGCCAGGGTCCTCGAGGAGCTCGGCCTCAGCGCGACCGCACGCTCCTAGTCCTTCGTCTTGAACTCGACTTCGGTGATGGCCACCGACGATGCTGACGCTCCGGCCGGGGCGTAGACCGACTGGATGTGGATCTCGACGAAGGTGACCTGTTTGACTTTCCCGTCCTCGAGGGGATTGAACTGCGGTTGGGTCGCGTCCTGGTCTTTGAGCGTCAGGTCGGTCGCGTACCCGTTGGAGAAGACCAGGTGAACCACATGCGGCCGCGGCTGCGCGAGGAAGGCATCGGCGGGGGCGGTCCCTGAGGCCCCCGAGCGGAACCCGATCTCCGCGAGATCCTGGGGTCCGCTGAAGCGGATCACGAGCACCGGCGCGCGGTCGCCGGGGAGCGCCGCCCAATACGTGTTGCTATAGCGATCGATGGCAAGCATCGGTGGATGGCCGGCGATGGCCGTGCTGGCGGAGGCGCCGATCGGCGTGACGGGGTCGTAATTCGGATGGACGGCTTTGCGAATCGCGGTGACGGCGGAGGTCACCCGGTCGACCACGACGTTGTGGAAGCTGGGGACCAGCAAGAAGGCCAGGACGCCGACCACGATCAGGGCCACGATGGCGAGCCGGATGATGCGCCAGACCAGGCCCATCACGTTCGGCGGGCCGACCCGATGCGGCCGCCAGCCCGCTTCGCGGGTCCGGACGCCGAAGACTTTGTTGAAGAAACGGCGATACCAGGGGAGCCGGACCGCCAGCGCCTCGTCGAGCGAATTGCCGCAGCGCCGGCAGAAATGGCGGATCGGGTCGTTGCCCTCGCCGCACTGGCCGCAAATCAGGTCACCTGGATGACGCCGCGTGGGGGCCTCGAGGGTGCGCGGCGCCGAGCGCGGCCTGGCGGTGGTGGGGGCCACCGAGATTGGGCGGCGGGAAATCGGTTCGTCGGCCGGGGCGACCGGGGCCGGGGTGGGGGCGGCCGCGAACGGTGCGCCGACACCGGCCAGCACGGGCGCAGGCGCAGGCGCCGTTGCCACGATCGGCGGGGCAACACTCGTTGCCGGGGTAGGGCCGGGCACGTCGCCTCCCCCTCTGGGGGAGGGCAGGGTGGGGGCTGATGATGTCGCCGGTACGGCGCGAACAATGGGCGGAGCTGCAACCGGCTCCGGCTCAACGGGGACGG
The DNA here is from genome assembly GCA_005882045.1 of Chloroflexota bacterium. Lineage (GTDB taxonomy): Bacteria > Chloroflexota > Dormibacteria > CF-121 > CF-121 > CF-13. Next base: position 16,940 of record VBHO01000074.1, on the reverse strand, counting down.
ACGGCTGGACCGCCGCCTCTTCCATGCCAACGGCGTGCTTGACGCGGTCGATCAGGCCCAGTTTCGCCGGCTCAGGCTCGGGTTCGGGTGCCGCTGGTTCCGGTTCCGGCTGCGCGATGACGACACGCTCGCCAGTCCATTCCAGGAACTTCCCGCACGACCCGCAGAACGTGTCGCTGTCCTCGTTGTGGTGCCCGCACTGTTTGCAGACGATCACCCGGTCGTCACCTCCACAGCATCCGTTACTTCGACGCGTTTGACAATCTCCACTTTGTGTGTGACATGGGCCGGTTTGGCCGCCATCACCAGCGCGTCCAGCCTGGCCAGGTTGATCGTAGCCGGGTCGTCGACCGTGACCCGGACGAGGACGGCGAAGTTCGGCGATCCGGGGAGGGCTCCGCCGGCCGTGGTCGAACTGGCCACCCCGCCGGTCTCATGCAGCTCGACGGTGCCGCCGGTGAGCACCGCAACCTGCTCCCTGAGACCGGTGGCCGTGCCGCGCATTCGATAGAACTCGAAGGCTCGGCTGACCAGGGCCCGGCGTCGCGTGAGCGACCAGCTCTCGTCGAGGACGATGCCGAACCAGCTGCCCAACCACTCGAGGAAGTCCTCGGGCGTCAGCCAGGGATCGAGGTACGCGGGGAAGTTGTCGAGCGCCGCGAAGATGGGGGCCAGCGCCGCATCGAACGCGGAGACGAAGCGCTGGGTGAAGTCATCCTCCTGGTAGAGCGCAGGCAGCGATTCACCCAGGGGATGGGGACTGATCAGGCTCCGGACGAGACCTCGCTTCTGATCGAGGGCGGCGGTTGCGATCATGCCCCTTCCACCAGGACCTGGTGCTCGTACGAGAAAACGAGCGCGTGCGGCTCGATCACCAACCGCTGCACCGCCTGGCCACGCTGCCCGGTCACCGGGTCGGCGCCGAACAGGCGGGCGTCCTCGACCAGCTCGGTGCCGCGCAATCCCTGCAGGACCGAGTAGACCTCGCCGACGTGCACTGGCCGGCCGAACGGCCAGCCGTTTCGGTCCGGGCCGCCGGTGATGGGATGGAAGTAATGGTAGAGCGCGTCGAGGGCATCGGCCTGCAAGCGTGCCGCGTTGGCGCCCGGCCGCGGGCGCAGCTTGGCGACCACCGTGACACCGCGGTAGACGGGAGGCTCGACCGCGACCCGGGTGCCGATGACGCGCGATTCGTCGAGCCGCCGGCTGATGCGCTGCAGCGTCTCCTCCGCCGGGACCAGCTGCTCGAATCGGAGCCGGCCGTCTTGACTGCCGGCGGCCGGCACCACCAGGATGCGAACGCCGCCGGCCTCCGTCCCGTCGCCGGCGGTGACGCAACGAATCCGTGCCACTTCGGGCGCCGCCTCACGCGCGAGGTGTTCATAGTCTTCCATCGTGACCGCCCGATCGCGCGTACGCAGCACGATCGGGCCGCGGACCTTGGCGTTCTCGATGTCCTCGCCGTCGACCCCGCCCTCGGCGGCGCGGCGGTTCTGCACCTTCGACACGTACGGAATCGAGGACTTGAGCACACTGATCGAGTTCCGGGCCACGTTACCGCGGCGACCGCCGCCGATGAGGTACGAGCGGATGCGCAGCCGAGCGCCCTTCGGGGGAACCGCGCCGTAGTTGCGCAGTGCACCGTCGGGTTCGCGGACACCAGGTCCGAGGTGGACCTGACCGGTAACGGCGTCGAGCACGAAGTGGCGATCGTCCGGCTTGCTCTCGACGAAGTCCTGGACTTGCTTCCACTCCTGCCAGCCGTCGATGTCGCTTACCTCGAGGACCGCGCTCGAACCGCCGGGCACCACCGGCCGACGCTTGAGCGAGAACCGCTGCCCGGGCACACCTTCGGAGACACCGAGGAGCTCGTTCTCCACCAGCTCGGCATTCACCGCCTCCGCGGTGAAGGCGCTGAGGCCCTTGATGGTCGGTGAGGCGCTGTAGCTGGGCTGATCGACCTCCGGCTTGAGCACGCGGGCGCGCAACCAGCCGGCCCGCTGCTGCTGGATGACCGAGACGGTGTGACTCTTGGGCACGTGAAGCACGACGTCGCCATCGCGATTCAACCCGCCGGTGCCGTCGCGATCGACCTCGCAGGGAGTCCAGGCGTAGCCGTCCCAGGCTTCCCACAGCAGCGGGGGATTCTCCGGGTCGACGCCCACACCCTCGATATCGCACTTGAATCGCAAATTGACGGCGCACGATGGAACGGCGTCGGATAGACCGACCAGCAACATGTCATCTGGCTTGGGCACCTTGTTGAAGCAGTAGAAGGAGGTCTTCGCCAGCAGCGCTTCCGTATGGTCGCGCACCTCTTTCTCGCCGGCCAGTGATGAGGCCAGGAAGCTCAGTGAGGTCGGCACGATCGGCAGGTCGCCGACGGTCGTAAAGGCGATCGCCTCGTCGGTGTCAGTCCGGAGCGTGGCCACCTGCGTGCCGGGACGGATGTGCACCGTTGCCGGTTGCGGGCCGGCGAGCCAGAAGGTGATGGCGGCGCGTGCCGCCGTGGGCGGGAAGAGCCGGACCCCGATCAACTCGAGGAACTTGACGTAGTTGCGGTCAGGGACTCGGTTGAGCCGGTAGAGCACCTGGTCCGTCATCCAGGCGAAGGTCTCGATCAGGGTGACGCCCGGGTCCGACACGTTGTGGTCGGTCCATTCGGGACACTTCTGCTGGACGAGCCGCTTGGCATCGTCGACCAGGTCCTGGAAGCGTCGATCGTCGAGGTTCGGGACCGGTAGTGCCATGCTCATCCACCTCCAACCGTGTTGTGTTCGGTCATGTCGACTCCGCCGGGATGACGTAGAAGGGGAAGACCAGGTTGCGCGGGTCATTGGTCTCGCCGACGGTATAGCGGATATCGATATAGATGGTGCTCGAGTCCGCGCTGTCGAAGCTCGCGATCACGTCGCGGACGTCGATCCGCGGCTCCCAACGACGAAGCGAGGCGCGCACCGCGGCGGCCACCCGGGCAGCCGTCTCCGCGTCGGCGCTCTCGAAGACGTAATCGTGAATCTCACAGCCGAACTCGGGCCGCATCGGCCGCTCCCCGATCGCGGTGCCGAGGATGAGCCGCATACTCTCTTCGATCTCCTGCTCGCGGGAGACGAGGGCGATTCGCCCAGTGGCGTCGGTGCGGAGCGGGAAGGCCCAGCCTGAACCAATGAACTCTTCGCTCATTGCGCGATCACCTTGGTCTGTCCCGCCGAGGCGATCATCATCGGCGTGCCCGTCGGCACGCAGGTCCCCGCCACCGGTGGCAGCGCGAGTAAGACCGGCATGCCGCCCACCAGCACTTTCGTGCTGCCCGACGGGATGATGCCGCTGACACAGGGCCCATTAGCGGCCGGCGGCGGTGGAAAGGCGCACCCGGCGACTACGTACGAGGCGGGGATGGTCACGACCGGCTGGCTTCCAACCATCACCTTCGGGCTCACCGTGGTGCACTGCGCCTGGCCACCGTGCATGCAGGTGACCGAACCGCCCATATTCACGATTGGTCCTGGCATCACATCACCTGCAGGGCGCCGTTGTTGACGTCAACCATCGCCCCGCTGACTTTCAGCTGCCCGCTGGCCTTGACTTCGAGCTGCGGTCCCCCGTCGAGCTTTGCCCCCGAGCCGCCCTTCATGTCGAGATTCGTCCCGGCTTCGACCTTGAGTTCTTGCCCCGCCTTCAGATTGAGGTTCGCCTGGGACTCGAGCGTCATGTCCTGCTGACATTCGAGATGCACCTTGCCCTGCGACGAGATATGGATCTCCGAGTTGGTCTCGTTGAGCGAGATCTTGAGGTTGCCGTCGCTGCTGATGATGGCGACGCCCGCCTTGTTCGGGTCATCGAAAAAGATGAATTGATGTCCCTTGCGCGAGATTAATCCGCGGCGCATGACCTGGCCGTTGTTGAAGAGGCTGCTGCCAAGGTTGGGTGTGTCCTGGCCGTTGTAGAGGCTGCCGACGACGAAGGGGCGGCGGATATCGCCGAACTCGAAGGCAACCAGCACCTCGTCGTTGACCTCAGGCATGAAGAGCGCGCCGCTGTTCGGGCCGGCGCCGAGCTGGGTGACCCGCGCCCAGTCGGATTCGTAGTTGTCGTCGAGCCAGGGGAATTTCAGCTTGACCCGGGCCTGGTTGTTGGGGTCGTTGTTGTCCGTGACCTGGGCGATGACGACGCCATTGATGGGCGCGCCACCGGCCGTTCCATGGCCGTTCGAGGCGCCCAGCGAGGTGAGACCGAGGAGCGATCGATCCTGGCGTCCGCTGATGACGAAATGCGTGCGGTACCCGTTTTCTCCAAAGATATGTCGCGTGCCGCTGAGGGTGTACTTGCCCTCGAAATGGTCACCGACCACGCCGACGCTGACCGTGGTACCGGCTTTGAGCTTGGGGTTCCCGCGGGCGATCCCATCCGCCTCGGCGAAAGAGCCCGAGATGATCTCAGCGATGGCCGAGGCGACGCCGTCGACCATCGGCTGCTTAGGCAGTGGCCGGTCGACCGCTGTGAACGTGGGGCCACCGAAGTTGCCGGCCAGTGTGTTCGGGTCATCTTGCACCGATGCGGCCACCGTGCTGGTCGTCGCCGATCCGATGACCACCTGCTTTCCGTCGGGGTCCCAGCCTCGCACCTTGACGGTAGTCACCTGCTCGGCAGACGTGACGCGTGGACGGAACTCGATCAGGTCGTCACCAAAAACTAACTGCAGGGGATCTGTGTGGCTCTGGTAGTCACCGGGTTGGGGCGCACTGGAGGCCTGCACCGGCTGGCGGAAGTAGAACTGGCCGTCTTCCATACCCATCTCGTAGCCGATCTCGCGCGCTCGTGATTTGATGAACTCCCAGTCCGACTGGTTCGCCTGCGAAACGTGGTCGTAGGTGACGCTGGTGGACGCGATGTTTCCAACCGGCACGCTGGCATTGCTGACAACCTGGCGAACGATATCGGAATCGGTGACGTTCTTGTAGGTTTGGGTATTGCGACCTCGGTGAAGTCGGTGTGAGAGGTCATACCCGCGCAGGATTGTGCGGAGCCGGCTCGCGTCGTACTCAGCCTCGAGTCCTGTGACCTCGCCCTTGATCAGGGTCTCGGGTGTTCCACCGGGCGGCGTCATCTTGATCGTCACCGTCGAGCCGATGTTTACGTTCAGCTGGTTGATGACGTCGCGCGCGGGGTCCTGGAAGGTGATGGCAAACATGTCGGGAAGGTGCTGATGGTGGTCGACCACCACCTGCTCGAGCAGGGTCTCCACCTGGCCGGACACAGCCTGGCCGTCAATCTCGATGTCGGGCCAGAGATGATAGAACTGCGGCATCTTAGCTCGTCTTGCTCGCCTCCGCGGCTTCGTCGGTGCTGGGCAGCAACAGGCGGCTACCAGCTGTTACTCGCAAGGGATCGTCGATGTCGTTGAAGGTGGCGATGCCACGCCACAGGTTGGGGTTCCCGTACTCCTTGTTGGCAATCGACTGTAGGGTGTCACCGTCGGCAACCAGGTGTGTTTTCCGGGCGTGGATCGCTCCCGAGGTTGGGTTCTGGCCTTCGTTGGGATCGGGGAATTCTTTCAACGTGATGTCGGCAGTCGCCCGTAGCGGGTTGCCGGTGCGGCCGAACATCGTGTACTTGACGTTGACTCTTTCCAGATAGAACTTATGGTCCGCTAGCTGAGAGTTGCTACCCCACATGAAAATCAGCTCGGCCGGTTGATATTTCTCACTGCTGACCGATGTTCGGCTTGGCGTGCACCAGTCGAACAGTTGGTCAACCTTTTTGGTGACGTTGCCCAGCGCCGACTCCCAATCATCAAAGAGGATCTGCATACTGATCGTCTGCGGTGCGCTGCCTTTGTATTCAGGCTCGCCACCCGATTTATCTTTTCGATTCCCAGTCGGGGCATGCCAGTTTGCACTCTTGCTCACGGTGTACTCGCTTGGGTTGAACTTGAACTCCAGGCCGCCTGCTCCGCGTGCCTCTTGAAGCCGCGCACGCACCATCTTTGAATCAGGCATCTACACCGCTCCTCATACCAGGAATCCGTTGTGGGCCAGTTCCAACGTTTCCGTAGCGATCTGGTTGTTGCCGATGTCGAGGGAGGGTCCGTTCCACTTGACCGGAAAGACACCGTCGAGGCTCCAGGTGGCGATCGGTTGGCCTTCCGAATCGAGGGCGGAGATCTCGGCTGTTTGCCGCTTGACCTCGAGTTTGAGACTGGCGATCCAGTTCGTCACCTTCTTCGAGTCTTTGTTCAATGGCCGGGTGAGCTTGATGTTCTGGTACTTGACGCGGCCGGGGATGCGATGGACGTAAGCGTTCTCACCGCCCTCCTTGTACTCGAAGATGTCGTACTCGACAGAGAGACCGTCGCATTTCGACCAATCACCAAGATCGGCGCCGCCGTCAAGCTTGACCCGAAAGCGCAGGCTCTGGCCGGTAGGGTGATCAGGCATCGTTTCCTCCTCAGCGCAGGTCGGTCAGGAAGCCCGAGCGCTCCCGATCAACCAGCAGTTCGGACTTGAGCCGGGTGCGGATTTTGTCGTAGAGCTTGCCGGCGAGCTCGTCCATGTCGGTTTCGGCCGCGTTGTGACCGCCGAACATGGAGCCGACGGCCGAACCGACGGTGCTGACGGCCGAGCCCGCTTCGGCCGGCGACGGCGCTCGCGATGAAAGGCTGCTGACCTCGGATGACAGCGAGTCGAATCGTGCGCGTTGCGCGACCTCGGACGTCGACTCGCCACCCGGATCGGACGGTTCGGGTGCCACCTCCCCGGCGGCGCGCTGAACGGGCGCCAGTGGCAGCTCCGCGGCGCGGCTGGGGGATCGTTCCGCCTGTGCCTGAAGTTGGAAAGGCCGGCCGACAGCCACTGACCTGTCCGGAGGGACTGAGGCTTGGCGCGGTGGTGATGCCGCGTGGGCGCGCTCTTGTGAGAACAGTGATCGGTTCGGCACCCCATCAGCGGATTCATGCGATGACCGAAGCACGACGTCGTCGCTCTGGGCCAACGGTTGTGCGGCCAACCCTTCGGGCGAGTCGGTCCGCTGTACCGTGTGGTCAGCGCGCCCGCCAACCAGGTTGGTACTGGGCCCATGACTCATCGGTTCCTGGAGGTCAACCGACGCGCGTTGTAGCGTCGTCGGCCGCAACGGCCGCGCGCCCACGAGCGGCGCCAGTTCCAGTCCCTCCCTCCTTGTAGGGGCGGCCCACAATTCTCCATCCGTGCTTGCGGGGGAGGCCCACGATTCCGCTCCCCCGTTCGCCGGGGAAGCCAACAATTCCCCTCCCCCGCTTGTGGGGGTGGCCAACAATTCCCCTCCCCCGCTTGCGGGGGTGGCCAACAATTCCCCTCCCACGCTTGGGGGGGAGGGCAGGGTGGCGGCTCGCAGAATGTCCTTCGCATGTTGAGGCGTGGCAAGCGGTAGCGCCGGCTCAGCGGATCTCTCGATCGCCACCTGCGGGCGATCGCTCTGAAGACTTCGTTGAACCAGCGGCAGCGTCAATACCGGATTGACGGCAATCTCGGTCCGTGCTGACACGGGTGCGTCAACGAACTCCGTCGCGTGTTGCGTGGGAGGCTCGGTGGAAATCTCCTTCGCCCGTTGCACCGGGGAGTCGGCAGAAGGCTCATTCCCCCCTTCTGGGGGAGGGTCGGAGTGGCGGGTTTGCGACGACTCACGAGGTGCGAGCGGCAGCTCGAGGCGCGGCGTGCTCCTTGTCTCATCGGATGACGCCGCCGTAGGTTCGGCGCCAGGTGGTTCTCCCTCGAGCCTTGCGGGGGAGGGTCGGGGCGATGGGTCCACCGCGAGCGGCATCTCCGTCAGATCGGCGATCGCGCGTTGGACGGCACGCCCCGGCACCCGACTGATGGGGGCGCCCAATCCAAGGCGGCGGGCCTGACCAAGCGTCAGCCGCGGCGCTGCCACCGGCGCATCGGACAGCTCCGCGCGGCTCGCGGCCGAAGGATCGAGGGGTTGCTCGATTCTGGAGCGGCGTGGTGCGCTCTCGACGGGCATCGGCTCAACCTCGGGCGAGAGAGTGGTCAGCCGCTGCGCGACCGGCGCGGGAGTGACGACCGGCAGCTCCCTGGCGGCGGCGGGCGCCGTGCCGGCGGGAAGAGGGGAGGGCCGCATCGCAGGAGACGCGGCCCCGTCCCCATCCCACTCCCCCGACTCCTCCGTCGCGCTCTGCACACGGCGCTGCACGCGTGGGCGCGAAATCATCGCCGGGCCGTCGTTGCGCGTGGTCGGCCTGGCGAGGGCCAGCACGATACCTGCTGGCGCTTCGGCGCTGACCTGGTGGCCCATCGGTTCCGTGCTGACCGATGGATCGTGATGGGTCGCCAGGTCATCGCTGAACCGATCGCTGGGCGCGGTCAGTGGATGCTGACCGATCAGCCGCTGGATGGGCGGCAGCCCGGTCCAGTCGCGGCGGATCACGGGCGCCGGTGCCGGGCGCGATCCCGAATCGGCCGGCGCCTCAGTCTTACGTTGAAAGGGCCACACGGGTCAGTTCTCCTGCTCCTCGGCCAGGCGCCGATTGATGCTGGCGACTTCCTCGACGACCCGCTGCCGCAGCGGGTGCTCTAAGTCGAGGATCTCTTCGAACGACCAGTGCAGGTGATAAGCCACGTACGCGATCTCCTCGAAGAGACGGTCGGTCGCGTACGTCACGACCCCCCCAGGCGATCACCTGCCATGTCCACCGTGAACTGATGCTTGCAGTCCGGACAGGTGACGGCCGCTTGCGTGTGTCCCTCCTGATTGATCCGCCGGTAGAGATCTTGCAGAAAGGCGAGGTCGGAGGCGAAGAGCCCTTCGATCGTGCCGGAGGTCACCTGCGGCACCGTGCCGAGCCTGGTGACCACCCGCGACAGCAACAGGACCGTCAGGTACGCCTCGTTTTCGCGCACACGCGGGTCGCGCTGTGGCAGGATTTCGTCCCGTGCCGTGGCGAGCCGCATCACCCCTTCGCGGTGGATCGTGCCGGTCTCGTCGACGTAGCCGCGCGGCAGGACGAAGGCGAATTCCGTGTGCAGGGTTTGGGCGGAGGCCGGACGCCCGACCTCCGCCATGCTCGATACCGGACTCACTTCACCCGCTCGAACGATTCCATGACGATGGTGGCCTCCTCGGTGACGACCTCGTTGGAACCAGCCTTGAGGGCACCGGTCGACAGCTTGGACGGCCAAGCGTTGACGAAGTTCCAGCGAGCGATCTCTCCGTTCTCGAAGTCGTAGAGGATCACTGACCCGTTCTTCCGCGCGTCCTTGATTTTGCCGTCGAGCGCGGCCTTGTGCCACTTGTAGAGGTCCATCGAGACGTTCTTCGCGCGCTTTAGCGTGAGCGTCGGCGTCTTGTGCGCCCCCGGAATCTTCTTGATGATCATCTTGCCGTCGGGGCCGTTCTCCTTCAGCTCGGTGACGTCCATCTCGGATGTCAGGCCGCTGAGTTCGGTGAACTGCGCGATGGTCGTGCCATCGACCTCGATGGCGAAGTTACGTGCCGCAAAGGCGTCGTTGTTCGAAACGTTTGGAACACCAGATGGCATTTATCCCTCCTTTATTCGCTGAGTGACGTGCCGCCCGAGAACTGGGCGATCTTGAACACGACGAACTCGGCCGGCTTCACCGGCGCGATCCCGATCTCGACGATGAGCTGGCCGGCGTCGATGGTCTCGGCCGTGTTGTTCTCACCGTCGCACTTGACGTAGAACGCCTCGCCTGGCGTCGCGCCAAACAGCGCGCCGTCTCGCCAGACGCGAACCAGGAAGGCGCTGATGGTGCGCTTGACGCGCTCCCAGAGCGCCATGTCGTTCGGCTCGAAGACCACCCACTGAGTACCCAGGAGGATGGAGCCCTCGATGTAGTTGAACAACCGACGAACGTTGATGTACCGCCAGGCCGGATCGCTGGAGAGCGTGCGTGCGCCCCAGACCCGGATGCCGCGGCCGGGGAAGGCGCGGATAACGTTGATCCCCTGCGGGTTGAGCAGGTCGTGCTCGCTCTTAGTCACCTGCAGCTCGAGGGAGATCGCGCCGCGGACGACTTCATTGGCCGGTGCCTTGTGCACACCGCGGGTGTCGTCGCTGCGCGCCCAGATGCCAGCCATGTGGCCGCCCGGTGGAACGAAGTTGGCCTGACCCGCCAGCGGGTCGAAGACCTTGACCCACGGCCAGTAGAGCGTCGCGTACTTCGAGTCGTAACCGGCCTTGTCGACCCGCCATTCGCGGATCTGCTGGGCGTTGAGCCCGGGCGGGGCATCGAGAATCGCGACCCGGTCGCCCATAGGCAGCCATCAGGTCGGGTACGCAGAGCATCGTGACGGTGTCGACAGCCTCGAGACCGGCGAATCCGGTGCGGTCGGCGGAGTTGCCTACGTACTCGTCCGGGGTGACCCGGGCAGGCATCGTCGCGCCGCCGCCCTGAAGCGTAACCTTGCCCGGGGCGGGGACCTTCTCCAGTGCGGCGGCGGTCCCGATCTCCTCGAGCTGGATTAGCTTCGACGCGGTCTTGACAGCAGTAACAACGTTGTTCTTGCCCTTGCGCGTGGTGACGTTGTCGTACTCTTCGCGATCCTTGCCACGCGTGATGATGAGCTTGAACGTGTCGTCCGCGGCTTGCGATGCTTCGGCCACCTCGACCTGGATGTCGTTGCCGGGCTGGCCGCCCTCCAACGCCAGCACGCGATAGCCGGCGAGCGACTTGTCCTTCGCACTCGGCAGTTCCGCCTGGGCGGCCGGGGCGTGCCCGTTGGCGCCGATGCGAACCACATAGGCTGAGCCGCCGCCGTTGAGAAAGTAGCCGTACACCGAGTGCGCGAGGTACGAGCCGTCGATGAACCCGCCGAACGTTTGCGCAAACTGGCTCCAGTTGGTGACCAGCGTGGGTGCGTTGGCCGGGCCCTTCTCGGCGAGGCCAACGAAAGCGGCGGTCGCGGTGCCGACGCCCTCAATGGGGCGTGAGCCTGCCTCGACCTCCTCGACGTATACGCCGGGCGACAAGTAATTGGGCATGGGCAATCTCCTCCTGGTTTGAGTGCCGTCAGGAACGCTGCGAGCGTCGCATCGGGTCCGGTTCGCCACAAGGGGCGAGCGGGCCAGTGAACGGGTAAGACGGGATGCCCGAAGGGACGCCAGGTTGAGCCCGAGGTTGCCCATTCAGGCAGGAACTTCACCCCAATGACTGCCCCTGCGCGACTTGTTCGGATCGTCGTCGGCGTCGACCCTAGATGGCGATGATCCAGGACGTGGATGAGTCCCTGCGCGCCCTCGTGAAACGGGATGCCCTGAACGGATCAAAAGCCGACGTGGCCTTCGATGCGCCAACCAAAGAGTGGTCCTCCCGCCGCAACACCCCGACCATCGACCTCTACCTGTACGACATCCGGGAAGACCTCGAGCAGCGCGAGGTGATGTGGGAGGACATCCGTGGCGATGCCCGCGATCCGCGGCTCGTCACCGAGCGCCGACCACCGCCACGCCGCTTCAAGCTCTCGTATCTCGTCACCGCCTGGACCCAGCGACCCGAAGACGAGCACCGGCTCCTCTCGGCATTGCTGGGCTGCTTCCTGCGCCATCCGACGATACCGGCGGACGCGTTGAGCGGCACCTTGGCCCAAGGGCGACAACCTATCATGCTCAACATCGCCCTGCCGCCGCCGCAGGATCGCTCGATTTCCGACGTGTGGTCGGCGCTCGGGGGCGAGCTCAAACCCTCGCTCGACCTGGTCGTTAATGCCCCCTTCGAAATCAAAGTGGGGATCCCGGCCGGGCCGCCCGTGCTGGAAGAGCCGAGGTTCAGTTTTGCCGGAGCGGACGGCGAGACCGATGCGGCTGTTGGGTCGGGGGCGCGCGCAGCGAGAGGCCGCCGCGGTGCCGCCGCGGCCGAGGACGCCAAGCCGGTGGGTGCGCCGGGAACCGGCGGGCCGAAGGCATCGGGACGGCTCAAGCCCGGCGAGCCGGCCAACAAGCCGGGCGTGGCGCCCGATCAGGACGAACTGGTCCGCTCCGGGAAAGAGAAGCAGCCCGGCCGCATCCTGCGCATCCGCGGCGTCAACCGCTCCTAGGTCGATGGCGGCGCCTACACTGACTGCGATCGCCGACCCTTCACTGAAACACGTGCTGCAGCGGCTCGAACTGGTCGAGGCACGGGTCCGGGCTGCCGTCGCCCGACGCCGCACGACCGACCCGGAAACCGACGATCGGTTTCGAGGTCTTTACATCTCGCCGACGCACGTCGATCGCTTGCTGGCTGACCGGGCAGCACCCGCTGCGCCCGATGCGGCGGCGGCGAAAGCCCGTGAGGAAATCGAAGCCGCTGCCGACGCCGCCGAAAAGGAGGGAGCCGACCTGCGGTTGCGCCGCCTGGCTCGCAACTTCCGTCTCGATGAGATCGACATCGAGCTGTTGCTGATTGCGCTGGCGCCTGATGTCGATGCCCGCTTCGAGCGGCTCTATGGCTATCTGCAAGACGATGTCTCCCGCCGGCGCGCCAGCGTTGGCCTCGGGCTCGAGCTGTGCGGGCTGCCCTCGAGCGGCGCGTACGCCCGCAGCCGGCTCGCGCCCGGCGCTCCCCTGGTCGACGAGTACATGGTGCTCGTGGAGGAGAGCGAACGACCGGTGTTGACTCGCTCGTTGCGGGTGCCCGACCGCGTGACGGCGCACTTGCTCGGCAGCGACATGCCCGACGCCGTTGTGGCCGGCTTGGCCTACCGAGGAGAACCGGCGACCCCCGCGGAGGCGTCGACCCTGGTGCGGTGGATGCGTGAGCAGGGTTCGAGACTCGCCTACATTCGCGAGCGTCCAGGCGCATCGGGCGCGGCGCTTGCTTCCTCTGCCTTCACCCAGATCGGCCGTCCGACGCTGGCGCTGGACCTGGAGCGACTGCGATCGGATGATGACCCGACGATGGTCGCGGCCCTGACTGCGCGTGAGGCAGGCCTGACCGGCGCGGGTGTTGTCGCCGGTCCGGTCGAGGTACTGTTGGCCAAAGGACTGCCGGCGGTTCGTGCTTTCTCGGAAATGCCGGCGTTGATTGTGCTGGTCGGTTCCCGGAGTTGGGACCCGGCCTGGGCCCGCGACGTTCCTTTCATCTGCGAGGCGCCCGTGCCGGATGCGCTGCAACGGGCCGAGCTCTGGCGGCGGAATCTCAATGGCGACACACCGCCAGGTCTCGACCTGGCTGGCACCATGGCCCAGTTCCGGCTGACGGCGGAGCAGGTGCACCGTGCGGCGCGGGCCGCGCGCATGGAGGCCCACGCTCGGGAAGTTCCGCTGGATGAAGACGAGCTCAAGGCTGGCGCGCGCGCCCAGAATGCGGCGGGCCTGGAGCGGTTGGCGCGTCGGATCCAGCCCGCCGTCGGATTCAGTGACCTTGTGTTGCCAGCGGACACGATGGCGCAACTCAAGGAGTTGCTTACCCGGGCCCGCTACCGCGAGCAGGTGCTGGATATTTGGAAGATGGCGGGTCCCTCAGCCCGCCGCCGGGGTCTCACGGCCCTCTTCGCCGGTCCGTCCGGCACCGGCAAGACGATGGCCGCCGAAGTCCTGGCCAGCGAGCTCGGCCTCGATCTGTATACCGTCGACCTGGCCACTGTCGTCGACAAATACGTCGGCGAAACGGAGAAGAACCTCGATCGGATCTTCGCTGAGGCCGAGCGCGTCAACGGCGTGATCCTCTTCGACGAAGCGGACGCCCTCTTTGGCAAGCGATCCGAAGTTAGTGATGCGCACGATCGCTATGCCAACGTCGAGGTGGCCTATCTCTTGCAGCGGATGGAGCTCTTTGAGGGCATCGCCATCCTGGCGACCAACTTGCGGGCCAACCTGGACGAGGCGTTTACCCGGCGGCTCGATGCGCTGGTCGATTTTCCCGAGCCGGAGGAGGAATACCGTCGCCGCCTCTGGGAGCGAAGCCTGGGGACGACGATGCCGCGAGACTCCAACCTCGACCTGGACTTCCTCGCCCGGGCCTTCAAACTCTCGGGCGGCGCTATTCGGAACATCGCTGTCGCGGCCGCCTATGCAGCGGCGGAAGATCAACGGGCAATGTCGATGGCCGACTTGATTCGAGCGACCCAGCGTGAGTACCTCAAGATGGGTCTGCTCACGGTCGAGTCTGAATTCGGCCAGTACTACGGCCTTCTTAGTCGCGAGGGCGATGACTATCGGGGGAACCAGCGATGAAGGGGTGGCACGTTCAGGTAAGGGGTGACTAGACGCCCGACTCAATCGGGCTGAACCTATCGCTCACCACTTGCCGGCGCCGTAGAACTCTTCTTCTCCACTGGGCTGGACGGTAATCTCGGCGTTGCCGTCGCGAGTCCCCGTCAGCATCGAGAACGTGAGGACTTTTGATTGGACCTCGCCCTTGGCAATGCCAGCCTCCATTGTCCCTTGCAGCACCTCAATACTTCCTTCCTGTTCTGGCCCTTCCTGGCCCGGGCCAACCAGGTAGGCCGGCTTAATACTCTGGATCGTCTGGACGTGACCTTGGAAATTCCCGGAGATCCCGGGCAGGCGCTTCCAGATGAGCAGATCGCCAGGACCAAGACCCGCAGCGATAAGTCTCTTGAGGTTCTTGGTGGGCGTCGTCCCTCCGTAGTAATTGATAAACGCGAAACGGTTCTTGTTGTCCTGGAAATTGGTGGTCCCAATGCTGGTGAGGATGTTCTTGAGGGCCGGCTTGGTCACGCCGGCACCGATGGTGTACTTGATCGGATTCTTGATGTCCTTCGTGTTGATCGACTTGAGTGTTCCCGTTTCGTTGTGCGCCTGGAGATAGTAGTGCCGCAGCAGAATGGACACATCCGCGCAGTCGGCCTTCAAATCGGTGACCAGCGACGCCAGGTCGGGCAACTGTGCTTTCACTTCATCCGTCACATCGACGGCCGTCGCGTCTATAGCGTCAGCGGGGAGGGCCTGAAGCCAAGCACCATACGAGCCGTAACTCTTTGGGTCCATGGAAGGGGGCGCAGCGACTTGTCGCTGGAGACCGCCGTGCGTCGGTGCATCCGTTGCTACAACCATCGGACGCGTCAAGAATTCGCTAACGGCTGCGTTACCGATGCTGCTCTGGAGCTGAAGGACCCGCGATCGCCAATCGCTTGGGGCGGATGCAAGGCGTGATCTGGTCGTCAGGCCGGAGCGGGCCAGCTCGTTCACCAACTCGGCGTGGCGCGACTTCATTTTTGTTTAGCGGCTGTACCGAGCCGAGCGGCTAGGCCTCGGCCTGCTCTTCTTGGCCCGCGGCCTCACGCTGAACGAAGGCGCCCTGGAGTTCCTCCTCATCTTCAGCCTCCCGCTGGACAAACGAACCCTGGAGTTCCTCGTCATCTTCGGCCTCGCGCTGAACAAACGAGCCCTGGAGCTCCTCGTCTTCTTCCGCCTCGCGCTGGACGAATGAGCCTTGAAGCTCCTCGTCTTCCTCACCCTCGCGCTGGACCGAAGCTGGTGCCGGCCCTAAAGATGTCGGTGCAGCAGCGGACGCCGACGACATAACGCGGTCCGCGCTGCTCTCGGCAGCTTGCTCGAAGCGATCCGAGGGATGGCTGATCTGGATGCCGCCTGGTGCGGGCGTGCCGGCAACCGGGCCAGACCGCTGCTGCACTACGTGGGTGAGCTCGTGGGCGAGCATGCGCTTGCCCGAGTCATTCTCGGGCGCGTACTTTCCGGACTGGAAGACGACATCATTACCGACGGTGTAGGCATGAGCTTGGACCGCTTGTGCCGATTCGCTAGCCGTCGCATCCGTGTGCACGCGGACGTCGCTGAAGTCGGCGCCCAGGCGCGACTCCATGAAGCCACGAGTGTCGTTGTCGAGCGGCGCGCCACCGCCCGAGCCCACGACCTCCTTGACGAGCGATGGCTCCTGCTCTTCCAATGCCGCACTCACGGTCGCATTACCGGCGGTCTTTTGTAGGTGCATCACCGCAGCCGGCGTCAGGGCATCGGTCCGCCCGTGCATCAGCGCCTCGGCGCCCGAAGAGTCCGCCTCGTCCTTGCGTGGAGCCGGTGTCTGGCGGCCTTCGGGATTGATCAGAAGGTCGTTTTCGTGCGATTGCATAATCCTGCCTCCGTCGAGCTCACGAGGCTACTGAAAGGCGCGAAAGATCCTTTTCCTGATCAGACTCCAAACGATCGCGACGGTCAACGTTCAACGGCGCAGGTCTCGGGGCAGCGCCTATTGCCCTAAGGGGCATCGAGGTGTTTGCTACACAGGCTCGAATATCCCGTTAAAGGGAGGGTCAGGCGCCACTAGTCTCCACGTTTCCTTAGTCGCAGCGCAGCGGTACCAGTGCTCATCCCAATCGATGCCGCTGTAACGCTTCTTAACCCGTTCTTCCTTGGCCAAGCCCGACTCAACCTGCTCGAGGATCCGAGTCCGAAACCGGTCGTACTCCTCATCAGACCCGAAGCCCTCGACAACCCTCCAGTCGCAATCAATTGATGGCAACGTCACACCTCCCAGGCGGGGAGCCGTTTCGGCAGCAAGAATTGTGGACCTCCACCGAGATAGCCGCCACCCTGTGGCCCGGCAAAACCTTCGTAGACTTTCGTTCCTGCAGGGACCACGATGTGGGCGACCTTCGAGGCCGTGTTCTTGAATGTGAAATGCAATGCCGAGTCGACGGTCGTTTGTAGCGGTCCACTTGGTGGGATATCAGTCCAATATGGTCCCAACTTCTTATCGGGGTCACTATAAGCGCGCCAGAGTTCCTTCGGTTCGGCTAGCTTGCGTGATGTGTAGGAAGACGACCTAAATGTGGCCGCAACTTTGGGGTTTAAGGGGCCTTCGTTCATCGGACCGTGCCGAATGCATCTGTCCCCGTTTGAATCGATCCAAGCCATTCCGTCCTTTGCGAGTCGACGATTCTTCATCAGGAACCACTTGTCTCCGACCTTCGTGGAGGCCCTTCGTGCGAACTTCCCTGTGGCCTTGACAAGGCGGCTCGCGCCG
>VBHO01000209.1 GCA_005882045.1 Chloroflexota bacterium | reverse complement strand
CGGCTTGCCGACTTCGGGGGCCGATCGGGAGGTAGTGGTCTACCTCCCGGGATCACAGATCTGGATTCACCTTTGGATCGACGCGCACGACCGGCTGGTGCGCGACGTCATCGTGGCGCCTCACCAACGGCTGGAGCACACCTTCTCCTACCCCTGAGGACGCCGGGCCTAAAGGATCTTCGCCAGCTGCTGATCCAGGTACGTTGGGTCGAGCGCCCACGGGGCGAAGGCGCTGACGGTCCCATCGCGGGCGACGAAGACGCTAACGGGCAAGCCGCTCGTTTTCAGGCCGACGCCGTATAAGGCGGCGACTCGGCCATCCGCATCGAGGTATGGCGCCGGCTCGAGATGGAGGCTGGCCCAGAACTGGCGGACGGTATCGGCGGACTCCTTGAAGTCGATCGCCACCACAACCAGCCCCCGTCCGCCATGGGCGTAATAGGCGGAGCTGATCATCGGCAACTCGTCCCGGCACGGCGTGCACCAGGTGGCCCAGAAGTTGATCAGCACCGGACGGCCGCGGAGGCTGGCCAGCGTGACCGAATGCCCCTCAACGTCGATCACGGTGAAGTCTGGCGCCACCGCACCGGCCCGCATCGCGCCTCCGGTGCGCGGGATCCCGGGTTTGTCTTGCGCGGTCGATGCCTGGAAGGCGTTCGCGAACGACGGCGTGATCGAGAAGTACGGGAGGTAGCTATTCAGGATAGTCAGTTGATTGGTGAAGATGAGCCCGCCCATGGCGATCATCACCACGGCGGCGACCGCGTTGACGACGCGGGTTACTCCGTAGGCTTTCCGAATCAACCGGGTGAGCTGCCCGACTAACCCGGCGGCCACGAGCAGCGGCAAGCCCATGCCGGCGGAGTAGGCCGCCAGCAGGAGCGCCCCTTTCGGCGCGGTGGCGGAGCCGGCGGCCAGGATAAGGATGGCGGTCAGGATCGGGCCGATGCAGGGGGTCCAGCCAATCGCGAACGCCAGTCCCACGACATATGACGCCCAGGGGGTCCGCGGCAGCCGGTGCGCTAACTCCACGCGAAACTGACGGAGCAGCCAGGGCAGACCGCCCAGCAACACGACGCCCATCACCACCAGCGCCACCCCGGCCACCCGAAGCAGTAAAGGCCGGTATGCAATAAGGTCCGCGCCGATCAGCCCGGCGGCCGCGCCAAAGGCGATGAAGATCGTCGCAAAGCCGGCAATGAAGAGGAGGGCGTTGCCCAGGACCCGAAGTTGCTGGCTGAGGGCGGTCTGGTCTGGCATGGCCACGGCGCGACCCCCCATATAGGTGATGTATGCCGGGATGAGGGGAAGGAAGCAGGTCGAGGCGCAGGAGACGAGCCCTCCGGCAAAGGCAAGCGCGAGTGTGGCGACCATATTCCCCTGCCCTCAGGAGGCTAGCAGCTTGGCCTGGATCAGCCGGCCGAGCTGGTCTTCGCTGACCTCTCCAGGCGTCCTCGCCACGATGATGCCGCGGCCGTCGACCAGGACCTGCGATGGCGGAGCATCGACGTTATAGGTCGCCGCGGTTTTTCCGGCGTCGTCATAGAGGCTGGGGTAAGGGACATGGAACTCGTCCTCGAAGGCTTTCGCGGCTGCGTGGTCATGGTCGAGGATGTCAACACCGATGAATTGGACCCCGCGGGTCGCGTAGTCCGTTGCCATCCGGTTGAGGAACGGCTGCTCGTGCCGGCAGGGACCGCACCAGGAGGCCCAGAACAGCAGCACCGTCTTTCGGTTGCGGAACTCCACCGTGATGGGCGCCCCATCCAGCGTCTGGCCCGATGAGCAAGCGGACAGCAGAGCGGCGGCTCCAGCAAGAATCAAGACGGTCGCAAGGCGCCGTTGAACAATGCCGCCGGACACTCAGACCTTAAGTCGAGTCAGGATGTCGACAAAGCTCGCCCGATCAACCAGGAGGCGGCCGTCGGGGGCAAGCTCGACCACGATGTGGTCCATCGGCCGTGGGGCAGGGCCGTAGAAATTGACCGAGTCACGGAAATAGCGGCTTCCGTGACACGGGCATTTGAAGCCTGGGAGCGCCGGATTGGCTCGGGTCGCTGCCTGGCCGGTGAGAGGATCGCGAATGCCCGCGATTCCGGTGGCGACAAGGTCACTGGTCACGTCGGGAAATGAGCGCGGTGTACAGCCCAGATGAGTACAGATCAGGTTGAAGGCATAGATACCATCCGGGTCGCGATTGATGACGACCCGCTGGTCGATGAAAACGGTGGTTGATCCAACCGGATAGTCCGCCGATGCGCCGGCCTTGAAGGCCGACGGCTGTTCATAGGTGGCGTTCGGAAAGACGAATCGGATCGACTCGAGGAGGGCCGCGAGCGATGCGACGACGAACGCACCCCACCCAAGCAGCGCGAGAAGGCTCCGCCGGGAGATCGCGCGACTGTCTTCGAGGATTCGCCGAGCCCCGATCACCCTCGTACCCTCAGCAAGCTAGTACTCCGACTCGAAACCGCCTTCTACTACTGTGCTATAGTAGCAGCCAACCGCATGCGCATAGGACGCTTCTGCATCGACTGGAAGGTGGTCGCCGGACTCGCCGTCGTCGCGGTCGGCATCTTCCTGGTCCAACCTCGGCTCTTCATCTCGGCGCTCCCCGTGCTTTTGGTGGCGGCCTGTCCGCTGTCGATGGTCCTCATGATGTGGGGGATGCGGAGCATGGGCCAGTCGGCCCCGCCCGTGGTAGCGGCGCCCCAGCAACGGGCCGACCGAGAGCTGACCCCGAATGAGCAGCTCGCTCGCCTGCGCGGCCAGCTGAGCGACCTGCAGTCGACCCAGCTTGCAATTGCTGAGCAGATCCGCTCCCTTCAAGCCGCAGTCGATGGTCCCGAGCCGCCTGCAACGGGGCTAGCGGCGCAGCGCTCGTCCTGACCAAATTGGTAGGGCGGCGAGCGCGACGGCTGCGGCGCCGAACAGGCCACCCGTTGCGATAAGGGCAAGCCACCAGACCACGCCTGGCCTTTCGAGCACCGGGAGAGGGTAGGTGTAGATGCCATGATCGGTGGCCGCGACCAGTCCCGAGCCGACCGGGAGGATCCGCCAGACCGCCCCTCGAGCGAGCCCGGCAGTTATTCCTGTCCATGACTGACCGCCATCAATGCTGGTGGCCGTGCCGTCAAGCATCATCGCGGCATATCGATGGCCGCCCGGCACTGCCGTGATGCCATCGATGTGGACGACGCGCACACCGCCATGGTTGGCCACCAAGCCGGCATCAGACCGCTGCCACGCTCCGTTCGTGAACACCTCAACGCCTTGTCCCATAGAGCTCGCGTAGAGCCGGCCGTCGCTGCTTGGATCAAGACTGACGACAGCGCGCTGATTTGAGCTCTCTTCCCAGGTCGATCCCGTCCAGCGGTAGACACCGTTGACGTCGCTCGCAAATAGCGTTCCATCGAAGAAGCTGATCGCCCACGCAGTGGGTGGCTCCACGATCCCCGTGGATTCATTCGTCCAGTGCACGCCGGCGTCCGTGGATCGCCAGAACCCCTGACGTGAACTGGCCCAGATGATGTCAGAGTCCACGGGATCAACCGCGATGCCATGAACTTCGCGGGCCGGAAAAGAGAGCCGCCGATAGGGTCCGTCGGCGGCTGGGCTGGCGTAGAGTCCTGTCCCGGTGCCGACGTAGACCGCAACCGGTCCTTTCGGCGTCGCCAGTCCGAGAATCAGGTCCGGTGGAAATGTGATCCGGTGCCAGGTACCGCCTTCGACAGATCGCGCGTAGAGCCCTTCGCCACCGGCCACCAGCGTCTGGCCATCGGTGGTGCGCTCCATCCGGTCGAGGAAGACACCCGGTATTGCTGCGCTGGTCCAGGCATTGCCGGCGCCGACCTGGGCGAGCAACGACAGCGCTCGCGGGACCATCGCAAACGCTGCCACGGGCAGCACGGCCACCGTCGCCGCAGCCAGGAAACGGCCAGGCAACGGGCGCTGAAGCCGAGGCACGAACGGCACCGCCCATTGGCGGTGATGCCAAACGTGCCAGGTGGTTGGGGCCGCAGCCCACACCGACACGAGCAAGTGGGCGTTCGCAAGGCTCTGCCGCACCGGGGCCGGAAACGATATGAGCAGGAGAACGCCGGTGAGGTAAACACCGGAGTAGAGGACCAAAAGGCTCCAGGAGACCCAGCGATGCCAGAGGACCAGGTCCGGAACACTGTCGACGCGTTGATGGAGACCGACGCGCGCTACTTTCGCGACAAAGAAGGCGATCGAGGCGATTCCGACATAGACGTGCACTGTGTCGACGGCTGCGAGTTGGACCGGCGAGGGGAGATTCAAACGGGCAAGGAGATAGGCCAGCCCCGTGAGCCACGCCAGGCTCACCAACAGGACCAGGCCCGCGCCTAGGGCACCTAGTGAGAGCTGCGCGACAATGCCGGGGCGGCGCGCCGCTGAGTCGGCGGCTACCGCTCGGGCCACGCGGCCTTCCGCTGGCCCCGCCGGTACAGGAGTGTGATCGAAATGCCCACCACGATGCCGCTCCAGAAGAGCAGGCCGTGCTGGGCCCAGTGCACGAGGTCGTTCTGATCAGCGAGTGGCTCGAGCGGAAATTGGGCAAGCAGCGCAAGGGCCACCCCTGCGAACAGCGCGATGAGCGCTTTCATCGGGATCCTCCGTGAGTTACTATCTACCCCTAGTAGTCTAGGCGAGCAATTGCGCCGCAGTCCAAAGTGAAGGAGCGGTTGGAATGCCATCCGATCGGTCGGCCTTAGCCAGGGCCGCTGCCCTACTTGGACCCCTTGAGGGCCGGATCATGCGTGCGGTGTGGTCCGGTGCGGTGGGGAAGACGTTCGTCGTGCGTGACATCCAGCAGCTCATGCCCGAGCTGGCCTATACGACCGTCATGACGACACTCGCGCGGCTGGCACAAAAGGGCTTGCTCACGGCCAAATCTGTCCCAAAGCAGAAGGCACACCGATACCAGGCGGTTGGAAACCCTGCCGACTTTCTCGCGCGAGCGAGCCGCCAAGACGTCGACGAAATCGTGCGGCGGTACGGGGATGCCGCCCTCGCTGCTTTCGCGGAGGAACTGGACCGGCTCAGCAGCGAGCGGCGTCGACGGCTGGAGGAATTCGTGAAATGAGGCAAGCACGCTGGGTCGCGGTCGGGCTCCTGGCGACACTCGCCTTCGCCTGTGGCGTCTGGGTCATGGGGTGTCCGGCTGGGGCGGCGTGTTTGACCGCGGGCGGCGCAATGGTCTCGGCATTCTCACTCGGCGTCACGGCATCCCTGGTCCTAATCGTCCTGGTATTGAGCTGGCCACTTCGGGCAATGTGGCTGTATCGGCAGAGCAGCATGGAGGTAGGGCGCATACACAAGATGCCGCTGCCCAGTGCTTTGGTCGCGGCCATCGCCAGGACTAGGACCCGAAATGTGGAGTGCATCGAGGGAAGCAGTCCGCAGGCCTTCTGTGCGGGCGTGCTCCACCCCACGGTTTTCCTGACGCCCGGGTTGATCGATC
>VBHO01000073.1 GCA_005882045.1 Chloroflexota bacterium | reverse complement strand
TCCTCGAACGGTCAACAGCGCATTCGGACCGGCGGGCAGGGGTGTTAGGAGAACCCACCGCATGATCGGATTGAGGAACCTGATCAACCAGGGCGTGCGAGTGAAAGCGAATGCGAAGACGGCGACGACGAGAGCATCAAGGCGCTGAGTAAGCGACACAACCTTTTCCTCAGCGCACGTCTCGGCGACTCGGTTTAAGGATGGGGCCGCGGTCGAGGCGGTACGCCCACGATGAGAGGTGTGCCACCGGTACATCAAATATAGAGACGCAAATCGTGGCGGCGGAAGCCCCCACCCTGCCCTCCCCCGCGAGCGGGGGAGGGGAAAAGGGGACCTACCCCGCAAGGGTTGAGAGTTTTTTGGGCTTAGATCGCGGGGCCGGGAGCGGCGAGCGGCTTCTGGGCGAAGTCGAAGCAGTCGGACATGTCGTCGGCCGCCTTGTCGCGAGCGTTGATCGACGGCAGGCCGAATGTCTTCTCGCAGAACTTCACGAGGCTCACGTGCGTGTGTTGCGTATGCGAGATGTACGCAGCCTTCGCGTAAGGGCTCAAGACCAGGCAACCGACTCGCGACCCATATGTGAACTGGGTTCCGTCCTTCCATTGCTCGACGAGCGGCGGGGTGACGTGGTCGTACCAACCGCCCCAATCGTCCCAGGTGATGAAGACCACGGTGTTCGGCCAGAGTCCACCCTTGACGATGGCATCGACCTGTTGCCCCGTCCATTTCTGGCCGGCCTGGACCGACTCGACCGGGTGCTCGCTGAGTCCCGTCGGACCGTAGAGCCAGGACACGGTTGGCAATTTGCCGGCCGCGGCATCGGTCGCGAACTTCTGGGCTGTGACGTTGTTCTTGCTGCCCTTCAGGGCCGTGATGTATCCCTGGGCATAGCCACCGTAGTTGCGCCAGGTCAGGCCAGCCTTCTCGAGGTTGGCGGGCAACGACGGAAGGTTGAACGGCGGCTGCGTGTTGATCGGGTCACGGTAATGGGGGTTGTTGATGATGGGCGAATCGGCCGCGATCAGCATCAAGTGGTTCGGCGTCGACGGGCCGGCGACCGCGGTGAAGTACTTGTCGCAGAGTGTGTATTGCTGGGCGTAGCGCCAGTAGTTCGGGATGTTGGGCTGGCCGTACTGTTCTTTGGGGGCGCCGGTGGCACGCTCCAGCCAGGCCGCGTGGTCGTGCGGATGGTCGGTGGACGGCGGATCGGATGCGGTTGCCAAATTGGGATCACCATCGGCGCCCGGAAAACGGCCGAAGTAGTTATCGAAGGCGTGGTTCTCCTTGACGATGATGACTACGTGTTGAATCGGCCCCTTCGGCGTTGGCCTGGGTGTCGGCTGGGGTTTCTTGCTCGCTGTCGGCTTGCGTTTCGATCCAGGTTTCCTCATCCCGAGGCCAGTTTATTGGCTGATCGGCACAAATCACCCCGAGGGGCTGTCACGTTATCGTGAGGGTATGCAAACCGAGCCGCGACCCGCCGCCGCGCTCGCTGAAGGGCCACTAAACGGGGACGAACTCAAGAAGCTGGATGCCTACTGGCGTGCGGCCAACTACCTTTCGGTGGGCCAGATCTACCTGCTCGAGAATCCCCTGTTACGCGAGCCGCTGCAGGTCAAGCACATCAAACCGCGGCTGCTCGGCCACTGGGGCACAACGCCCGGGCTGAATTTCCTCTACGCGCACCTGAACCGGCTGATCAAGGCGAGGGATCTCGACGCGATCTTCATTTGCGGCCCCGGTCACGGTGGCCCAGGGATGGTCGCCAACGCCTATCTCGAGGGCACCTATAGCGAGATCTATCCCGCGATCAGCCGCGATGTCGTCGGCTTGCAAAAACTCTTCCGGCAATTCTCATTCCCGGGCGGCATCCCAAGCCATGACGCGCCCGAGACGCCCGGATCCATCCACGAAGGGGGCGAGCTGGGTTATGCGCTAACGCACGCGTACGGCGCCGCCTTCGACAACCCGGACCTCAAGGTCTTCTGCGTCATCGGTGACGGTGAGGCGGAGACCGGACCACTGGCGGCCAGCTGGCACTCGAACAAGTTCCTCGACCCGATCACGGACGGCGCCGTGCTGCCCATTCTTCATTTGAATGGCTGGAAGATCGCCAACCCTACGGTCCTGGCGCGAATCCCGGAGAGCGAGCTGCGCCAACTCCTCGAGGGTTACGGCTACACCCCGTACATCATCGCCGGCGACGACCCGATGGAGATGCACCAGCGGATGGCCGCCCTGCTGGAGCTCGTCCTCGACGAGATCGAGGAAATCCAGGGAGCGGCGCGAAAGAAAAAGCGCCCGACTCGCCCACTCTGGCCCATGATCGTGATGCGGACGCCGAAGGGCTGGACCGGTCCCAAGGTGGTGGACGGGTTGCCGGTCGAGGGAACCTGGCGCGCCCACCAGGTCCCGGTCGACGACATGACAAAGCCGGAGCATCTGCGGATCCTGGACGAATGGCTGCGCAGCTACCGTCCGGAGGAGCTGTTCGACGAGGGCGGGGCGCTGGTGGCGGAACTGGCCGCGCTGCCACCAACCGGTCGACGCCGGATGAGCGCGAATCCGCATACGAACGGTGGCGAGCTCACCCAGGAGTTGCGCTTGCCGGACTTTCGCGATTATGCCGTCACGGTCGAAAAGCCCGGAACGACGTTTGACGAGGCGACGAAGGTCCTGGGCCGGTATCTGCGTGACGTCATCGCCCACAATCCCCGGAACTTCCGCTTGATGGGACCGGATGAAACGGTCTCCAATCGACTCAGCGCCGTCTTCGACGTGACCAACCGGGCCTGGATGGCGGAGACGCTCCCCATCGATGATCACCTCGCGCCCGATGGCCGGGTGATGGAGGTGCTGAGCGAGCACCTCTGCCAGGGGTGGCTCGAAGGCTACACGCTCACCGGCCGGCACGGCCTGTTCAACTGCTACGAGGCATTCATTCATATCGTCGATTCGATGTTCAACCAGCACGCGAAGTGGCTCGAGGTGACGAACCGAATTTCCTGGCGACGGCCGATTCCATCGTTCAATTACCTGCTGAGCTCGCATGTCTGGCGCCAGGACCATAACGGCTTCACCCACCAGGACCCGGGCTTCATCGATGTGGTGCTGAACAAGAAGGCCGAGGTGGTCCGGGTCTACCTGGCGCCCGACACCAACTGCCTGCTCTCGATCGCCGACCATTGCCTGAGCAGTAAGCAGTACGTGAACGTGATCGTGGCCGGCAAGCAGCGATCGCACAACTACCTCCCGATGGACGAGGCGATCGTCCACTGCACCCGCGGAATCGGGATCTGGGACTGGGCCAGCAATGACACCGGCGAGCCGGACGTGGTCATGGCCTGCGCCGGCGACATTCCCACGCTGGAAACGCTGGCTGCGACCGACCTCTTACGCAGGAACCTTCCCGATCTGAAGGTTCGAGTTGTCAATGTCGTGGACCTGATGAAGCTCCAACCCGAAGCCGAGCATCCGCACGGCCTCTCCGATGCCGAGTTCGACGCGCTCTTCACCACGGACCGGCCGGTGATCTTCGCCTATCACGGATACCCGTGGCTGATCCATCGCCTGACCTACCGGCGGACGAACCACGGCAACCTGCACGTCCGCGGATACAAAGAGGAGGGCACGACGACGACGCCCTTCGACATGGTGATGCTCAATGACCTGGACCGATTCCACCTGGTGATCGACGTGATCGACCGGGTTCCGGGACTCGGTGCCCGCGCCGCGCACGTCCGCCAGCACATGGTGGACGAACGGCTCCGCCACCGGCAATACACCCGGGATCACGGCGAGGACGAACCGGACGTGCGCGACTGGACCTGGCCCTATTAGGGCGTGCGCGTCCTCGTCCTGAACGTCGGCTCCAGCTCGCTGAAGGGCAGCATCGTCGATAGCGTCGATCTCGCCGCGATCGCGAAAGCCGAGGTGTCGCTGGGGACCGATGCGACGCGGGCGAAGGGATTGCAGCGGACGGTCGAATCGCTCCTGAAGAAATTAGGCGTAGCCGCCCCCTCCCTGACGCTCCCCCGCGAGCGGGGGAGGGGATTTGCGGTTGAGGCGGTCGGGCATCGGGTGGTGCATGGCGGAAGCAAATTTCCCCAGGCCGTGCGAGTCGACGACCGGGTCTTGAAAGGCATCGAGGCGCTGGCTGAATTTGCCCCGCTGCACAACCCCGTGGCCGCCGCCACCATCCGTGCCGCACAGGTCGCCCTGCCCACCATCCCCCAGGTGGCCGCCTTCGACACGGCCTTTCACGCGACGCTCAGCGAGGAGCAGTACCTGTACCCCGTGCCATGGCGCTGGCATCGGGAGTACGGCATTCGGCGCTTCGGCTTCCACGGCCTATCGGTCGAATGGTCGACCGGTCGCGCCGCGCAACTGCTGGCTCGGCCGGCCGCGGAGCTGGGGCTGGTCGTCGCCCACCTGGGCAGCGGCTGTTCGGTGACCGCTGTGCTCGGTGGACGGTCGGTCGCCACCTCGATGGGACTGACGCCGATGGAGGGCTTGATGATGGGTACCCGCGCCGGCTCGATCGACCCCGGCATCCTTCTATATATGTTGCGCACGCGACGGGCCGGCTGGCGCGAACTCGAGAGCGCACTCGATCACCGTTCGGGACTGGTCGGCGTATCTGGACGCGCGGTCGGGATGAAGGATCTCGAGAAAGCCGCGGGGGAGGGAAACAAACGCGCCCAACTCGCCATCGACATGTTCGTCAGCCGAGCCGCGGCCGGCATCGCGGCGGCAGCCACGGCGCTGCCTCGACTCGACGCCCTGGTCTTCACCGGTGGCATCGGCGAACACTCCGGGTCGGTGCGGTCGGGAATTGTCCGGCGGCTCGCGCCGTTCGGGCTGGGTGCGCTCCCCGCCACGGATGTCCGAAACGACGCGGTACTCAATTCATCGGGAAGCGCCGTGGCGCTCCTGCGGATCGAGGCACGCGAGGATGCCGTGATTGCCCGACAGGCGGCCGAACTCCTTTAGCGGGACTGGGCGACCCGATGAGGGGCGCGCCATTCGGCTTTGGTCACGCCGTAGAGCGCGAAGTCTTCACGGCCGGCGCCCACTGGCATGAAGCCGCGCATCACGCCTTCGAAGGTGAAGCCCAGCTTGTCGAGGACGCGGCGCATCGGAAGGTTGCCAACGGCGGTACTCGCCTGCACGCGCTCCGCGATGCCGTGCTCCAAAAGCCAGGTTGTCAGCAAGGCCACGGCTTCGGCGCCGTAGCCTTTTCCGCGCTGGTCCGGATCATAAAGGTCGACTCCAAGCTCGACCACACCGGGCGGCAGGCGCTGGCCCGCGCCCATACGCGCCTGGACATCACCGATCAGGCGGCCGTTGGACTCGATGGCGAGGTCGAGGGATCCGTGCACGAATCGCCCGGACGCGAGCAGGCGCTTGCGCAGCTGGCTGCGCCGTCCGGGGCCGGTCGGCAGCGCCATAGGTTCGGCGGATGAGCGGCCCTCCCAGACGGTTGGCTCGTCCGCCAGCCGGAATCGCCGCAGGTTGACGCGTTCTCCCTTGATCCGCCGAACTTCGGAGGGTAGAGCCATCACGTCGCCGGTTTCTCCGCGGTAAGGACGGTATCGCGTCGCCGCTGCAAGGCTTCGGCGAGATCGTGAGGAAGATCAGGTCCGCCCTGGCGACGTTGGCGAGTCCAGAGCGCCCGGCAGTCTTCCGCCGGAGTGGCTTTGAAGTTTAGCGTTGCGACGGAACCGTTTCGGCGGCCGCGGCGTCGGCGGCGCGACCGCGCAATGCCCGGAGCATGTTGTCCTTGCCCTCGAGGAGGATTCGTCGCACGGGCCCGGGCACGTTGTCGCCGGCCAGATATTGGTCGGTCGCCTTGACCGTCTCCTCGCCGACGACGACCGTCGGATACATCATGCGGATGAAGGCGAGCGCGACCTCGATGTCACGCTCCTTCCAGACGTTGGCCAGCGCCTGGAAGTAGCGCGCGCTGTAGGCCTCCAGCAGCCGGCGCTGGTCGAAGCGATGAAAGCCGCGCATCATCGAGCGCATGGTGGCCAGCGGCACCGTGAGGTCCTCCATCAGCGCCGCCCAAACCTGTTCCTTGGCTTCCGGCGTGGGGCGCGCCGCTCGAGCCGTCGCCGCGTAACGCTGACCCTCGTCGGTGGGGTCACGCTTCAACTCGGCATCGATCAGGCCATCGTCGGCGCCGACGCCGGCCAGCGCATTGACGATTGACCAGCGAAGGTCGGTGTCGACCTTGAGACCGGTGAAGACCTTGATGCCATCCAGCAAGCCGCGGATCACCGACAGGTGCTCGGGCGAGCGGGCGGCGCTGATGAAGGTGTGCGCCCAGGTGAGCTGGAGGTCGCTCCCGGCCGGCGCGCCGTCGAGCGCCGTGAGCGCGTGATTTGCGAGGGTCTTCAGTGCCGTCTCAGCATTTTCCGGATCGCCATACACCCAGATGGCCGAGGATGCCTGCGCCAGGAGGTCCTGGACCACGCCGATGTCGGTTTCGCCGTGGATGTTCTTGAGGATCAACGGCAAGTAGCGCCGGGCCGGGATCTCGCCGTCGCGGAGCATGTCCCAGAGCGCCGCCCACGTAATCGCCCGCGCGAGCGGGTCCTTGAGGTCAGCGAGGTGGTCGATGGCGGTGGCCAGCGAGCGCTCGTCGAGCCGGATCTTTGCGTAGGTCAGGTCCAGGTCGTTAACGAGCGTGAGGTCGGCCAGCCGCTCGCCGACGAGATCGGTGACCTCAGTGTGCTCGCCGGCGACATCGAGCTCGACTCGCCGGCGGAGTTGCAGACCATCGGGCTTGCGGTCGTAGAGACCGATCGCGAGCCGGTGCGGACGAATCGTCGGGTGCTCCGGCGGCGCCTCCTGCTTGATGTCGAGCGAACCGATGGTCTCGCTTTGCGAGGTCGCCTCGGGTCGTAACGTGTTGAGGCCGGCCGTCTCCAGCCAGAGCTTGGACCATGCCTTGAGGTCGCGTCCCGAGCCGGCTTCGACATCGGACAGGAAGTCGGCAAGGCTGGCATTCGAGTATTGCCGCTGCTTGACGTAGCGCTGCACGCCGCGAAGGAAGGTGTCCTGGCCGACGTACGCGACCAGCTGCCGAAGCACGCAGGCGCCTTTGTTGTAGGTGATCGCGTCGAAATTCAGGTAGACGGACTGGATGTCGGGCACGTCGGCCGCGATCGGGTGCGTCGTGGGGAGCTGGTCCTGGCGGCGGGCGCCCGCTTTGTACTGGTTGGCAAACGTGACCCACCCGTTCTTGAAGCGCGTCGCCTCCACCTGGCACAGCACCGACATGAAGGTGGCGAAGCTCTCGTTCAGCCAGAGGTCGTCCCACCAGCGCATGGTGACGAGGTCGCCGAACCACATGTGCGCCATCTCGTGCAAGATCGCATTGGCGCGGTCCTCGCGAACCGCCTCGGTCACCTTCGAGCGATAGAGCATCGCTTCGTTGAAGGTGACGGCGCCGATGTTTTCCATCGCGCCGGCGCTGAACTCGGGGACGAAGAGCTGGTCGTACTTCTGGAAGGGGTAGGGGTACTTGTAGGCCTCGCCGTAAAAGTCGAGGCCCTGCTTGGTGATGGTGAAGATCTCCTCGGGGTCGAGATACTGGGCCAGCGACTGGCGACAGAAGATCCCCAGGTCGATGTCGCCGTGCCGGTCGCGCACGCCGTGGTAGGGACCCGCGACGATCGCGGTCAGGTAGGACGACATCTTGGGCGTGGCCCCAAAGGTCCAGCGCTTGACGTTCTCCTTGCCGGTGACCAGTTGCGCCTGTCCAGGGTTGTTCGAGACCACCACCCAGTCATGAGGAGCCAGCACCGTGAAGGTGAAGCTCGCCTTCAGGTCGGGCTGGTCGAAACAGGGAAACATGCGGTGGGCGTCGAAGGTCTCGAACTGCGAATGCAGGTAGGTTTTGTGGTCCACCGGGTCAGTGAACTTGCTGAGCCCTGCGCCAACGTTCTGGTAGCTGCAGGTTCCGATCACATGGAGCTCGTTCGCCTCGCGCAGGTTCTCGAGGGTGATCCGGGCGCCGCTGAAGGCCTCTTTGGGGACTTCCTCGCCATTGAGCTCGCAGCTGTCGACCGAGGGCGCCAGGAAATCGATAAAGGTGTTGGCGCCAGGTTCGTGACAGAGGAAGTGAATGGTGGCCTCGCAGGCGAAGGTGTCACTGTCCCTGGTGAGGTCGAGGGAGATGTCGTAAAGAGGGGTATGAAGCAACTGGGCCCGCCGCCGGGCTTCCTCGCGTGTCAGGTTGTTTTCCGGGTGCATGTCCTCAGTAAATGTAACGGCTACAGCGGGGCGGTGGCTACTTGAGCAGCAGGCGCTCGAGGCGGGCAGTGGCCAGCAGCAGGCCGGCGAGGCTCAGCACGAGGAGGTAGCCGATGTCGAGCAGGAGCCAGGGGCCGATCGAGCCGGTCGTCAGGCTTCGAAGCAGGTCGACGCCGTGATAGAGCGGCGTCAACTGCACGACCAGCTGCAGCCAGCTGGGGTAAAGGCTGATCGGGTAGAAGGTTCCGGAAAACAGGAAGAGCGGGATCAGCACAACAAGCACCAGGTCGAAGTCTTGCCAATTGCGGACGAACGTCGCGGTCGCAGTACCCAGCGCGGCGAAGGTGAAGCCGATCAGCATGGCCGCCGGAAGTGCCAGAATTGCCCACGGACTGACGACGAGACCGAGAAGCGCCATGATGCCGATGAAGGCGACCGCATAGGCGGTGCCGCGTAGAAGGGCCCAAGTGACTTCGCCGAGCGCAATGTCAGCCACACCGAGCGGGGTGGAGAGCACCGCGTCGTAGAGCTTGACGTATTTCAGCTTGTGGAAGAAGTTGAACGCGGTCTCGGCGATCGCGCCGTTCATCGCCGATGTCGCCATCAGCGCAGGGGCGACGAAGACCGCGTAGCGTAA
Organism: Chloroflexota bacterium; assembly: GCA_005882045.1. Classification (GTDB taxonomy): domain Bacteria; phylum Chloroflexota; class Dormibacteria; order CF-121; family CF-121; genus CF-13. The sequence continues at coordinate 8,541 of VBHO01000073.1, read as the reverse complement.
GTGCTGGCCGCCCTGTGTTACGACCGAGCCTACGAGCGACCCAACACCGAAGCCGATGCCGAGCAAGTAGAGCAATGGCTCGAAGAACCCGGAGAGGATGACGATCCAGTTTCGCCGGTAGAGGATCGCGTCGCGCTCGACAAGGCGCGCGGCCCGGTGGGCGGCCGGTTGTTGTGGACGGGGTCGCATGCCGAGCATCGCGATCACCGGGCGAGCTCCTGCCTGAACGTCACCAATGCCGCCGCAATGCCAATCGCCGCGTAGATCGCCAGGACGGTCACGTGTCCCAGGGCTGATGAGAGTGCCGCCTGACCCGTCGTCAGTGCGCGGGTTAGGGCCACACCATGCGCGAGCGGGGTGAGCCAGGCGATGTCCTCGAGCAGTCGGGGAAGGCGATCGATCGGAAAGAACGTCCCGCCAAGGACGAAGAGGGGCGTGACCACGAAGCGGAATAGCAAAGCAAATGGCGTGTCCGTTCGCTGTTTCGCGGACCACGCCATGACCGGCAGTCCAAAGGCCAGCCCGCTCAGAATGGCGACGGGTATGGCAAACAACGCTTGGACCGAGTGCACCGTATGAAATGCCGCCATCACGACGAAGAAGATCACCGACACCAGCGCCAGACGAAAGCAGAGCCAGAGGAGCTCGCCGCCGACCAGGTCGCGAACCGTGAGCGGTGAGGCGAGCATGGCATCGTAGGTCCGCATCCAGTACACACGCGCCATGATCGGAAAGGTCGTTTCTGAGGAGGCCGTCATCATGGCCGTGGCCGCGAGCAGGCCAGGGGCAATGAAGGCGGCATAGGACACGCCACCGATGGCGTGAGCCGGTCCACGCGACACTAGGCTGCCGAGCCCGACGCCGATCGACGCGAGATAGAGAACCGGGGAGACAAAGGAGACAAACACCGAGCCTTTCCAGACTCGCCGGTACAGGCGAAGATGGTGTGAGAGAACCTTCAGCGCGCCGCTCAATCGGACGCCGTCACTCGATCAAACGCCGGCCGGTGATGTGCAGAAACACGTCCTCCAGTGTGCTGCGGCGGACGAGTGTGCTCTCAGGACGCAGCCCTCGTTGATGAATCGCGGCGGCCGCCGCGTCGCCGTCGTCCGTGTACAGCAAGACGCGATCCGGTAGGACTTCCACGCGATCGGCCAACCCCTGCAACTTCCCATCGAGGTCCGGTGCGGCGTCGATCGCAAAGCGAAGCTCGAGCACCTCACGAGTGGCGTATCGCTCGATCAACTCACGCGGTGATCCAGACGCGACGATCTTCGCCTTGTCCATGACGACCAGCCGGTCGCAGAGTTGCTCGGCCTCGTCCATGTAGTGCGTGGTCAACACGATCGTGACACCGCGCTGCTTGAGGCGGTAGAGGCGGTCCCACACCATGTGACGAGCCTGGGGGTCGAGACCGGTGGTCGGCTCATCGAGTAGCAGCAGCTCGGGCTCGCTGATCAGGGCACGGGCGATCGCGAGACGGCGTTTCATGCCGCCCGAGAGCGGCTCGACCTCATCATCCCAGCGGTCGCCGAGTTGCACGAAGTCGAGCAGCTCCGCTGTTCGCTTTCGCGCGACAGGGCCGGCGATGTCGAAGTACCGGGCGTACGTGTACAGGTTCTCGGCAACCCGCAGCTCGCGATCCAGTGTGTCGGCCTGCGGCACGACGCCCAACCGAGCCCGAATTCGAGGACCCTCGACGGCCGGGTCCATCCCGAGGACGCGTAGCTCGCCGCTAGAGGCAGGCGAGACGCAGCCGATCATGCGCATCGTCGATGTCTTGCCGGCCCCATTGGGGCCGAGAAACCCGAACGCCTCGCCGCGATCGACGTCGAAGTCAACGGCGTCGACCGCGACCAGGCTGCCGAAGAGTTTGGTCAGGCCACGGGCATGGATAAGCGCGTCTGGACGGGTTGGCGTGTCGGCCATTGGGAATTTGACACGATAGTAAGGGTCGTCAGCACTTGCGCTTCGTGGTCTAGCAGCCATTCTTTTACGGGAAGGCCACCTCCGAAGCCAGTCAACGAGCCATTCGCACCGATGACGCGGTGGCAGGGCAGCACGATGCAGACGGGGTTGGCCCCGTTCGCGGCGCCGACGGCGCGCGCCGCCGTGGGGATGCCGAGTGCTGCCGCCTGCCGGCCATAGGTGGTGGTGGTCCCGAACGGGATGTCGGCTAACGACCGCCAGGCCGCGAGCTGGAAGCGCGTGCCCTCGAGGTCGAGGGGTAGGTCGAAGCTCGTGCGCGAGCCGGCGAAGTATTCATCCATCTGTAGCGCAGTCTTCTGCAAGATCGGATGGTCCGGGTTGTGACGTGGGCGCGGGCTGATCCCAGCCTGCTGCCGCGAGAGTTTCGGCCAGAGCACGGCATGGAGGCCGCGATCGGACGCGACCAGCGTGAGCGTGCCGACCGGCGTCGGGTGAGTGGTGCTGTACAACATCGGTTTGGTTTGCATCATGAGACCTCCTGCTGCGTTGGTGTGAGCGTCGCCCACAATTGGTGTGTCGCGTACGTCCGCCAGGGACGCCAGGCGGCGGCATGTTCGGAGATGGTGCGCGCGTTGCTGCCGAAGCCGAGGCGCGCGCCGGCCTTCCTGACCCCGAGGTCGCCCGCCAGAAACGTATCGGGATCGCCGAGCGCGCGCATCAGGATGTACCCTGCCGTCCATTCCCCGATCCCGGGCAGGCTGAGCAGCTTGTGGTACGTCTCGGCACGGTCCGCGCCGGGATCGAGCATCAGACTGCCACGCGCAACCGCGCTGGCGAGCGCATGAAGCGTTGCTCGCCGACTCTGCGGCACGCCAAGTCTCGACAGATCGGCGGTTGCGATCGCGTCCGCGGCCGGGAAGAGGTGTGTCAGCGTCGGATCGGCGATCTTGATGACATCCCCGTGCGCGGTCACGAGGCGCGCGGCCAGCGTGCGTGCCGCCGCGAGCGAGACCTGCTGACCGAGCACCGCCTGGATCGCGAGCTCGGTGCCATCGACCGCCCCCGGGGCGCGCAAACCTGGGCGCTTCTTGACAACCGACGCAAGCCGCCGATCTTTGGCGAGCACCTCGACGACGCTCAAGGGGTCGGCATCGAGGTCGAGCAAGCGGCGACATTGGCGCACCGCGCTCGTCAGGTCCGACATCGACTCGAGTTTCAGCGTGCATCGAATGTGGCCGTCGACTGGCTCGAGGCTCACAATCGCAGCGCCACGAGGCAGGCGGAGCGTGCGCCGATAGGCTTGGCCGTTGGCCTCCGCGACCCCGGGGACCGCTCGGGTGCGGAGCCAGCTGGACAGCGCCGGCCAATCCAACGGAGGACGGTAGGGAAGACGAAGGGTCAATGCGCCTTCGACGATGTCGCCGCGCCGCCGGCCTGCCGCGCGCAGAGTAGTCGGAGTCAGCGCGAACACTTCTCGAACCGTGTCGTTGAACTGCCGCACACTCTCGAAGCCCGCGGCGAACGCTACGTCGGTGAACGCCAGGTCGGTGGTTTCGATCAGCGTGCGAGCGGTCTGGGCGCGCTGCGCCCGGGCGATCGCGAGTGGGCCGGCACCGAGCTCCGTCAGCAGCAGCCGATGAAGGTGACGCTCACTGGTCGCGAGCCGGCGGGCGAGCCCTGCAACGCCGTCGCGGTCGACGACGCCCTCGCCGATCAGGCGCATCGCGCGGCCGACGAGGTCACCACGAACATTCCATTCGGGTGAGCCCGGCGAAGCATCCGGGCGGCAGCGCTTACAGGCGCGGAAGCCGGCGAGCTGCGCCGCGGCCGCGGTCGGGTAAAAACGGACGTTCTCGCGTTTGGGGCGCACCGGCGTCGGGCAGCTCGGGCGGCAATAAATGCCTGTTGTCTTGACGGCCGTGATGAACCAGCCGTCGAAACGGGTGTCGCGGCTCTCGACCGCGCGGTAGCAGCGCTCGAAGTCGAGGGGTGAGGCAATCACGTCCTCCATTGTGGCGTCCCGGACCGGATCGTGCTAGCGGAAATCGGACATCCAAAAAAGAAGGACGCGCACCGTCTTACGGAGCGTGCACCAACCTCGGGGCAAGTGCAACGCTGGCAAGCGCCGCGATCAGCGCGAGACCGAACGCCCCGGTGAGTCCAGCCGCGAGCGACGCGTGCAGCGCGGTGGCAAGTGCAATGCAGACACCACCGAGCCCGCCGCCAAGTGCGAGCGCGAGGCGCTCTGCCACCTGCTCGGAACTGACTGCCGCCCCGGCGCCAGCCTCATCGGCTCCCTGCATGATGACGAGGTAGGCGGTCGGATACGCGATGCCCATGGCCAAGCCACCCGCGAACCAGGCGGCATAGGAGATCGCGAGTGGGGCGCCCGCGGTGGTCGCCATGATGCCAAGAATCGCCACGGCCAGGACCACGCTGCCGAGGCGCACGAGCGTGACCGGTGACGTATGGACGACCGCGCGGGACTGCCACCAGTTGCCGAGCGACCAGCTGACGGTGCCCAGCGTGATCACCGCGCCGGCCTCGGCGAGGGAGCGGCTCAGGACACCGGTGAGCATGAGCGGAATGAAGTAGTCGGCGCCGATAAAGGCAAGCAGGAGCAAGAAGATCGTCATCACGGCCGCTGGCGGCCCCGGTCGCGCGCGCAGCGAGCCCGGCGGGAGGATATGGCCCAACGCCGACCAGGTGAGCCATGCGCCCGCGACGACGAGCGGCAGGCTGAGCAATGAGAGGAAGGAGAGGCCGGTTATGAGCGCGGTGACGCCGGCCGCGAGTTCCAACGGCCACCGGATCGACAGGGGAGACAGTTGTAGGGCGCGCAACGCCGGCATCGTGAGCGCGATCGCGATGACGGTCAGTGGAATGATCGAGAAGAACGCCCACCGCCACCCCAACGTGCTCGCCATCAGAGCGCCGTACGACGGTCCGAGCAAGCCCGGCACGATCCACGCACCGGCGAGCAACGCGAGGACGCGGGCTCGGCCGGACTGAGGGTAGATTCTCGTTATCGCGGCGAGCGCCACCGTGTAGGCGCCGCCGGCACCGCCGCCCTGGACGATCCGTGCAAGGGCAAGCAACGGCATCGATGGCGCCAGCCCGCAAAAGAGGGTGCCGGCGACGAAGAGCATGCCAAACAGTAGAAATGGTTGGGCCGCACCGCGCCGGTCGGCGGCTCGCCCCGCAATCGGCGAGAGCACGAGGGCCGCCAGCGAGAACCCGGCAAAGACCAGGCCGTAGAATTCGGTGCCGCCGAGGTCGCGTCGCGCTGCCGGCATGATCGCGATCACGACGAGCGACTCGACCGCGACCAGAAACTCGACGAGGAGTATGCCGGCGGTGAGTTTGCCGCGGCCCTCCTGGAACAGCGCACGCCAGCGCATCGGTGACTCCATTCCGTCAATGGTGACGAAACCGTGCGGGCCCGTAGAATTGTCGAGGCAGCCGATGGCGTACCAGACCCTTTACCTCAAGTACCGGTCGCAGACGTTTGGCGACCTGGTCGGCCAGGATGCGATTGCCCAGACCCTGAAGAACGCCGTGGAACAGGGGCGCGTCGCCCATGCCTACCTGTTCTCGGGAGTTCGGGGAACCGGGAAGACCTCGACCGCCCGCATCCTCGCCAAGGCGATCAACTGCCTGAATCGGAAGGGAGCGGAACCGTGCGGCATCTGCGCGAACTGCGTCGAGATCGCCAGCGGGGCCGCGGTCGACCTGATCGAGATCGACGCGGCCTCCAACCGCGGCATCGACGAGATCCGCGATTTGCGCGAGCGGGTCAAGTATTTGCCGGCGGTGCTCAAGTCGAAGATTTACATCATCGACGAGGCGCATATGTTGACGACCGAGGCGTTCAACGCGCTGTTGAAGACGCTGGAGGAACCACCCGCCCACGTGGTCTTCGTCCTGGCCACGACCGAGCCGCACAAGATTCCGTTGACGGTGGCATCCCGCTGCCAGCGATTTGACTTCCGGCGGATCGAGACCGGGTCGATCGCGGCGCATCTCGCATCGATCGTCGAGCAGGAGCAGGTCAAGGTTGACCCTCAGAGCCTGGCGCTGCTCGCGCGGCTGGCTCGCGGCAGCATGCGGGATGGGATCACCCTGCTGGATCAGCTGATCTCGCAGGGCGGCGAAGAGCTGACGGTGCAAAAAACGCACGAGCTGCTCGGGCTCGCCGACCCGGATACGCTGGTGCGGCTGCTGGCGTACGCGACCGAGGGCGATGCGGCCCAGACACTGGGCGAGCTCCAGCGGTTCTATGACGCCGGCGGCGACGTGCGCCAACTTGTCCGCGGGTTGCTCGGCGCCATCCGCGAGGCCGCGCTGCTATCGGTCGGCTATCGCGATGCGGAAAGTCTGGGCGGCGCCGCCTCGGCCGGGTTGGAACGGATCGGGCGCGCGGCCGGACGGAATGCCTTACTCGGCCTCTGGAAGGGCCTGATGGAGATGGAGCCGGAACTGCGCAAGGGAGCCGACGCGCGGCTACTGCTGGAGGTCACGCTGCTGTCGAACATGGCCCAACCGGTTCACGCGGTGGTGCCGGTGGCGGCGCCGAGCGGCGAGGCGGTGGGCGGCGAGCGCTTGATCGAGCCGGCGATGGAGGCGGAGCCAGCCGTGCTCGGACCGGACGCGCGCTGGGACGCCTTGAAGCAAAAATTGCCGAAGCCGGTTGGCAGCCTGCTGATGGAGGCGCGGCTGGCCGCGGCGAGCGAAGGCCTGGTGCGTATCGAGTTTCGCTATCCCGCCCACGCTGAGCTGATGAACGGTGCCAAGAACCGGGAGACGCTGCTGACCGCCGTGCATGAGGTCTTCGGGCCGGACGCCCGCGTCGAGCTGGTGGCCGAGGACAAGAAGGCGGTGGGTGCGGCGCCAGCGCCGGTGCGCGCCTCGGCATCGATCGCAGACGACCCGCTGGTGAAAGAGGCCATGAACCGGTTCGACGCAACCAATCTGCGGGTCACACCGCGAGGGAGAGGCTGATGGGTCAGCAGTTCAAGATGCTCAAGCAGCTCCAACAGATGCAGGCCAAGATGGCGAAGATCCAGGAGGACCTGGGCAACAAGACAGTGACCGGAACGGCGGGCGGTGGCATGGTCGAGGTGATCGCGAACGGTCACCAGAAAGTCCTGTCGGTCACGCTCAAGCCCGAAGTCGTCGACCCGGCCGACCTCGAGATGCTGCAGGACCTGGTGCTGGCCGCGGTCAACGACGCCATGGACAGGGCGCGCGAGCTCGCGAGCAAGGAGATGGGCGCGGTGACGGCGGGAATCGGATTACCGCCCGGCTTGATGGGGTAGGTCGTGGCCGACGTTCCGGCGGCGCTGACGCGGGTGATGGAAGAGCTCGGACGCCTGCCGGGGATCGGGCCGAAGACGGCGCAGCGCCTATCCTTCTATATATTGCGCACGCCACGCGAGTCGGTCGACCGGCTGGCGTCGGCCCTCGTCGAGGTCAAGGCGCGGATTCGTTTTTGCGACGAGTGCTTCTTCATCGCGGAGGCGCCGCGCTGCGCCATCTGCCTCTCGACCCGGCGGGATCGGGCGGTGCTGTGCGTCGTCGAGGAACCGCTGGACGTGCTGGCGATCGAGCGGACGGGTGAGTACCACGGTCTGTACCACGTGTTGCACGGGGCGCTGTCTCCGATCGACGGGGTCGGCCCGGCTGAGTTGAAGATTGCTGAGCTGGTCGCGCGGCTGCGGCGGGAGCCGGTCTCGGAGGTGATCCTGGCCACCGATCCGGACATGGAAGGGGAGGCGACGGCGGCCTACCTGGCCGAGCAGCTGGCACCATTGGGGGTCAAAACCACTCGGCTGGCCCATGGTCTGCCGGTTGGCGGCGAGCTGGAATACGCCGACGAGCTCACGCTGGCCCGGGCCTTCTCCGGGAGGCGGGCGTTCTAATGGAGGGGAGCGAGCTCGACGAGGAACGAGAGGTTGCGTGGCTGGCGATGCCGGAAAAGGCGCCCGTAATGGGGGAGTCGGGGGAGGAGATCGGCCGGATGGAGGAGCTCCTTGGTGACAAAGCGGGCGACATCTTCCACGGCATCGTGCTCAAGCTGGCGCGAGGTGGCCGCAAGGTGGAGGTCCGCGCGGACCGGATCCCGAAGATCACGACTCGGCGGGTCTACACCGACCTGGTGGCGGACGAGCTCGAGCACCTGCCGCCGATCAGGTAACGGCGGCTACCGGCCGGTTTAAAGGCCACTCGTCAGGGGTAGGCTGAGGAGGCGTCTGCACCTTCTTGACAATTGCAATGCCCGATGGGGTATCATTCTCAAGCTGCCCGAGAGGCGGGAGGAGATCCCGCGCCGCTTAGGGCCAGGCGAGCACCTTAACAATTGAAGAGTGGAACGGACTTCTCCGAGAAGGCCCTTCGAAATGTCGTAGGGACCCCAATTCGATTCTTTAACCTCAGCCCTGGTGGGTCGAGGTTTTTTACGGAGAGTTTGATCCTGGCTCAGGATTAACGCTGGCGGCGTGCCTGACACATGCAAGTCGAACGGGTGCTAGCTGCCCGCAAGGGTGGCTAGCGCTAGTGGCGGACGGGTGAGTAACACGTGGGCAACCTGCCTGAGAGTGCAGAATAACCCTG
>VBHO01000220.1 GCA_005882045.1 Chloroflexota bacterium | reverse complement strand
GCCGGTCGTGAGGTCGAATCCGTTGACCTCCTGGGCGATCTCGTCCAGTGTCGGTTTGGTCGCGTCCTTGTACTTGAGGGTGAGGGCCATGATCGGGTCGGGGAACTTGCCGCCCGACTGCTGATAAAGCGTCTTCACCCGGTTGAAGAGGTCGGCGAGGACCCAGTGATCGTGGCGGGCATTGCCCTGGGGCGGGATTACCTGATCCTTCCACTGCATCCAGCGACCGCTATTCACGAAGGATCCGTCCTTCTCGATCCAGTGCGTGGTCGGCATCATGAAGACCTCGGTCTTCACCGAGCTCGGGTCCACTCCCGGGGCGTGCCAGAATTCGGAGCTCGTGGTGGGCAGCGGGTCCATCACGACCAGCCACTTCAGATTGCCCAGCGCCTCCATCACGCGGTTCGAGTCCGGGCCGATGCTGGTGGCGGTCATCCCGCTCAAGATCAGGCCCTGCATCTTTCCCTTGAGCGCCTGGTCGTAAATGCTCATCCAGGACGAGTTCTTCGCGGGCTTGGGGATGAAATCAAAGGCAAACTCGTTCGACTTGGTCGCCGCATCGCCGTACCAGCCCTTCGTCAGGCTGACCATGAACTTCCGGTAGTTGATGCCGAAAAAGTTCCAGGACCGCGGGTCGTTGCGCTTAGAGGCGCTCGCCTTGACATAGTCGTCGAGATTCTTCTGCCCGGGGACCGGGATCTTGAGGTAGCCCGGAAGAATCTCCCACGAGATGGCGTTGTCCGTGTTTCCCTGGATATTGGCGTGCCCTCGCTCGGCGTTCATGCCGCCGCCCGGCCGGCCCATGTTGCCGAGCAGCAACTGGAGCACGGCACCGGACCGGATCAGCTGCCCGCCGGTCGTGTGATGGGTCAAGCCGACCGCGTAGACGATCGTCATTACCTTGTCGGGCTTGCCCATCTCACCGACCAGCTGAGCGATGCGCATGAATTGGTCCTGCGGAATGCCGGTGATGCGCGAAACCATTTCCGGCGTGTAGCGCGAGTAGTGCTGCTTCATCAGCTGGAAGACGGTCTGCGGGTCCTGCAGCGTCATGTCGCGCTTGGCGATGGCGTTGACCGCGCCGTTGGTGGGCAAACCAGCCGAGGTCGCCGCGGCGGTGGCGGCGTCGTCGGCCTGGTAGCCCCAGGTGGCGATGTCGTACTTGCGATTGGCGGCGTCATAGCCGGTGAACAGGCCGTCCTTGAAGCCGTACGCCGGCTTCACCAGGAAGGAGGCATTGGTGTAGTTGCGCACGTACTCGTCATGGAACAGGTTGTTCTGTAGCACGTAATTGATGAGGCCGCCAAAGTAGGCGACGTCGGTTCCGGTCCGGATCCGGGCGTAGATGTCCGCCACCGCCGAGGTGCGGGTGAAACGCGGGTCGGCGTGGATCATCTTGGCGCCGCCCCCCGACCGCGCTTGGGATCGTTCTTAGCGGCGAGGAACCACTGGAAGCCGACCGGGTGCGCCTCGGCCGGGTTGGCGCCGTTGATCAGGATGAGGTCGGTGTTCTTGATGTCGCGCCAGTGGTTGGTCATGGCCCCTCTCCCGAATGTGGCGGCCAAACTGACCACCGTGGGGCCGTGTCAAACCCTTGCCTGCTGTTCTAGATGTACCAGGCCAAGGCCGCGCATCACCTTCGCGGCGAAGTACCCTTCTTCGCTGCTGAAGGCGGCGCCGCCGGCGAAGGCGATCCCCTCCGTGCGGTTGACCGTGTTGCCCGCCGCGTCCTGGGCCACGAAGGTGGCGTCGCGGGCCTCTTTGACGCGCTGGGCGAGCTTGCTCATCATGTCGTCCCAGCTAATCTGCTGCCACTTCTTGGAACCCGGCGCGCGATACAACGGGTTGTCGACGCGACGGGCGCTGGTGGCGAGCTGCATAGCGGTCGCGCCCTTGGGACACAACCGTCCCTCGTTGACCGGGCTGTCCGGATTGCCCTCGATCTGCAGCAGCTGGATCGAGCCGTCGGGGTTCTCTTTCGTGTACGCGACCAGCGCACAGCCGACGGCACAATAGGGGCAAACGGAATGAAACTCACTCGCGCCAGCGATGTGGAAGCTCTGTTTGAGCTGAGCGGCCTGAGCCAGGTCGAAGCCGAGGGCTGTCAGGCCGGCTGCTCCGGTTCCGGCGGCGCTGATCTTCAGAAAATCGCGGCGTGTGACCTGTGGCACCCAATTCCTCCATGGAACGGCGTTGCAGGCGACCCGACGTCAGCGTACTCACCCAGCCCGGGTGCTGTCAACAAGTACGGGCTGGTGTTACGGTTGGCGTCGACATGAATGACTGGTTCGAAGCGCTGGGTCGTCGCTTGGCGGAAGCCGCTGGGGACCGAGGAGCCAAGATTGCGCCACCGGAGCTCGATCCCCAGGTTAGCGATGAAGTCCTCGAGCTGGCGCGGGTGGCGGCCCATACGAAGGAGCGCCGCTTCGCCCCGCTCGCGTGTTTCATGGCCGGGGTCGCTGTAGAGCGCTTAAGTCATGCTAGATCACTTTCCGCGGCAGAGGAAGCGGCCTATCTTCGATCCATCCGCGAGAGCCTCGAGGCCGAGCCCTGAGCGATCTCACGGACCAGCTCGCGCGCTGGCAAGCGGCGGGCTTGATCGACGCCCGTCAAGCGGAGGCGATCGGGAAGTTCGAAGCGGCATCGGGCATTGTTCCCTCCCCCTCGGGGGGAGGGCAGGGTGCGGGCAGCGACGGATCGATCACCGCCACCGAAGTCATCACCTACGCAGGTGCGCTCGTAACGCTGGCCGGCCTCGGCACATTGTTGTTCACCCAATACCGCCAGCTCGGCGCTCTCGGCCGGTTGGCCATTCCCGGACTGGTCGCCATCGCCGCGCTGGTGGTCGCTCGCCTCCTCCCGGGTCAGCGGGCTCGGGGGCGCCGAGCACAAACCAGCCTCGTCACACTCGGCGTCGCGGCTATCGGTTTGCTCGTGGGCCAGCTGCAGGCAGAACTCGAGGGTGGGCCCGATGCCAACATCGGGCCCGACACCGGCTATCGGATCATCCTGGTGGCTGCATTGGCGTGCGTGATCCTCGCGGGGGTTGCGTTGGTCCGTTTGCGAGCCGGGCTGTTGGCGACGGAGCTCAGCGTGGCGCTCGTCGTCAGCGCGATCAGCTTCATTGCATGGCTCCACCTCCAGGGGGCGTGGCCCCGCGAGGCAGTGTTCGTCGCCGTTGCGATCATTCTGCTTGCGGGTGCCGAGTACGGCCGCCGGTTGAAGACACTCTGGGCAACCGAGATCCTGAGTTTCTTCGGCCTGACGATCCCAATCGTGGTCGCCTTCATCGTGGCGGGGGATGGCAACCTACCGCTTGAATTAATGGGCGGACTGCTCGCCGTGGGTGCCTTTGCCGCCGCCGTTTATCGCGGCAGCGCCGGCTATGCGCTGGCGGGCGGGGTCGGCCTGTTTGCCTTCGTGCTCGATATCGAGTTCCGTTATTTCCGCAGCAGCCTCGGCTTCGCCGTAAGCCTCGTGATCTCCGGCCTGGCGCTGCTGGGAATTGCGCTCCTCCTGGCCCAGCTGGTTCCGCGGCTGCAACGCAAAGCCTCCACCCTGCCCTCCCCCGCAAGCGGGGCAGGGAATAGGTAGCGTCGGCATGATCCCGATCAAGTAGATAAGCTCGTAGACATGAGTCCAGAGCAGCCGACACCGCGAAAGCCCCCCTCGCAGATCCCAAGTGATATGAACGCGTTCAACCGGAAGGTGATCGACGACTTCCGAGCCAATCGTGGACATCTCACCGGCCCATTGGCGGGCCGCACCCTGATGTTGTTGACCACGACCGGCGCCAAGTCGGGGAAGGAGCGGATCGCCGTGCTCGGTTTCGGCAAGGACGGTGATCGTTACGTGGTCATCGCCTCGGGCAACGGCGCCCCATCGCACCCGGCCTGGTACCTGAACCTGCAGGCGCGTCCCATCGCGACGGTCGAGGTGGGCGCCGACAAGTTCAAGGCTCGCGCGCGAACCGCCCGGGCCGAGGAGCGGGACGCGCTCAAGCGCCTGGTGCCCTATATCGAGCAGCAGCAAACGCTGACCAAGCGCGAGATCCCAATCGTTGTGCTCGAGCGCTAGGAACTAGGCTCGCGCGGCGTGCCGGCCAGGCGGAAAGATCAGTGCGGCCGCATAGGCAACCAGGCACAGCGGAAGCTCAATCTGGATTCCCCAGTAGCCGACTTGTTCGGCGAGGATCCAGGCGAGCAGGACGTAGATCCCGATCGCGGCGCCCTGCGCCGCCAGCTGTAAACGCGGATTGCGGTCACGCGTAACCGCGAAGGCTGTAACGATCAGCGGCAAGACGGCCGTGAAGCGACCGATCGAGAAACCGGAGAGAAAGGAAAAGGTGAAGCCGCCCACGGTCGCAAGGGCGAAGACCGCCAGGGCGAGGCGATAGGCGCGCTCGAGGAAGAGGGTCCCGACCAAAGTGCCGACCAGAAAAAGCGCGAGCGATCCCCAGGCGATGACGCCCAGAACGAAGGCATCGGTCTGCACGGTCTGGTCGATCGCCCTACGTTACTGGAAGATCACCGCCATGTTGTTGAAGTCGGCGAAGTTCGCCTCGAAGAGCGCCTTGTCCACCCAGTACTGAGTGGCGTTGAGGACATCGTTGACCCGCACCTGGGTGGGCGAGTCCCCGCTCAGGGTCACCGAATGTTCGGCATATGAATAGCGGACCTGCGTGCCATCCCACGCGGTCCAGGTGCCGAGCGGGACCCGTGCGAAGCGCGTCTCGATCCAGACCTGAACGGGATGGCCTGCGGCAAGCTCGCTGTAAATCCGGCTGGGCGCGAAGGCCTCGCCGCCAATCGCGTTGGGGAGGCCGTATTTGCGCGCCAGGTCGAGGATGACCGGCCAGTACACACCGAAGCCGGTGGGCGTCCAGTCACTGCCGTTGACGTAGCCGACGAAATTCGTGTAGGGATTACCCCAACGAAGGACGGTGTGATTCGCGCCCATCACGGGAAGCCGCGGGTCGGCATTCTCCTGGGCGAATAGTGTGGGCTGGCTGACGAAGATCCCGTAAAAGGCGAGGCCCTGCTGCAGCGCGGCCGTCTCACAGTCGAGCACCATGCTCTGCTGATAGACGGGCACCGGGATGGTGACCGGTGTGGCAGTTCCCACCGCCCCCGAGGCGGTGGTGCTGGTCAGCACCGCGCCGGCAAGCGCGACCCCGGCGGCCGTTAGAAATTGTCGCCTCGTCGCAACCACGGATCGCATGTGAACCATCGTCCGCGGATCGACCTTTCGAAACGATGACGCACGCCGTCACCGAATCGCAAGGTTTACAGGCCGAGGATGAACCCATATCAATCAACGAACAGAGGTGAATCTCAAATGGTCGCTCACCAATATTTCGATGACCGGTTTCAACCCTCAGCCCCGGCCGCGCCGCCGGCGTCGCCACCCTCACCACCACCCAAACGCTTTCGTCGCGGCCTTCTCGTCGCGGTCGCCGCCTTGACGCTTGCTGGTGGCGCGGGGTCGGGGGCGGCCGCCGCCGCGCTCGTCGCCCATGCGGCACCGGCCGCCGCGGCGTCGGGGACGGCAACGACAGTCCAGAGCACGTCGTTAACGTCGACGACGGCGGAAAGCATCTACAAGCAGGTCTCGGCCGGGGTCGTCACCATCACGTCGAACGAGGTAATGGACAGGCCATCGGCTCGGGGATCGTCCTCGATACCAGCGGTGACATCCTCACCAACGCGCACGTGATCGCCGGAGCGAGGCAGATGCAGGTCACCCTCAGCAACGGTCAGACGGTCGCGGCTACGCTCATTGGCTCGAACTCAGCCGCTGATCTGGCCATCATTCGGATTTCCGCTCCGGCTTCGAGCCTCCATCCCGTCACGCTGGGTAATTCGGACAGCGTCCAGATCGGCGACTTGGTCTACGCGATTGGTTCGCCGTTCGGTCTGTCTGGAAGCTTCACGGAGGGAATCGTTTCGAACCTGAACCAGGGTGGCTCAGCCTCGAATGGTGCCAGTCTCTCTGGCCTCATCCAGACCGACGCCGCGATCAATCCGGGCAACTCCGGCGGCCCGCTGGTCAATGCCCAGGGGCAGGTGATCGGCATCAACAACTCGATCGAAAGTCCGGTTGATGGCAACGTGGGCGTTGGCTTCGCCATTCCCATCAACCAGGTCAAGCAGCTCCTGTCGTCGCTGGAAGGCGGGTCGACCGTATGAAAGCGCAGCTCCTCCTGGTTCGCGATGGGTTGGAAAATGCGGCACCGTCAATGGCCCGCGTACTGCGCGATGCCGGAGTGAACGTTCGCACCGTCTCGGCGGCCGAACTGGCCGAGGCGGCGCCGGCCGACGTTGTGTTGCTTGCGATCCCGGCTATTGACCCGGTGGCGACGTGCTGGGCGCTGCACCGGCTGGGCTACCGCTGGGTGATCGCGGCGAGCGCGTCACCGAGCAGCCAGGAGTGCATCACCATGCTCAACGCTGGCGCCGACTACTACCTCGACGCCTGGCTATCGGCGGCCGAGCTGGTGGCCCGGGTGCGCGTCGTGTTGCGCTTTTCCGCGTGGCTCGAGGACCCGATCAGAACCCCCTTATATAAGGATGTCCTCACGAATTCGTCATCAATCTGAAAGGTGGCCACCTCGATGCTCGACCCGGTGGCAATCGGCCATCGCATTGCTGCCAGGGAGGTGGTCAAGCGATGAACGGCCCTGGATGGTTTCGTGGTCCGATGGCGAAGATGGTGATGGCGGCGGGGGTCGGCCTGGCCGGCGGCTTCGGCACATTCGTGGTCGCGCACGCGGCGACCTCACCGGCGCCCACCGTGTCTCCGGATGTCGGCCCATCGACCAGCGCGTCACCCTCGACCAACGCATCACCGTCCACGACCGCGCCGACGACGCCGAGCCCCGGCAGTGGCTCGGGCACCACGCACAACTGCCCGAATATGTAGGCGACCGACCTTTAGACGCGGCGGAGGCGGCGGGACTTGAGGTCTGAACGAGGCAATGAGCCCGCCGCCACCTGGCGGCACTCGATGCGGGCGCCGAGCGCCAGGCGCAACTCGTTCGCAAGTCCTGAAACGGCGGCCTCGCCGTCGTCGCCCTGACACTCGCAGAGGATTGTGACCTCCTCCATCCCCCGGACGGATCGAACCTCGATGGAGAACTCTCCGATCTCGGCGTGCCGTCGAACCAGGTCCTCGACTTGTGATGGGTAGAGGTTCACGCCCCGCACCGTGAACATATCGTCGACGCGGCCACGGATGCCGCCGACCATCTTTGCGAATGGACTGCCGCATTCGCACGCCTCCCTCGTGACCTCGACCCTGTCGCCGGTCCGGTATCGGATCAAGGGGGAACCCCAGCGGCCGAGATTTGTGGCGACCAGCTCCCCGGTGATCGTTCCCGTC
>VBHO01000059.1:4458-5030 GCA_005882045.1 Chloroflexota bacterium | reverse complement strand
CCCCGAAGAGCCTTCCTCGATCTGACGAAGAGGTAGCATGCAGCGGCCGCAAAGCCCGGAATCGCGGCGACGAGGAAGGCTCCTCGATAATGGAGCGCCGCCAGCAGGACGATGGCAAGCCCCGGAGCGGCGACGGCCCCGGCATTGTCGCCTGCCCGCTCGAGACCAAACGCCCGTCCGAATTGCTCCTTCGGGACCGACAGCGTGAGCAGCAAGTTTCGCATTGGCCCCCGCCACCCTCTTCCGGCCCACGCCACCGGGCGGATAAGCAGCAGCCAGGGCCACGACGGCGCAAGCGCAATCAACCCGGTTGCGAGACCAGTTGTGAGATAGCCGGCCGCCGTGAAGCCGCGCAGCGCCACGCCTCTCGCCGCCATGACGCCGCCAGAAAACTTGGCGGCTGCCGCAAGCCCGTCCGAGACGCCTTCGATTAGCCCGAGTGCAATTGGCGGCGCCGCGAGGATGACGGTCAAGAATCCTGGCAACAGAGTGGTCGCGGTTTCGTGTCCCAGATCCGAGAAGAACGAGGCGAGAGCAATCGCGACCACGGAAGGGACGGCGAGGAGCGGTAT
>VBHO01000059.1:0-4400 GCA_005882045.1 Chloroflexota bacterium | reverse complement strand
GGCGACTGCTGAGTCATATCCGTGCCAAGGGAGGCTGCTACTATTTGCCGATAGTACTTCGATGAAGGGAAGCCGCCGATCCAGCCGACCAGTGCCGCGCACTTCTTTATCGCGCGCCCTTCCGTGGCTGGGGGCTGGGGCCGTCATCGCGGTCGTGATCGTAATAGTTACCTTTGCCCTCTCGAATCATTTGGGTTCATCCAGCTCACCATCAGATGTCGCCCTCGGCGCCACGGCGCCCTCCAGCGGGCAGCCCGCGACGACGGGACAAACGCTCTCGCTGAGTCAGCTTCGCGGCTCGAAGGTGGTCGTCTACTTCTACGAAGAGTCGGGTTGAGGGGCCTGTCAGCAGCAGCTCGTGGAGTTGCAAGCCCGCGTGGCGGAGATCAAGGACCTCGGTGGCCAGGTGGTCGCTGTGAGCGTCGATCCCCTCGCGCAGTCTCAGTCGCTCGCCAGCCAGCTCAAGCTGACATTTCCGATTATTGAGGACCGCGATCATGCATGGGGTTCCGCGTTCGGCGTCTTTCATCTCGACAGTCATTCGATCTTCGTCGTAGACCCGTCGGGACGCATTCGGTGGAAGGAGCTCGCGCCCGACACCATGCACGTCCCGGTTGATGACGTTATCAGCGCGCTGAAGCAGGCCTGACATGGCTAGCGTGCCCCTCAAGGTCACATTGCTGACCCTGCACGACTGCCACCTGTGTGACCAGGCCCGGGGCGTCATCGGCCGACTCGGACGGGAACGCCCCGTTGTGGTGGAGGAGACGGCCTGGGACAGTGCCGAGGGCCAGCTGCTCGTGCAACGAGACGGTATCCCCTTCGCGCCGGCCGTGTATATCGACGGTAGCTTCTTTGCCTACGGGCGGATTTCCGAGGGTGCGTTGCGGCGCAGGCTGGGTAAGCGGGACGGTGCCCGGCGCTGGCTCCCTTGGCATCGGCTTCCGTGAACGCACTCGTCTACTCGAGTTCCCTGGTGGCGGCTTTCCTCGGAGGCGTCCTGGCCCTCTTCGCGCCGTGTTGCGTCGTTTCACTTCTGCCTACCTTCGTTGCCACTGCCGTCGAGCGCGGACGCCGGCGGCTCCCGACGACGGCCCTCATCTTCTCGGCGGGCGTCGCGGCGGTGCTGCTTCCCATCGTCCTCGGCATCGGCGCGCTCGGCCAGCTCGTCGCGCGCTATCAGCGAGTGGTGTTTTTGGTGATTGGCGTCTTCCTCGCCGTCCTTGGGATGAGCATCCTATCCGGTCATCACTGGACGTTACCCTTTCCGAATCTTCCCCTCCGGGTTCGTGGCAGTGGCCCAGCCCGCGTCTTCAGCCTTGGTCTCGCCTCGGGCGTAGCGAGTTCGTGCTGTGCGCCGGTGGTCGTCGGGGTAGTAGCCATGTCGGCCTTAGCAGCATCGCCGCTAGGTGCGCTAGGCCTTGCTGTCGCCTACGTGCTGGGCATGGTCTTCCCGTTGTTCGTCGCCGCACTCTTCTCAGACCGCTTGCCACAGCGATGGGTACGAGCTGCGAGGCGCTCGAGAGGCTTCGTGTTCGGTGATCGGCACGTCGCCTGGCAGGATCTGCTGGCGGGAGGCATGTTTCTCGCGGTGGCCGCGGCCGCCCTTGCCTTAGCGGTTACTGGCCGGATGAGTTATGCGCCGGACTGGCTGACATCCTGGAACCGCTGGGCGACCGGCCTGGCTGGTGATGTCGCCGTGGCGCTGCGCGGCTTGCCGATCCTCGTCCAGGCGGCCGGCATTGCGCTGCTGGCCGTGTTGGTCGGCGTGCCTCTCTACCGTTCCTGGCGAACGGCAACGTGACCGGCCAACCATGAGCTCGGGCGTGGACCGTTGGCGGCGATGGCTCGCCGTCGCGGTCGGCGCAGCAGCCATCCTCGTGCTAGCGGTGTTCGCTCTACGAGGCCAGTCGGGTGGCGCCGGCCAACCAACCATCGTCGCGGCTGGTCACGCCCAGGTCGGACACGCCGCTCCGGACTTCACCACGCCGTTGCTGGATGGCGGAACCGTGCGGCTGAGCGGCCTTCGCGGCAAAGTGGTCCTGATCAACTTTTGGGCCACCTGGTGCACCGCCTGTCAGGACGAAATGCCAGCCATCGAGCAGGTCTGGGATCGCTACCGCGGCCGAGGGTTGGAGGTCATCGCGGTGGACTTTCGCGAGGGCAACAAGGCGGCCATGCAGCGGTTTCTCAGGCAGGTAGGGGCGAAGTTCCCCGCGGCGCTCGATCCGGACGGCAAGATCGCCGACGCGTATGGGGTGACCTTCGGGCTTCCCACAAGCGTTTTTGTCGACCGGGATGGCATGGTGAGAGTCATCCACCTGGGACAGATGGCGCCAGACTTCATCGACAAGCAGACGTTGTCACTGCTTTAGGGTGCCAGCAGTGACCGCAGTCACGCTAGAGCAGGGACAGCGCCTGCTGATCGATGAAGTCCGGCCATCTGTCCCAGGTGGATGACCCTGACCATCCCATCGCGATCGACAAACACACTGGTGGGAAGCCCGAAGGTCACGCCGTACGCGTCGGCGATCTTGCCGTCAGGATCGAGAGCCGCGGTGAACTTCGCCCCTACCTGCTTTAGAAAGCGCTGCATCGCCGCTTTGTTGCCCTCGCGAAAGTCCACGGCGATCACCTCCAACCCTCGGCCGCGGTAGCGATCCCAGACCTGCTCGATGGCTGGCATTTCGTCCTGGCAGGCGGTGCACCAAGTAGCCCAGAAGTTAATGAGGACGACTTTGCCGCGAAGGCTGCTTAGCCGTAGGGTTCCGCCACTCAACGTCGGCGTCGTGAAGTCCGGCGCGCTATGCCCGACTTGAGCGTGACCGACAGCGACGATGGTCGGTTGGACGGTGGCCCCTGGCTGGCCTCGGAGATTGAACACGGCCAGCGCGAGATCGCAGCTGCACCGACCGCGACAGCGAGCCATCGCATCCAACGGCCAATGCCTGGGCTGGTGATTGGCCCGCCGCTCACGTCGCCGCTCGCCAGGACCGGTACAGAGGAACGCCGACCAACAGGGCGAGCACGGCGATGCCTGCAGCTTGCACGAGGAGCGGCAAGCCGCGCAGCGCCACGGCCACATCACCGGCCAGACCCGTCGCCCAGCGATTCCAGGACGTCAGCCAGTCAGGCGCATAGCTCATCCGGCCGGTGACCGCCAGAGCAAGGGCTGCCGCGGCCACCGCCAGAAACATGCCTCCCGCCAGCAGATCCTGCCAGGCAATACGCCGAGTACCGAAGACGAAGCCAGTCGAACGCGTCGCAGCACGCACCCATCGCTGCGGCAAGCGGTCTGAGAAGAGGGCAGCGACGAACAACGGGAAGACCATCCCGAGCACGTAGGCCATCGCAAGGCCGAGCGCACCGAGCGGCGATGCGGCCAGCGCTGACATGGCTACGACCCCGACGACCACCGGTGCACAGCACGAGCTCGCCACCCCAGAGGCGAGACCAAGGGTGAAGACGCGTGCGGGCCCAGTGCCGCGAACCCGAACACGAAGACTCGGGAAGGGTAACGTCCAATGACGCCCGGAGAGGATGCTCAACCCAAGGACGGCGAGGAAGACGCCAATCACGAGAAAGACGACCCGCTGATATCGCCCGACGAGCTGGCCGAGCGCGCCAACGCCCAGGACAATGGGAAGCAGCACCGCCGCTACGCCCGCCGAGAAGATGAGGGCCGTCGCCGGCAGCCGCCGCCGTCCGCGTTCTACGGCCGTAGCCACAAAGGTTGGCAGAAGCGAGACGACGCAACAGGGCGCAAAGAGGGCCAGGATCCCTCCCAGAAAAGCCGCAACTATCGAACTCGAGTAGACGAGTGCGTTCACGGATGCCGACGCCACGGCAGCCAACGATTCGGCTCCCGATTACCGAGCCGGCGCCGCAATGCCCCTTCGGAAATCCGGCCATAGGCAGCGAAGCTACCGTCGATATACAGCGCTGGCGCGAACGGGATGCCGTCTCGTTGCACGAGCCTTTGACCCTCGGGACTGTCCCAGGCCGTCTCCTCCATCGCAATGGGACGCTCCCGTCCGAGTCGAGAAATGACGTCCCGGGCGTGGTCACAAAGGTGACAGTCGTGGAGGGTCAGCAACGTGACCTTGAGCGGGCCGGAACCCATGTCAGGCCTGCTTCAGTGCGCTGATGACATCGTCGACCGGGACGTGCATCGTGTCGGGTGCGAGTTCCTTCCAGCGGATATGCCCTGAGGCGTCCACCACGAAGATGGAATGACTGTCGACCGGGCCCATGTCCATCCCGCCGGGAAGACGAAAGACGCCGAAGGCGGAACCCCAGGCATGACCGCGGTCCTCAACAATCGGGAATGCCAGCTTCAGCTGGCTGGCGAGCGACTGAGACTGTGCAAGCGGATCCACACTCACGGCGACCACCTGGCC
>VBHO01000058.1:420-4064 GCA_005882045.1 Chloroflexota bacterium | reverse complement strand
AAACGCCCGACGTCATCCACTCGGCAACGCAGCGCGCGATCCCCGGCGCCTCTTTGATCCAGATCGCCGCCACCGACCACAGCCCTTTCACTTCCGGGGTCTCACCCAGCAGCGGGAACCCGTCCGGCGTCAGCGAGAGCAGACCGTTGATCGCATGCCGAATGCCGACCGCCGGATCGCCGAGGATGTCCGGCATCAGCTCCAGCGCGTGCTCGAGCGACTCATCGAAGTCCTCTTTGGTGAAGGGCAGCTCGGTCGGTGAGAGCTTTGACTGCGTAAGCGACGGGATATCGTCCGGGTCCCAGAGGATCGGCCGATGATCGTAGGAGCCGACTTCCATGTCGCGGATGATCGGGTACTTGATCTCCCCCACGGTGTCGGCGAACAGCGGGACCGGGCCGACGCTGATCATCTGGTGCACGGCGGGGCTGAGTGGAATCGAAGCGCCCGCCATGCGCGCGAGTCGCGGGCTCCAGATCCCACCGGTAATCACCACGAACTCGGTCTCGATGTCACCCTGGTCGGTTCGCACCCGCCGGACCCGGCCATTCTCGACGTCGATGCCGGTGACATCGATGCCGGGGGCCACCGTCAGCGCCCCCATCGCCTGCGCTTTCTCGCGCATCAGCGTGCCACCGCGCAGCGAATCGACGGTGCCGATCCCCGGCGTG
The DNA here is from genome assembly GCA_005882045.1 of Chloroflexota bacterium. Lineage (GTDB taxonomy): Bacteria > Chloroflexota > Dormibacteria > CF-121 > CF-121 > CF-13. The sequence goes on along the minus strand of VBHO01000058.1, from coordinate 3,393 downwards.
CTGAAGCCGCCGAGGATGATCTGCTCATTGATGTAGGGCACCAGCCGCTTCACCTCCGCCGGCGACACCAACTCCGCGTCGATCCCCCAGGCCTTGCTCGATGCCATCCGACGCTTCAGCTCGTCGACGCGCTCGGCGGTGCGAGCCACCTCGATGCCCCCGCTCTGCGTGAAGACGCCCAGCTCCTTGTATTGCTTCACGCTGTCGAGCGTGAAGAGCGTCATCTCCTTGGAGTGGTCGGTCAGAAAGATGAAGTTGGAGGCATGACCCGTCGAGCCCCCGGGATTGGGCAGCGCGCCTTTGTCGACCAGCACGATGTCCTTCCATCCCAGCCGGGCCAGGTGGTAGGCCATGCTGTTGCCGACGATCCCCGCGCCGATCACCACGACCCTTGCCGTGGCGGGCAGGCCTGTCACGCGCATCCCTCCTCGGTCTTTGACGCCGGCTCACAGCATAACGAGGAAAAGGGCGCGACGAAACCCGTCCGAGACGTCAGCGAACGCGCGCCAGCACCTTCTCCATATCGGAGCGGAGGATTCGACGGCCGAACCAGGTGATCAGCGCGCCGATCAGCATGCCGCGCGGCCCGCGTCCGGTCCGCAGCACCGTGACCTGGACATCGGTGCCTCCGCTCGGGGTCGACGCCAGCCGGTACCGCCACTGGCTCCCGGGCGCCCAGGTGTCGGACTCCTCGGTGGTCACCGTCACCTCGCCGGCGGCCGCGTTCCACTCGTAGCGGTTGCGTTCCCAGGCCAGGGCATTGCCCTCGGTGACGTCGGCCCAGTCGGCGCCCTGCCCGTGCACGCGGAAGTGGCCATGGTCGATCTTCGGCCAGACGGTCGGCCGCTGATCGCTGAAATCGATCAGGGCGTTGAGGACCCGGCCAGGCGGAAGGTCAGTCAGGATCTGGAAGCGAATCGTCGGCATGGTCAGCCACCCGCCACGGTTCCGAGGATGGCGAAGCCGAAGATGATCACCCCGATCACGGTGGCGATCACCTCTCCGGTCGTCATGCCGCGGCGCTGACGACCCGGGTAGCGGGCGTCCTGGTAGGCGTTGCCGGCTCGCTGGACCATGAACGCGACGGCCGCGAAGAAAACGCCGCTCAGCACGAAGAATCCCAGCACGGAGAGCCCGCTCCCTCGGTTCGACGCGCTCCCGGCCAGCGCGGAGGCGATGAACAGCCAGATCGCGCCGGCCGCGCTCAGCCTGACCGGCGACGACAGGCTTTCCAGGCCTTTCTTCAGGTCGTCGAACTGCTGGTAGATGACATAGAGCCCGTAGAAGGGGACCAAAATCCACCAGAAGGCCCGGGCATGCGGGAAGCGCTCGCGCCTGGTGAAGGCGAACAGCTGCCAGAGCCACCACAGCTCGTAGGCGCCCGGCGCCAGGAAACCCAGAACGGCAACACGCCCGGCGGGGCGGTAGAAGCCCCGGTCATCGGCAGGGGTCGTCGGAGCCGCGGGCACCGAGGCGGGCGACGGAAAGGGCGGATCCATGCCCCGCCATCATGCGGGATCGCGACCATTTCTCCCCATTGACGGCCCGGGGAGCGAGTGCTACCGTGCGGCTGACGGCCGATATATCGCTGGTGTACGGCCGATATACGGGAGGGGAAGTTGGCGAGCGAGCTGACGACGGCTCGTCGGTTACGCCAGAGCGGCGAGGAGGGCCCGCTCCATACTGTCGTTCTCCAGAGCGCCTCGGCTCGGTCCCAGGGCGAGCGGGCCTACCTCTTGATCCGGGACCAGATCGTGACCCTCAAGCTGGCGCCCGGGTCGGTCATCGCGGAGGCGAGTCTCCGGCAGGAACTCGGGTTGGGACGAACGCCGATCCGTGAGGCGCTGCAACGCCTGGCCCATGAGAACCTGGTCACCTTCGTTCCCCACCGGGGCACGTTCGTCTCCGACATCAACCTGACCGATCTTCACCGCCTGACCGAGGTGCGCACCGAGCTGGAGGGCTATGCCGCCCGGCTCGCCGCCGAACGGGCGACCGCGGCCGACCGGGCGCAGATGCAGCTGCTGATCACCGAACTCGGCACCATCGACGAGTCCGACGTGTACAGCCTGATGCGACTCGATCAGCGCATCCACCGCCTTGTCTACCAGGCAACGCGCAATGCCTTCTTGCAAGCGATGCTCGAAGAGAGCTTCAACCTCAGCCTACGCATCTGGTTTCTTGGCCTGGACCGCGGCGTCCGGCTGAAGGAAGCGGTCGAGGAGCATCGCCAGCTGCTCGACGCCATCGTTTCGCGCGACGCCCAGAAGGCGGAATCCGTGATGCGCCAGCACGTCGCCGGCTTCGAGCACGCCATTCGCAAGGTTCTGTAGGAGGAAAATAGTGAGAGTCTTTTACGCCACCGACCTGCATGGCTCGGAAGTCTGCTGGCGGAAGTTCCTCAATGCCGCGAAGTTCTATGACGCCGACGTCCTGATCTGCGGCGGGGACATGACCGGCAAGGCGATGATTCCACTCATCGAAGACGGCGACAGCTACGAGCTCACGCTTTCGGGCATCTCGCAGCGTGTCCGTCGCGATCAGGTCGACGAGGTCGAGAGCCAGGTTCAACGCAAGGGCTATTACCCGGTGCGGATGACGTCGGCCCAGGTTGCGGAGCTGGAAAAGGATCCGCAGAAGGTCCAGACGCTGTTCACCGAGCAGATGTGTAAGACGGTGGAGCGTTGGATGCAGCTGGCCGCTGACAAGATGAAAGACAGCAAGGTGCGCATCTTCGTCGCCCCCGGTAATGACGACGAGATGGAGATCGACGAGGTGATCGCGAATGCGCCCCGAGTCGAGCTGGCGGAAGGCAAGATGATCGATATCGGTGGCTACGAGATGATCTCGTCCGGATGGGCCAACCCCACGCCCTGGCACACCTATCGCGAGGCGCCCGAGGAGGAGCTGACCAGGCGAATGGAGCCGATGCTGCGCGATATCAAGGACATGAGCCGCGCCATCTTCAACTTC
>VBHO01000058.1:0-200 GCA_005882045.1 Chloroflexota bacterium | reverse complement strand
TCGAGCTTGACCCCAAAAAGGGCATCAAGAACTGCCAGCTGGTCAACGGCTAGGAGGTGAAGGGCTAAAACAAGACACCCGTCCGCGGCACCTCGCCTGATCAAATTTCGAAGGAGGAGTACATGGCGACTACGACGACGGACACAGCCCGGCCAACGCTGTTCCTACGTAATGCCACCGGGCTCGTTAAAGCCTGGTCG
>VBHO01000057.1 GCA_005882045.1 Chloroflexota bacterium | reverse complement strand
GGGCCCTGGTGGTTCCTGCTGAAGGTGGTCGCGCTGCTTTACGTCTATGTCTGGATCCGGGCGACCTTGCCGCGCATGCGCTATGACCGGCTGATGGCGCTCGGCTGGAAGTCGCTCTTCCCGCTCTCGCTGGCGATGATGATGGTCACCGCCGTCGTGGTGGTCGCCGCCCAGGGGGTGTTCTGAGATGGCCCTGAAAGAGGTTCTCCTGGGACCCCTCTACATCGCCCGCGCGCTGGCGACGACCTTCAAGCACAACACCAAGCCGATCGTCACCATCGAGTACCCCGAACGCCAGAAGGCCGTCCCGCCACGCGAGCGCGGCAAGCACATCCTCCACCGCTACGCGGATGGGCTGGAGAAATGCGTCGGTTGCGAGCTCTGTGCGATCGCCTGCCCGGTCGGTTGCATCGTCGTCGAGGCCGCTGAGAACACTCCCGAACATCGGGTCTCGCCGGGGGAGCGCTATGCCAAGCGCTACGAGATCAACCTCCTGCGCTGCATCTACTGCGGGTTCTGCGAGGAGGCCTGCCCCTACGATGCGATCACCATGGGTCCGCGCTACGACCTGGCGGACGACCACCCTGACAAGTTCATCGCGGTCAAGGAGGACCTGCTGGAGCCGCTGAGCGCCAGCATCAGCGACACGGCCATCCCGTCCGGCGCCCCCTCGGCGCAACCGGTAGCGCGCAAGTGGTAGTCGGGTTCGCCCTCGTGGCGGCCTGGGAGATCGTCACCGCCGCCGGCGTGGTCGCGTTCCGAAAACCCATGTACAACGCACTCTCGCTGGTCGCCAACATGCTCGGGCTGGCGGTGCTCTTCCTGATGCTCAACGCCCAATTCCTGTTCGCCGCCCAGGTGATCGTCTATGCGGGCGCGGTCATGGTGCTCTTCGTCTTCATCATTGCGCTGATCAACCCGGAATCGGACGTCGCGCTGCCGCCGCGCGGCAACGAATGGATCTACGGCGCCGTTTTCGGCGTCATCTTCGCGGCGCTGTTGGTGTCGCTGCTTTTCAACCGTGGGCTGACCGGCCGCTCCGGGACGCTGACGCCCGAAGCGATCGCCGCGGTCGGCAACGTGCAGACGATCGGCATCGCCCTCTACACCAAGTTCCTGTTCCCGGTTGAAGTCACGTCGTTGCTGCTGCTGATCGCGGCGGTCGGCGCCGTCTACCTGGCGATCCGGAGGATCCGCTGATGCCGGTTCCCGCCTACAGCTTCCTGCTGCTGAGCGGCGTGCTCTTCACCATGGGGGCGGTCGGGTTCCTGATCCGCCGCAACCCACTGGTCGTCTTCATGTGCATCGAGCTGATGCTGAATGCCGTCAACCTGGCGTTCGTGGCGATCAGCCGCTACCTCAATTCGCTGGACGGTGTGGTCTTCGCCTTTCTCGTCATCACGGTGGCGGCGGCGGAGGTCGTCGTCGGCATCGCCATCATCGTCCAGGTCTACCGCGCCGGCCGGCCGATGGATGTGGACGACCTCGACTTGATGAAGGAGTAAGCCGGACGATGGATACGCTGGCGCCGCTCGTCCTGCTGACGCCGCTCGCCGGCTTCCTGGTCAATGCGTTGTTCGGACGCGTGCTGCCTCGGCGCGTCGTCGGCTGGATCGGCGCCGGCAGCATCGGGCTCGCCTTCGTCTTCGCGCTGGTGGCCCTGAGCCAGGTGCTTGGTGGGCAGCGGCTCGACCAGACCTACTTCACCTGGTGGCAGAGCGCCGATTTCAACGTGCCCTTCAACCTCTACCTCGACCAGCTGTCCACCCTGATGATCCTCGTCATCACCGGGGTCGGCTTCCTGATCCACGTCTACTCCGTCGGCTACATGCGCGAGGACCCCGGATACTCCCGCTTCTTCGCCTATATGAACCTCTTCGTCTTCACGATGCTCCTGCTCGTCCTCTCCGGCAATCTCCTCTGGCTGATCATCGGCTGGGCGGGCGTCGGACTCAGCTCCTACCTCTTGATCGGCTTCTGGTTCGAGCGCACCTCGGCGGTGCTGGCGGCGCGCAAGGCCTTCGTGATGAACACCATCGGCGACGTCGGCATGGTCTTCGCCGCCTTCCTGATCTTCCTCAACCTGCGGGTGCTCGATTACCAGGGTCTCTTCTCCCGCGTCCACCAGCTGCCCAAGGGGGGGGTTGTCATCACCGCCATCTGCCTGCTGCTGCTACTCGGGGCGGTGGCGAAATCCGCCCAGCTGCCGCTCCACACCTGGCTTCCCGACGCCATGGAAGGCCCCACGCCGGTCTCCGCGCTGATCCACGCCGCCACCATGGTGACCGCGGGCGTCTACCTGGTGGCGCGCATGCATCTGCTTTACGACTGGGCGCCAGCAGCGGCCGCCACGGTCGCTGTGATCGGAGGCCTCACCGCGTTGTTCGCGGCCACCATCGGCACCTCGCAGGTGGACATCAAGCGAATCCTCGCCTACTCCACCATGAGTCAGATCGGCTACATGTTCCTGGCGGTGGGGATCGGTGCCTACGCCGCCGGCATGTTCCATTTCATGACCCACGCGTTTTTCAAGGCGCTCCTCTTCATGGCCGCCGGCAACGTGATTCACGCCTTCCACGATGACCAGGACATCCGTCACATGGGCAATCTGCGGGCCGGCCTCCCGATCACCTTCTGGACCTTCTTGATCGGCACCCTCTCCATCAGCGGCTTCCCACTCTTCGCGGGCTTCTTCAGCAAGGACGAGATCATCCGGGCAGCTCTGAGCGCGCCCGGCGCCGAGTTCTGGCTCGGCGTCATCGCGCTGATCACCGCCGGATTGACCGCCTACTACATGTTCCGGCTCTTTTTCATCGCCTTCGGCTGGGAATGGCTCTCGCACGATGACCGTCATCTCCATGAGGCGCTGCCGGTCCAGACGGTGCCGATCATCATCCTGGCGGTGGGCGCGGTCGTTGGCGGCTACGTGCCGGTGGCGAGCTTCCTGTCGCCGGTCTTCGGCCATGCGGTCGAGGTGGGGGCGGGCGCCTTTATCGGGCTGGCCGCGCTGTCGGTGCTGGTCGCTCTGGTCGGCTTCTTGACCGCCTACCTGCTGCACGCCCGGCGCCCGGATCTGGCGCTCGTCTGGCGAGCGCGACTTGGTCCGATCCATACGCTGGTCGAGCACAAGTACTACGTCGATGAGCTCTACGACCGCGTCTTCGTTCGTCCGGGCCTGGCGCTGGCCCGCTTCCTCAACGACATCGTCGAGCCGCGCGTCATCGACGGGGCGGTCAACGGGGTGGCGGACTTCTTCCTGCTCGAGGCGCGAGAGTTCCGCCTCATCCAGACCGGTCGGGTCGGCACCTACGCGCTCTGGACGCTGGGCGGTGCGATCGGCGTCGTGCTGGTGGTGGCCGCCTTCCTCGGCTACCTGCCGGTGAGGCTGGGCGGATGAGCTGGTACACCCTGCCCGGCAGCGTGCCCTGGTTGACGCTGTCGTTGGTGATCCCGCTCGCGGGAGCGCTGCTGGTGGCGCTGACGCCGGGCGAAGTTCGCCGCGTGGTCAAGCAGCTTGGCGTGCTCAGCGCCGTCATCACCCTGGTACTGGTGCTGGCGGTCATCGGCGGATTCCAGCACGGAGTCGGCAACCTCCACCTGCAGTTCGAGGAATCGCTGCGATGGATTCCCTCCCTGGGCATCAGCTATCACCTCGGGGTCGATGGCCTCAGCCTCTTCCTGCTGGGCCTCAACGCCCTGCTCTTCTTGATCGCGATCGTCATCGTC
>VBHO01000056.1:3233-3712 GCA_005882045.1 Chloroflexota bacterium | reverse complement strand
AGGCAGAGATTCTTCAGCGGCGAAAGCTGGTACAGACCAGCGGCCAGCAGAAGAATCCCGCCGACACGGCTCGCGTTGTTCATCACCCACATGGATTCCCTGGACAGGGCGTCGACACCGACTCCGACGCCATAGGCAAGTAGGCCGAACGCGATCCAAACCAGCAGGTAGGAGCCAACGAAGATCCATGTGGGGACGAACGGCTGGCCCCGCTGCTTCTTCCCGGCCGACACCGCAGCGAACATCAAGATCATTGGCGCAGCGGTCGGGAACATCATCGCCATCATCATGGCCACCCAAGCGACGAGAAACAGCGGGATGGTCATTGCCATTGTCGGACTTGCGCTGCCCGTCACGCCAGCCTGTCGCATGACTACCACCCACGATATGGCCGCCAGCGTCAACAGCGAAGCCAGGAGGACGTTGCGCTGGCGCCGCAAGCGGTCCGAGCTGGATCGGCTGACCACGACGGTGGCTTT
>VBHO01000056.1:0-3168 GCA_005882045.1 Chloroflexota bacterium | reverse complement strand
CGATGCCGGCCTTGCCCTTGCGGACGGGCTGGGTTAGGGCGCCAAAGGGAGCATTTGTTATGACGGCGGGGTTCTGACCGTCGCCGCCTTTTAGTTCTTCGATCTCGCCCTGGAGGTAACGACCGACCTGCAGTCGCCGTTTGCCATCGCGCTTTTCGAAGGTGATAGGAGCGCTCGTGACGCCGGCGACGCTCCCGACCAGTGGGCCGAGGTTCGCCAGGTGGCCGCCCGCTCCGCCGGAGAAGACGCCGGCAAGCGCTTCGGACTGTTCCTTGGTGGCCCGCTCGTCCGTGTAGAGCGCGAGCTTCCAGCCGCCGTCAGTCATTTGCTTGGGCGAGTGGACCACGAGCGCGGCATTCAGTCCCTTGAGGTCAACGTTGCCCATGTGCCCGTTGGTCACATGCCAGCCGATGAATACGTCGCAGTGGTCCTCCGTGGCAGGCGCCAGAAAGATGCACGAGCACATCACTTTGCAGCTGCACGCCTCGAAGTAGTCGCCCTCGACGACAAACTTGGTCTTTGCCTGGGATGCCGACTCTTCGGCCATCGTCTTGGCCATGGCTTCGCCTCCTCTAGCTTCGCGAGCCGACGGTTTGCCGTCCAGTATGTCACGTGGGGTGACAAGGCGGTCTTCAGGACCTACACGACAGCGGTCGCAGTCGAAGGTGAAGGCCGTCTGCGACGCTTCCCCGCCGGTAGCCCGGCGCTCGCTGGCCATTGATCCTGCTGCCTGCCGTCCTTGTGATTGTTGATCGGGGAGTAATCCGGCGCGAGGCGCGGTATCTCGGAGAGCGGTTCGGCTCCGACTACAGCGAATACCGGCGACGCGTCCGCCGCTGGCTATTAGAATGGATTGGTTCCAGGGGGACTCGGCAAGGCCCCCGGCGTAGCGTGGATTCAGGAATAACGTGTAGTTTGGCGGGGCGGACCGTGCAAGTTTGCCCCCCTTCGCTAGTGTAGATTGAGAGCTATAATCTACCCTCGTTGTGGCTCGAAGCAGCGGTAGAGGTGTAGATTTGGCTGGGGATTCTCCCCTCCGAACTGTGCGCATCGGGAAGGTCGCCCGCGACCTCGGTGTTTCCCCCACTTATATCCGGAAGCTCGCAGACGCCGGAGTGATCCCCTACAAGGTGACACCCGGCGGTCATCGTTTGTTCGACTTAGCCGAGGCTCGAGCGGCTTTCCGACGACGCCGCGATTTGCGAGTCGCGCTCGAGCTTCCGCTTGTCGGGCTTGAGGAGGACAAGGTCTGGGACCGCTTGGAAGCCGAGGCGCCGCCGCGGCATGCCACAAAACAGGCGGTAGACATCGCCCGCTACGCATTTACGGAACTCGTCAACAACGCCATCGACCACTCCGGCGGCACCAAGGTAGGCATCCGCTGGGAGGCTCGCGCGGACCTGCTGCGGGCGGAGATCGGAGACGACGGCATTGGAGCATTTGAGCGTATACGGATTGAGAGGGCCCTACCGGACCATCGATCTGCACTCGCTGAGCTGTCTAAGGGGAAGGTCACTACCCAACCCGACCGGCATAGCGGCGAAGGACTGTTCTTCACGTCTCGCGCCGTCGACTACTTCGACCTTCAGGCAAACGGACTCCGTTGGACCGTGGACAACCGTCGAGGGGACTTCGCCCTGGGCAGTAGCAGCTACGCACCTGGGACGCTCGCAATCTTTGAGGTCGATGCCGCCACGACGCGGCGTCTAGAGGATGTCTTTCGGCCTTTCACGGACCAGGAACTCGGGTTCAGCCGCTCGTACGTCCGGGTCAAACTCTTCGAGCACGGCTCGTCATTCGTGAGTCGGTCGGAAGCAAAGCGTCTCCTTGCGGGGCTTGAGCGTTTCGCTGAAGTAGAACTTGACTTCGATAAGGTGGAGTCGGTGGGCCAGGGCTTCGCCGATGAGGTGTTTCGCGTCTGGGCTAAGCAGCATCCAGAGGTGCGACTGATACCCACCAAAATGAATGACGGTGTCGCATTGATGATCGGTCGTGCTATGGCGATACGCGATGAGCGGACACAGACGTAGATCCCAAAGGGCTTGATGCTACGTTTAGCTCGAGGTCGCTTCGGTGCGACCGTGAGCCAGTCGGGGCACCGGCGAGCCAGATTGCCACGTCTGAATTCAGCTGGGGTTCGAAACTTGTCCGGTTGGGGTCGTTGAATTCATCCTCGGCAGTCTTAAGCTCACTGCGTGAAGCAGCCGCAGACGCGGTACGCCCGTAAGGGGGAGCTCAGCATTGCCTATCAGGTCGTCGGTTCGAGCGGGCCCTGGCTCGTCTATGTACCCGGTTTCATGTCTCACCTGGATTTGCAATGCACGGATCTAGGCTCCAGCCGGTTCCTCTCACGCCTCGCTTCCTTCACCCGCCTTGTGCTCTTCGATAAGCCAGGCACTGGCCTCTCGGATCCGATCCCTCACGTTCCGACGCTGGAGGAGCGGATCGCGGATGTTCGCTGCGTCCTCGATGCGGCCGGCTGCGACCGCGCTGCTCTGCTTGGCTTTTCTGAAGGTGGGCTCACTTGCGCCCTGTTCGCGGCCACCTGGCCCGAGCGAACGAGTGGATTGATAGTCTACGGCTCTTACGCCACCGGCCACCCTTCGAAAGAAACCCTTGACGAGGCCGGCATTAGGCTCAAAGAGTACGAGCACGTGGTTGCCGCGTTTGACGACGTCGTTGCACATTGGGGCGAAGGGCGCCTCGGAAACGTTCTTGCCCCTAGTGTGCGCGGCGAACTCCGTAAAGGCTTCTGGGCCGTCTACGAACGCGCCGGCGCAAGTCCGGCCATGGCGCGCGCCCTGATCGAGGCCGCCAAGCAGGCCGACGTCTCGGAGATACTTCCGACGATCCGGGTGCCCACCCTCGTCCTCCATCGAACCGGGGATATCTTTCCCATTGCGGGTGGACGCTACTTTGCGAAAAGGGTACCGGGAGCTCGGTTCGTCGAGCTTTCTGGCGACGACCACGCCTTCTGGGCCGGGGACTACGACGCCGTCGTCGACGAGATTCAGAAGTTTCTGACCGGGGCGGCTACGTCAATCGAGCCCGACCGCATCCTGGCCACGTTGCTCTTTACGGACATTGTTGGTTCGACCAGGCGCGCCAGCGAGGTTGGGGACCAGCGCTGGCACCAGCTGCTTGAGGTTCACAACAACCAAATCCGTG
>VBHO01000072.1 GCA_005882045.1 Chloroflexota bacterium | reverse complement strand
GGGACTTGGCACCATCTTCAGCGAGCGCGCGCTCGACTTCCTCGTGCTGATGAGCCTGCTATTGGTCAGCGGCCTCCTCAGCTTTCGCGCTTCCGTCCCCGAGCGATTCGTGCCGGCATTCATCGTCGGGCTCGTGATTGCCGCCGGCTTGATCGCCGGCCTGCTGGTCATCCGCTACAGCGAGGGGCGCCTCTCGCGCTTCCTTCCCGAGCGACTTCGCGACCAGGCGGCCCGCTTCAAGCACGGGTTGTTGAGCGCCTTCGCCGGACGCCTCCCCCTGTTGCTCGGGCTCACGGTGCTGGTCTGGATGGCTGAGTCCGCTCGCCTCTTCCTGGTCGTCCAGGCACTGCCGCTTCACATCTCGCTCAGCCTCGCCCAGATCATGTTCATCGCGCTGGTCGCGTCGTTGCTCACCACCATTCCGGCGCTTCCGGGCGGGCTGGTACTGGTGGAGGGTGGGATCATCGCCGTGCTCGTCTTCTTCGGCCTGAGCGCCTCGCAGGCGCTGTCGGTCGCGATCCTCGACCGCCTGATCAGCTACTGGAGCCTGATCGCGGTCGGCCTGATCGTCTTCCTGCTGAGCCACCGCCGATGAAGGTCCTGGTCACGGGCGGCGCCGGCTTTATCGGGTCACACCTGGCCGATCGGCTCCTCAGTGGCGGGCACGAGGTCGTGATCCTGGATGACCTCTCCACCGGCCACGTCGGGCACCTGAACCCGGCGGCCCGTTTTTACCAGATGGATATACAGTCTCCATGGCTCGACGAGCTCTTCAAGATCGAGCGGCCCGAGGCCGTGCTGCACGAAGCGGCGCAGGCTAGCGTTCGTCGTTCGGTTGAGGACCCCGGGTTCGACGCCAGCGTCAACGTGCTGGGGACGGTGACTCTGTTGCAAGCCAGCGTTCGCCACGGCGTGCGGCGCTTCCTCTTCGCCTCAACCGGCGGTGCGCTTTACGGTGATGCCGACGTGATCCCGACCCCGGAGGATTACCCGACGCTGCCGGTCTCCCCCTATGGCGCCTCCAAGCTCGCCGCCGAGGTCTACTTGCGAACCTTTCACGCGTTGCACGGACTTTCGTACGCCGCCCTTCGCTACGCCAACGTTTATGGGCCACGGCAGGACCCGCACGGCGAAGCCGGCGTGGTGGCCATCTTCGCGCAGCGCCTGCTCAACAATGAGACGGCGCGCATCAACGGCGATGGCAAGCAGACGCGCGATTTCATTTACGTGGGCGACGTCGCCGAGGCGAACGCGCGCGCGCTGACCTCGGATGTGGTGGGATCGTTCAACGTCGGTACCGGCGTCGAGACCGACATCAACGCGATCTTCCAGGGGTTGAAACGCCTCTCCGGCAACAACCAGCCCGAGGTCCACGGCCCCGCACTGCCCGGCGAGCAGCGGCGCTCGGTGGTCGATGCGCGCAAGATCCAGAAGGTGATGGGCTGGCGACCGTCGACCAGCCTGGAAGCCGGCCTCGACGCTACGGTGCGATACTTTCGCGCGGCGTCGAAACCACCGGCGGTAACTCCAGCGCCGCCTGCCTGAGCGCGGCGTCCCCCGCGTCGAGGAGCCGCCGAGCCGCCGCGAGGATGAGCGGGTTGTGCACGCTCTCGCTCCCGATCATCCGGCTCGCCCAGTCGTATGCCTCGCAGGCCCGGCCCAGTTCGGCACGCGCGGCGGCGCCGTTGTCGGGACCGGTCGTGGGCCGCAGCCGGAGCGTCTGGTAGTAGCCGGTCTGGAAGATCTTCCGGCTGGCGGCGGCCGCATCCTCCAGTCGTCCGGGCTCGCCGTCCAGCGCCTGCCGGAGCTGTCCGGCCGCCCGCTCCACGGTCGTGGCCACGTCGGCAAGGACGATGTTGTAGTCACGCGCCGCCAGGCGTGAGGGGGTCCCAAGCAGCCGATAGGCTCCGACGAGCCCGGCGGCCAGCAGCAGCAGGATCAAGATGTAGAGCCACGCCATGGCGCTCTCCTCAGGGTAGCGCGGCGACTTACTTGTAGCGGAAGATGATCCGGCCGCGCGTCAGATCGTAGGGCGAGAGGTCCACTCGCACCCGGTCGCCGATGAGGATGCGGATGTAGAACTTGCGCATCTTGCCGGAGGTGTAGGCGAGGATCGTCTGGCCGGTCTGCAACTTGACCTTGAACATGGCGTTCGGCAGCGGCTCGACCACCTCGGCGTCCATCTCGATGGTCTCCTCTTTGCCGGCCGGGGTCTCCTTGGCTTCCAGCGTGTCGATGCCAGGGCGCAGCGTGGTTGGACCGCCGCGCTTCTTTGGGTAGCTACGTTTCTTACGCAAATCGTCGACATCTTACCCGAGTTGCGCGTGAGACAATCGGCCGCGTGCAGATCAAGGCCGAACTTGCGGGCAATCTGTGGAAGATTGTGGTCCGCGAAGGACAGCAGGTCCAGGCCGACGAGACCCTCATGATCCTGGAGTCGATGAAGATGGAGATCCCGGTCACTGCCCCCTCAGCCGGGCGGGTGGCGAAGATCCACGCCCGGGAGGGCGAGACGGTACAGGAAGGCCAGCTCCTGATCGAGGTCGACTAGCGTCGAAGGCCCTACGCAGCGGCCTGCTCGGCGTGGGGGGCGAAGAAGGCGATGCCGACCACGGACATGCCGTGCTTGCAGAACGTGCAGTAGGTGACGGTCACGCTCTTTCGGGTTTCCCACCGGCGCTGCTCGCGCCGGCCGCAGTGCTGACAGACCAGATCGAACATCATGTCGGCCATCTTGCCGCGACCGTATCACCGATCACGTAAGGTCAGGGCAACGGACCGCCCACGGCCGGGTAAGGAGATGTAAAGCGTCTAGTGGAGCAACTGGTCGATGGCGGCCTTGACCTCGTCGGTCGCGGTCGGCCCTTCGAAGCGGGCCTGGATGATCCCCTTCGAATCGATCAGGAAGATCCAGGGCTCGGTCTGCAGCCGCCAGTCGATAACGGCCTGCGCTAGCTGCTTCTTTGATGGATCCGGCTTGAAGTCCCGGTAGATCTCCACGTGAATGAAGGCCAGCCGGTCTCGATAAGCGGGCTCCAGACTCTGGACGACCTTGACCTCGGGTCCGCAGGCTCTACTCACGCAGAACGCCGGGGTGGCGAAGACCACCAGCGCGGGCCGGTGCTGCTGGATGGCATCCGCGATCGACAACTGGTGCATGTCGTCGGGTGGCCGGCCGGAGTCGATGGTCTCGACGTCACTCACATCCCTGACGGTCGGATTGTGCGTCGCCGGCGCCGCCTGCCCAACCCCCGGCACCACGGGCAGCGCGATCACATTCATCGGGAGTCGTACCGTCGTGTGGGCGCCGTTCGGCCGAGAGGCTGTCACCTCCACGCCCCAGTCGCCAGGCTTATCGAAGGTCAGGTGCGCCACGTAGGTGCCGCCGCCCTCCAATCCCTGGCCTTTGAAGGGAGCGTCGGACTCACCTTTGAATACGCCGGTATTTCCGTTGAGCACGAAGGAGCGAACGTGGACGGTGGCATCGTTCACCGGGGTGTTGTGGTCGGTGACGCCGATCGGAACCCGCTGCTGGTTGCCGACCACCATCTCGGTCGCCACCACCTCGGCCTGGAGCTGTGAGCTGGTCGCCGCCGGACTCGGCACGGCCTCGGCTCCGCAGCCGGTGAGTAGGAGGGCGACCACGGCCCCCACCCCGACCCTCCCCCGCAAGTGGGGGAGCGAGAATCCCCGCCCACCCACGCAGCGGGAGGTGGAAAGTGGCTGAGGTTTCACCGGGATCGGGCGCGGTCGATGAACAGCTGGGGGCGCTGGATCTCCGCCATGGTGGGCAGCCATTCGGGCCCCTCCCACACGCGGCTCAGGAGTTCTTGCCCGCCGGCGTCGCGGACCTCGCGGCAGAACTTTTCGCCGATGACGTACTGGCGCATCTTCATCTCGAGCCCGGTCAGCCGGAGAAAGGCCTTCTCCAGCGGCGTGCGCTGCTCCTGCCGGCGACGATAGGCACCTTCAAGGAGGGCGAAGTGCGGTAGTTCGCGGCGACCGATGTCGTTCATCACCAGGTTGCTGTAGCCCTCGAGCAGACTCATCACCGCTTGCAGCTTGGCGATCGCCTTCCACTGCTGTCCCATCCCGATCGTCAGTGTGCGGATCAGCTCCAGGCGGCTGGGCCGGCGGCCGTCCGCCAGCCCGCCGACCAGCACCTGCTTGAGCAGCCCCTCGAGGTAGGGCTGCAGCCAGGGATGCGCTCGGAACTCCCACGCGTGCGTCATTTCGTGCATCGCCAGCCAGCGACGCAGTTCGTCGACCGGCAGCTTGTCCTTTTGCCCCCAGGCCTGGACGTTGGGTTCCACCAGGATTAGCGAGGAGGTGTCGACTGGCTCCCGGCCGAGCAGGGCAGGGTCGTACTGGCCGAGGACGCGGCGGGCCAGCAGCCCCAGCATCAACCCGAGGTAGCGGGTCAGGCCCTTTTGCCCGAAGCTGAGGAGGAGCGACCCTGGGATCAGTTGCTGGAGGCCCTCGAGTGGCTCGAACATCTGGCGAAAGATCCGAATGTTAAACCGCACCCACTGCCGGCGCCCAACCGCGATCAATCCGGGGTAAACACGTACACCCGACCCCGCCGAACCAGGCCCGAGCGCCTGCGTGAGCTGGGGCTCGAGTTCGGCGGCAATCTGCTGGTAGGTCTGATCTCGGCTGAGATCGGCCGGCGGATCGTCGGCCTCGCCAGAACGGGCCAGAGCGATCTGCTCCACCCGATCCCAATCGATCAGGAGGGCCGACTGCTCGCGAGGCCGAACCAGCTCGCGCAGGACGACGGCCCCGACGCCGATGGCAACGCCCCAGGCCATAGCTCGGCCGACGCGGCGGGTGGGGGCGGGAGGTCCAGAAATGCTCATCGGCGGTGGGCCGCAGCGGCGGGCGTCTTTCATTCTATCGAGGGCACGCCCCCACCCCGACCCTCTCCCGCGAGCGGGGGAGGGAGCTACTCTCGGGCTGGCGCTCGCCCAGGCCGACTGCTAGCACTCGGTGCTAAGGAGTGCTAAAATGCTCGGTGGCTACCGCCCCGTAAATACTGGCACGTTGCCCACACATCACAAGCAGGAAGGAGGACGATCAATGGCGAAGCAACTGGTCTACGATGCCGACGCCCGCTCCGCGCTGAAGCATGGCGTCGACAAAGTCGCCGACGCGGTTCGAATTACCATCGGCCCCAAAGGCCGTAACGTCGTACTCGACAAGAAATTCGGTTCCCCGACGATCACCAACGACGGCGTAACGATTGCGAAGGAGATCGAGCTGGAGGATCCCTTCGAAAACATGGGGGCTCAGCTCGTCAAAGAAGTCGCGAGCAAGACCAACGACATCGCGGGTGACGGCACTACGACCTCGGTCGTGCTGGCCGCGGCGATCATCGGCGAGGGCCTGCGCAACGTAACCGCCGGCGCCAACCCGATGCTCTTGAAAATCGGCATCCAGAAGGCGGTCGACGAAGTCGTCAAGGCGATCAAGGAGCAGTCGGTCCAGATCGCTGATCGCGAGAAGATCGCCCAGGTCGCGACGATTTCGTCCGGCGATCCCAAAATCGGCGAGATGGTCGCCGACGCGATGGAAAAGGTTGGAAAGGACGGCGTCATCACCGTCGAGGAGTCGCGCGGCATCGAGGACGAGCTGAAGCTCGTCGACGGCATGCAGTTCGACAAGGGCTACATCTCGCCCTACATGGTGACGGACGCGACCCGCATGGAGGCGGTCCTGGAGGATCCCTTCATCCTGATCACGGACAAGAAGATCTCCGCGGTCGCCGACCTCCTGCCGGTGTTGGAGAAGGTGGTGCAGAGCGGCAAGCCCTTGCTGATCATTGCCGAGGACGTCGAGGGCGAGGCGCAGGCCACCATCATCGTCAACAAGCTGCGCGGCACCTTCACCGCCGTCGCCGTCAAGGCGCCGGGCTTCGGTGATCGCCGCAAGGCCATGCTCGAGGACATCAGCATCCTCACCGGTGGCCAGGTGGTCTCCGAGGAACTCGGGCTCAAGCTCGATTCCGTGCAGCTTAACCAGTTGGGCAAGGCCCGCCGCGTGACCATCACCAAGGACGACACCACGATCGTCGAAGGTGCCGGCAAGCCGGAGCAGATCAAGGGCCGCATCAACCAGATCAAGGCCGAGATCGATAAGACGACCTCGGACTGGGACAAGGAGAAGCTCCAGGAGCGGCTGGCCAAGCTGGCCGGTGGCGTCGCCGTCATCAAGGTTGGCGCCCCGACTGAGACCGAGCTCAAGGAGAAGAAGCACCGGATGGAGGACGCCGTGTCTGCCACCCGGGCCGCGGTCGAGGAGGGCATCGTGCCCGGCGGCGGTGCGGTGCTGGTGCACGCGCAGAGCTCGCTCGACAACCTCAAGCTTTCGGGCGATGAGGCGACCGGCGTCGCGCTGGTCCGCCGCGCGCTCGAGGAGCCGCTGCGTCAGATTGTCAACAACGCCGGCTGGGAAGGCTCTGTGGTGGTGGAGAAGGTCAGGAGCCTGCCGAAGGGCCAGGGCTTCGACGCCAACAAGGGCGAGTACACCGACATGATCAAGGCCGGCATCGTCGACCCGACCAAGGTCACCCGCTCGGCGCTGCAGAATGCGGCCAGCATCGCCGCCATGCTGCTGACGACCGAGGCGCTCGTCTCGGACATCCCGGAGAAGAAGCCGGCCGCGCCCGCGCCTTCGATGCCGGATTACTAGGCCGCGAGGCTGAAGAAGGAGCCGCCCGAAAGGGCGGCTCTTTTGTTTTCGCCCGTCCCGTTGTCGGCTGGCCCCAGCCGATAGCATGGCGGCATGAAGCCGAGCGGCATCGTGACGCTGCTGACGGACTTCGGCCTCGACGACGCCTACGTCGGGGCGATGAAGGGCGCCATCCTAACGATGCATCCAAAAACGACCATCATCGACCTCAGCCACGGCGTTCGACCGTTCGCGGTGCTGCAGGGCGCCTTCCTGCTGGATAGCGCCTGGCGAAGTTTCCCGGTGGGGAGCGTGCACGTGGCGGTCGTCGACCCCGGCGTGGGCACGGACCGGAAGGCGATCGCCTTCAAGGCCGCGGACCACTTCTTTGTCGGACCCGACAATGGCCTCTTCACCTTCCTCACTGAGCCCATCAGCGAGACGGTGGCGCTGGCGACCCCGCCGGAGGCGGCCCCGACCTTTCACGGGCGCGACGTCTTTGGTCCAGTGGCGGCGCGGCTCGCGGCGGGCGCCGCGTTGGCCGAGCTGGGCACCCCGCGTCAACAGGAGCCGCTGCGCCTTGCCGACGCCTGGGCGTCGAAGGTGGGTGAGGCATGGCGGGCCCAGGTGCTGCATTGCGATCACTTCGGCAACGTCATCACCAACCTACCGATCCGGGCGCTGGCACGGATCAAGGTGATCAACGGGGCGCCAGTCCGAACCGTCGAGACCTACGAGGACGCCCAGCCCAACGAACTGGTCGCGCTCGTCGGCAGCAGCGGTCGCATCGAGTTTGCACTCCGCCAGGGGTCGGCGGCCAGCCGCTTGCATACCGCTCCGGGCGAAACGCTGCTGGTGACGTGACCTGGCCCGCGGTCGCCTGGAACCAGGTGCCGACGATCTCGTCCAGCGCATTGCGCGAGGCGGACGAGCAAGCGCGTTTACGATTCGAGATCGAGCCGATCCAGCTGATGGAGGTGGCGGGCTGGCAGGTCGCGCGCTTCGTCGATAGGTTCGTCGACGGGGTGCGCGGGCAACGCGTCACGGTCGTTGCGGGGTCGGGCAACAACGGCGGCGATGCGCTGGTCGCGGCCCGTTTCCTTCATCAACGCGGGGCGCACGTTCGCGCGTCGATCGTGGCCTCCCGTGACCCGAACAGCCTGGCCGCCCGTCATGCCGTGACCATCGGACGCCTGGGCATCCCCCTGCTGGCGGCGCCGGAGGGCATCGATCGAGCCGCCGACATCATGGTCGATGGCTTGTTCGGCATCGGGATCCGCCTGCCGCTTCGCGACCCCGCCCCCGGCATCATCGAGGCCATGAATGCGAGCCAGGTGCCGATCGTGGGCATCGATGTGCCGTCCGGCTTAGACGCGGATAGCGGCGCGGGCTGGGAGGACGCCGTGCGAGCGGCCGTCACCGTGACCCTGGTCGCACCCAAGGCCGGGCTGCGGGCAAGCACGAATGCGGGGCGCGTCTTTGTGGCCGATATCGGGATGCCGGTCGGGGTCTTTTCGAGCGAGCGGGAGGCCCTGGCCGGGCTCTACCAGATCGGAGACATGGTCGAGTTGACGAATTGATGCTGCCTGACTACACTGCAGGCATCCGCCCAACGTCCAACTAATGGATCAGGTACACGTCGAAGCGCCAGCCTTCCGCGCTCGGGCCGTATCCGTGGAACGCGAGTTCTATTCGGACTTTCCTGTTGTCCTCAACTATGTCGCCCGACTCACGGATGACATCGATGGTGCCGCCGCCATCACCTGCGCTGCATTTCGCCAGATTGCCGACGGCTTGCGCCACCGGCCATCGAGTGAAGGGATGCGTCGAGCGGACGTGCTTCGCGCCGCTACCGAGCTCAGCCGTCAGTCGCTTCGGCCCCGCCGGTGGTTTCGCCGGCGCCGCGCCCAACAGGTTACCCTGGCGGGCTTTCCGCAATCGGAGGCGCGCCGCGCGCTCCGCCGGGACACGGTGCAACGGGCGCTGAGCGCCCTCCCCTTCGAGGCGCGCGTGATGATTCTGCTCCGTGATTTCGTCAAGCTCTCGTACGACGAGCTTGCCGAGGTGGTCGACGTCGCGCCGCGTAAGCTGGTGCACGCGCTCGACCGTAGCCGTGCGGAGTTCGGGGAGATTTATGACTACATCAAGTTTTGATCGCAACCGCTGCACTCGGATCTCTCCCAGCGCGGTTCTCGACGACCGGCTCGATGGCAAGGACCTGGAGTGGGCCCGCGACCACCTGCGGCGGTGTGAAGCCTGCCGCGAGCGGGTCGAAGACTTCCGCGAGATGCTCTTGCGGGTGGGGCGCCTGCCGAACGCCGCGGTGGGCTCAGCCGCAATGGATGAAGCCTTCGCGCTGTCGGTGCCTGATCGGATGCGGGCGGAAGCGGGATCACGCGCCTACGACATCGCACCAGCGACGCCGGTGCCCACGGTTCCCGCGCCCACCGAGTTGCCACCGGCCATGCGCCCCGAGGTCAGCAGCCTTCCCGATCTCCTGACCGAACTGGAGCGCGAGATCTTCCGGGACGAACCGGTCCAGGATCATCCGACTCGACTCTCCCCGATGCCGGAACCGCTTTATCCGACGATGGTCGAGCCGGAAGAGATCGAGTCGATGAGACCGGCCGAGCCCATCCAGCCGATTCCGTTTTACGAGCCGCCGCCCACAGAACCGGACCCGGTGGAGGCGGTGGTGGAGCCCGAATTACCCGCGCCGCCGCAGCCGGAAGCGTTCCCCGAATCATTTCGAGAGGTGCCGGTCGACTCGCATCGCGAGGCCCAGCGCGATCGGTGGGCCACGCAAGCGGAGCCTGATGAATGGGCGCGACAACCGGAGCCCGTTGAGACTGAGCCGTCACGGTGGGACGCCGCCCCGGCGCTCACCAATGAGGGTACGGTCGACGAGGAGCCGTCGCTTCCCTTCAATCAGGACGCTGAGGTGGCAACGCCGGTCACGCCGCAAAAGCCGGATAACGCCATGCGGATCGCGGTCGGATTGGGCGCCGCGGCCTGCGTCCTGCTGGCCGCCGTGCTCTACGAGGGTGGCTGGCTGTCCAGGGTCGTGACCGGGCGCGCCACGGCGGCAAGGGTTACAGCGACCGCTGGTGTTCGACCTTCCGCAACCGTCCGAGCCTCGGTCTCACCGGGCCAGAGCCTCACCCCGACCGCCGCCCCTGGTGCCCCGGTGCTCTTTACGTTCGGCAATGGCGTGAGCGGCGGGACCGTCTTTCGCATCCGCCCGGGGACCGCGGTTGCCGGCTACACGCGGCTGGTCTTCGACATTCGCGGCGGCGGATTACCAACCATGGTGGTCACCAAGCCCGATGACCTCCATATTGCGGTGACGTTCCAGAGCACAACGGCCGCGGGCGTCCCGGTCAGCGGGATCCAGAGCTACCAGGTCGCCGGGATCGAGCCCGCCGTGCAGCAGGGAGCCGACGGCGTCATCACCATCGACCTGACTCGACCGGTTCGCGTGACGGCATTCACCCTTCCGGCTACGGGTTCCTACGCCTGGCGGCTCGTCGTCGACTTACACACGAACTAACCGGGCGGTGGCGCGGCGGCCCAAGGGCCGCTAGTTCAGAGAGGTCTTGACTTTCGCCGCGGTCGCGGCGTGGGCGACCATCTGCTTGAGCAGCGCGATCTCCTTGCGCAGCAGGCGCAGCTCCAGCAGCAGGCGAGCGTCGGTGCGTGCTTCGGCGAGCAGCGTTTGCTTCTCGGGTACCTGCAGGTTGAGCGCGGCCGCGATCAGGTAGGAGAGCAGCTCCGGCTCCATCGGCGGTTCGGCTTCGTCGGGCTTCTGACCGACGAGCTGGCGCAGCAGGTTGGAGTACTGCCGGAACGTGATCGCGGTGATCTCGGTAAGGCGCGCGGTGGCGTCGAGGTCGTCGCCGGTCTCCGGGATGATTCGGATCTCGCCCCGCAGGTAGGGGCGATCGTCAGCCGTCCGTACGATCGCAAAGCGCGACGCGCCCATCACCAGCAGATTCATGCGACCGTCATCGAGTCGATCGATGCGCACGATCTTCGCCAGGGTGCCCACGTCGTAGGGTGTCGCCGGCCCGATTTCACTTCCCTCCCGGATGGCGACCACGCCGAAGCTATGGCCTTCTTCGAGGCACTCCGCGATCATCTGCCGGTAGCGCGGCTCGAAGATGTGGAGCGGCAGGGGCATGTGCGGGAAGAGCACGACGTTCAACGGGAACAGTGGGAGCCATTGCGTGGGCACGTCAGCAGGCCGCCGCGATGAAGCGGGACGCACGGTGGGCCATCGCCATGATGGTGATCATGGGATTGACGCCGGACGCGCTGGGAAACGCACTCCCGTCGGCGACGAACAAACCCTTGACGGTGTGGGCCTCGTGATCGGGACCGACCACCGACGTGGCCGGGTCGTTGCCCATCCGGCTGGACCCCATCTGATGGAAGCTGAAGTAGCCCATCTGGCCCGGGCCGTAGCCGTGGCGGTCGACCTCGTTCATGAACCCCTCGATGCCGCCACGCTGACCCGGCCGGTAGGCGACATACGCACTCTGCCCGGTGAAAATCTCTCGCGCGCCCCCTGCCTCCATGACCTGGACGGCCGCCTTGATACCGTGTCGCAGGTCAGCGAGGTCGTTTGCCGCGGGTCGATAATCGACGCGCGCGGCTCCATCTCGCGCCGTGACGCGCCCGCCGCCGTGGTCACGTACGAGCGGCGCAAGCACGGACATGTTGGGGAGCAAACGCATCAGCCGCTGGTACTGGGTCGGATCCCGCCACGGTATCGCATGCGCGAGGATCGCCGGATGCATCGGCCCCGACTCGAGCTTCACGCCGTGGTACTGACCATCGAGGTTGATCCATTCGTCCGAGTAGACCGCTTGAAGACTGCCCTCCCATGGTCGAAGCGTCTGGTCGAACACGCCCAGAACCGCGACGCCGGGATGCAGCCGGAGCCATCGCCCGACCGCCGGCGATCGCACGCCTGAGCGCTGCAGGAGCGCCGGCGTCCCGATCGCACCGGCCGCTGCCACAACGGCGCGGCTGCGCACGATCAAGGTGAAGGCCGGCATCTCAGGCTGGCGCACGGTGGCGCGTACGCCGACCGCCCGTCCGTCCTCGATCAGTACGCGGTCGACGGTGCAGTTGACGACGATACGGGCCCGCCGCCGGTAGGCGTCGAGCAGGTAGGTCTTGAGCGTCGATTGCTTGGCGCCGATCTGGCAGCCATAACTGCAGAAGCCGCAGCTGGCATCCTGCGTGCAGCCCTGAACATTGCGCGGCATGTGATCGACGTGCCAGCCAAGCTTGCGAAGGCCGCGTTCCAGCACTCGCTCGCGTGCGCTGACCCGGCTGTGATCGAGGTTGACGCCGAGGCGTTCGTAGACGGCGTCCAGGGAGGCGGTGAAGTCATCGCTCGCAAAGGCAGTGAGACCATAGCGATCGGCCCATTCCTGTCGCAGCCAGTCGGGACTGCGAAAGCTGGTCGTGTAGTTGACCACGGTGCCGCCGCCAAGACAGCCACCCGCGATCAATGCGATCGACCCGTCGGCGGTGGCGGCGAATCCACCCTGGAAGTACAGCTTGCGCATCATGGCCAGCTCGAGCTGGTTAAAGTCGGCCTCGTTGTAGTAGCCACCCTCCTCCAACACGATGACGTCCTTGCCGGCGGCCGAGAGCTCGCCCGCCACGACCCCGCCGCCTGCACCCGATCCGATCACGACCGCGTCGCAGGTGAGCGTCGTGTCACCGTCGAGTGTGGTCGTCCGGATACTTTTCGGTGTCGGGGGCGGTGCCGATACCGGCCCCGGGTAGCCGATCTCCGGCCAGACCGGGTTGGTGCCGTCATCCTCGGTATCACCGATGAAGGCCAGCAGCGAGAGGCGCTTGAACACCTGAAAGAGCTGGCGGCGGAAGCTCAGCCGGCTGATCGCCCAGGACGACATGATGGCGACACGCTGCTCGCGCGGCCAGCGGTGAAACGGGACCGGGCGGCCGGTCAGGAGGAACGTCCCGGACCGGCGGCCCAGGATGCCGACGAGCAGGCGCAGCCGCCGACGGTCCGACTCGGAAGGCAGGCGCGCGAAGGTTTCCTCCATCGAGGCAGCGACCCGGATCGGCGATCCCGGGTGACCCATCCCCCCGATGAACGTGTCCGCCATCGCCACCAGCACTGGCGATTGGCTATCACGGCTGGTCGTGGTTGGCGGCGCTTTTACCGCGGTAGACATGTCTATGACCCCCCCTCCTGATCGGTGCCTCCATCATAAGCAGGCACAGCCCATTTGCGAAGGCCCACAATAAGTCCCCATGTGCTACACAGATGCGGCCCGATCTCCGCTCCCGCCAATCATGGGCGGCTCTACCGACGAGGGCGACCTGGTGCTGACGGCGGCCGACGGCAATCGCTTCCGGGCTTACGCGGCCCGGGCGGCCGCGCCCAGCGGCGCCGGTGTCGTCGTCATCCCCGATCCCCGAGGTGTGCACCCGTTCTACAAGGACCTCGTGAGACGGTTCGCGCAGGCCGGTCTCGACGCGGTGGTCGTTGATTACCTCGACCGGACCGCCGGTATGTCGGAACGGCCGGACGGCTTCGACTTGCGCGCCGCCATCGGAAAGACGACGCCGGACGCGATCGCGGCCGATGTCGCGGCCGGCATTGCCTACCTGCGCTCGCCCGACGGCGGTGGAGTGGAGTCGGTATTCACCGTCGGTTTCTGTTTTGGGGGCGCCCAGTCATGGCGGCAGTCTGCGACGCAGCCTGGCCTCAAGGGGGCGATCGGCTTTTACGGCCTGCCCTCCCGTGTCCGTGACGTTATCCCACACATGAAGGCTCCCCTGTTGCTGCTGCTGGCCGGCAACGACCAGGCCACGACTCCGGAGGATTTCGTTCAGTTCGACCGAGAGCTGACCCAGGCGGGTGTTCCCCACCAGAAAGTGGTCTACGAAGGAGCCCCGCACTCGTTCTTCGACCGCACCTTCGAAGAGCACAAGGCGGCCTCGGACGACGCCTGGCGCCAGATGCTGGCCTTCATCAAGGAACACACACGGCAGACCACGCGGGCGTAACTCTCGGACGGGCCGGCGTCTGGCTCGGCTCGATGGCGTACCTACCGACGCCGGACCTGCGGCGCGCCGTCGCCGAGGTCGAGGCGATGGGGTTCGGCACGATCTGGATCGGCGAATCCATCGGACGCGAACCCTTTGGCGCCTGTGCCATCATCCTCGAAGCGACCAGTCACATCACAGTCGCAACCGGCATCGCCAACATCTGGGCTCGAGACCCGACCGCGATGATGAACGGCGGCCGAACGCTCGCAGAAGCCTGGCCGAACCGATTCGTGCTGGGTTTGGGCGTCAGTCACCTCCCGAGTGTGAAGGCCCGCGGCCATGAGTATGAACGGCCGCTCAGCGCGATGCCGCGACCTACCGCGGGCCGGTCCCCGAATTGCCCGCGCCGATCGTGCTCGCGGCGCTCGGCATCAAGATGCTCGGACTGGCCCGCGAGCGGTCAGCCGGCGCCCATCCGTATTGCGTGCCGGTCGAGCACACGCGGGAGGCCCGCAGCATCCTTGGACCAGACCGGCTGCTTGCCCCTGAGCAGGCGGTCGCCATTGCCAAGAACCGTGAAGCGGCCCGCATTCCCGGCGACATCTATATGCGCACCTACCTGTCGCTGCAGAACTACCGCCAGAACCTGATGCGGCTGGGCTGGCCCGAGGATGAGCTGGCGCCGCCGGGCAGTGACCGAGCCTTCGATGCGCTGGTGGCATGGGGCGACGAGCAGGAGATCGCGCGCAAGGTGAAACGGCATTACGAGGCCGGTGCCGACCACGTGGCGGTCAACGTACTCACGGCGACCCCCGACCGTGCTCCGACCGACGATCTTCGACGCCTGGCGCCGCTGCTCGTTACGTAGCCGTGTTAGACTTCGAGCCTCGAAAATCCGATCGGGAGGTGACGTCCCTCGTGGCTGCCAGTGTTGTACGTCGCACCTGCGTGGCGACCGCCTTCCGAGGGTTGCGTTAGCCAGACCCGCGAACAGCCTCCCTCGGCGAAGGCGCCGATGCCATTTGCCGTTGACCACATCAGGGAGGTTCTGACCTTGAATTCAACCGATCGTGCCGAGTTGGATGAGCTCGGCTGGAACGAGCGATTCGCATCTGCGTTCGACGATCTCGATGACAGGGACCTGCAGCCGGGGCGGCTCGCCGCCGACTACAGCACCCAATTCCTGGTGCAGCTCGCCGGCGCCGCGCCGCTGGCCACGCTCGGTCACGCCCTGCGCGAAGCCCGCCTGGTTGCGGTTGGCGATTGGGTCGCCGTTCGAAAGACGGCGCAGGCCACCGAGATTCGCGCTGTGCTGCCACGCCAGTCGGCGATCACCCGGGAGGCCCCGGGCGCGGAGACCGCCCAGCAGGTGATCGCCGCCAACGTCGACCTCGTTTTCATCGCGACCTCAGCGGACA
>VBHO01000190.1 GCA_005882045.1 Chloroflexota bacterium | reverse complement strand
TAGCGCCAGATCGTGTTCGGGCCCCTGGCGATCGACTCGCGGCTGACCCGCTCCCGGACCTCCTCGAAGTCGTAGGCGACCTCGAGCGGCCCGAAACATTGCTCGCAGACATAGGCGGGCTCGAAGTCCCGCAACCGTCCGCACTCCCGGCATCGCAACCGCTTCACCCGACTGCCTCCTCGACGCTTGATCGGAAAATAAAAAAAGCCCCTGCGAAGAGGGGCCGTCTTGTCCGTGACTGCATCATCTTTCAGACTTTCGTCTGACGGACTTTCCACCTTGCCGGTAACCCGGTAGGTTGGCAGGCTTCACAGGGCCGGCCCCTCAGCACACTCTTGATAACTGCCGCTATTCAGTTGTCGGAAAAGACTACCAGTCCCTCACCGTCCTCGTCAATTCGATTACGTAATTCGGGGCATCCCGCCATAGACCGGGGTACACCACTGGCGATAGCGGGGATCGTTCCCGCGCACGGCGCGGAAATAGGCCTCTTGCAGGCGCAAGGTGGTGGTCCCGGGCCGGCCGGACCCGACCGCGCGCCCGTCCACCTCGACGATCGGCGCCACCTGAACGCCGGTGCCGCAGAGGAAGGCTTCATCGGCCTGGTAGACCTCGGTCCGGTCGATGCTCCGCTCGACGACGTCGAGCTCGACATCCGCCGCCAGCTGCATCACCGCGGCGCGGGTGATGCCGACCAGGATGTCATCGGTCACCGGCGGCGTGACGAGGGTCCGTCCCTGGATCATGAAAAAGTTGGCGGCGCTGCCCTCGGCGATGTGACCGTCCTCGGTGAGCATCAGGCAATCGTCGTAACCGGCTGCGTTCGCATCTTCGGTGGCGAGCGCGGTGTTGATGTAAGCGCCGGTGATCTTCGCCCGCGCCGGGATACTGTTGTCGCTGACCCGCCGCCAGGATGAGATCGTGACCCGCAACCCGTCGATGCGCGAGTAGGCCCCCATCGGCATGGCGAAGATCGCGACCGCGTCCTCGGGGGAGTGCAGGTCGACCTTGATCATGGCCGAGGCCTTGTAGGCGAGCGGTCGAACGTAGACGTCGGTGTGATAGCCGTCACGGCGGACAACCTCGCGGGTCAGCTCGCAGAGCTGCTCGACCGACTCGTCGAGCTTGATCTTGAGCAGCGCCGTCGACTTGAGGAAGCGCTGATAATGCTCGGCCAGCTTGAGCAGGTAGATCTCGTTCTGCTCGGCATTCCAGTAGCCACGGATGCCCTCGAAGCAGGCCGTCCCGTAGTTCAGCGCATGTGTCCCGATACTCACGTTCGCCTCCGCGAAGGGAACGATTTTCCCCTGGAAGTAGGCGAAGCCGTCGTAGACCGCCTTGGTCGGCGGCGGTGCATCTTCGGGCGGGCGCAGCGCTTCGATCGCCATCAGACCGCGGCCCCCACCCTGCCCTCCCCCAGAGGGGGAGGGGACGCTGCGGCCACCGACTCGGTGCTGCGCACGATATCCTCCAGGTCTTTGTCGAGGATGTCTTTCTTGCGGTCGGCCAGCTGCAGGAACTGTTCCCAGGCCCGGCTGAAGGCGGCGTCCGGGAGGTGGTAGCCGAGCTCGGCCAGCCGGAACTGGAAGGCATGCCGCCCCGACCGAGGCGAGAGCACGATCCGGCTCTCGCCCATCCCCACGTCTTCGGGCCGCATGATCTCGTAGGTGAGCTTGTCCTTGAGCACGCCGTCCTGGTGGATCCCGGAGGCGTGGGCGAAGGCGTTGGCGCCGACCACCGCCTTGTTGGGCTGCACCGGGACGCCGGTGTGCCTCGAGACCAGCGCGCTGACGTCGGCCAGGCGGGTGGTGTCGATGCCGGTACGCAGCCCGAGCGATCGCTCGCGCGTCCGCAGGATCATGACGACTTCTTCGAGCGACGCATTGCCGGCGCGCTCGCCGATGCCGTTGATGGTGCACTCCACCCGGCGCGCTCCGTTGAGGATGGCGGCGATGCTGTTCGCCGTCGACAGCCCCAGGTCGTTGTGGCAGTGCACGCTGATCAGGGCCTGGTCGATATTGCGGACGTTGGCGCGGATGGCGGCGATCA
>VBHO01000191.1 GCA_005882045.1 Chloroflexota bacterium | reverse complement strand
GCACTTGCTGACCTGCCAGTCCGGTTGCGCCCAGCACGCCCGCCCGCAGGAGTTCCGTCATGCCAGCACGGCCGGTGCGTCCTCCACCTCGGCCAGCGCGCGCACGAAGTCCGACGCGCGGGCCCTGCCCAGCTGCAGCCGGTGGCCATCCCGGACCCCGAAGAGCTCCGTGGTCTTGAGTCCACTGCCGGTAATGCAGATCACGACGGTCTCGTCGCGCCGGATGCGACCCTGGGCGACCAGTTCCTGGAGCCCCGCCACCACCACGCCGCCGGCGGGCTCGCTCAAGATGCCTTCGGTTTCGGCGAGCAACGCCATGCCGTCCAGGACCGCATCCTCGCGGCAGGCCGTGGCCCACCCACCCGACGCGCGCACCGCGCGTGCCGCGTACCGGCCATCGGCGGGATTGCCGATTGCCAGCGACTTGGCGATGCTGTTCGGCCGCACCGGGGTGATGGCGTCGGCGCCCCGCTGGACCGCGGTGCTTACCGGAGCGCAGCCCTGCGCCTGCGCCGCATGGATCCGGGTCGGAATGTCATCCACGAGGCCCACGCCGACCAGCTCCGAAAACGCCTTCGCCGTCTTCGCCAGCAGCGATCCGGCGGCCACCGGCACGACGATGTGGTCGGGTGCGCGCCAGCCGAGCTGTTCCACCACCTCGAACGCCAACGTTTTGCTCCCTTCCGAGTAGAAGGGCCGGAGGTTGACGTTGACGATCGCCCAGCTGTACAGGTCGGCGAGCTCGGCGCAGAGGCGGTTGACGTCGTCGTAGGTACCACCGACCTCGACCACGGTGGCGCCGTAGGCGCTCGCCGCCCCGACCTTGCCAGGCTCCAGCCCGGCC
>VBHO01000189.1:5774-6056 GCA_005882045.1 Chloroflexota bacterium | reverse complement strand
GGATCAGGCGCTCGAACAAATCCCGCCACATAAAGATGTCGACGGGCTTCATCCCTACAACGCCGGTCGACTGGCCCAGGGCAACCCCACCTTCATTCCGGCCACGCCACTCGGGGTCCTCGAGCTGCTGCGTCGTGAGCACATCGATCCGACCGGCCAGCGCGCCGTCGTCGTCGGACGCTCCCGCCTTGTGGGCCGCCCGGTGGCGCTGCTGCTGCTCCAGAACCATGCGACGGTCACGATCGCGCACTCGCACACCATCGACCTGCCCGCGCTCACCAC
>VBHO01000189.1:0-5567 GCA_005882045.1 Chloroflexota bacterium | reverse complement strand
ACAGTCGCGATGTTATTGGTCAACACCTACCGCGCCTACCGCCAGCACCTCGGCGAGGGATGACGTACCAGGAATCGCTCGACTATCTGACGTCGCTCGGTCGTTTCGGCATCAAGCTCGGTCTCGACCGGACGAAAGCGCTGCTCCGTCAGCTCGGCGATCCCCAGGACCTCTTCCAGGGTGTGCTGGTGGCGGGTACCAACGGCAAGGGCTCGGTCTGCGCCATGGTCGCCAGCGTTTTGCAGGCGGGCGGCTACAGGGTCGGCCTGATGCCCAAGCCGCACCTCATCTCCTATACCGAGCGCATTCAGGTTAACCAGCGCCCGATTGCGGAGGATGCCTTCGCATCCCTTATTAGCCAGCTGCAGCCCCCTATTAATAAGGTTGCGGCGGAGCTGGGGCCGCCGACGGAGTTCGAGATCCTTACCAGCGCCGCGCTCTATTACTTCGCGCGCGCCGGCATCGACCTGCTGGTTTGCGAGGTGGGTCTCGGCGGGCGCCTCGACTCGACCAACGTGCTCGATCTCGGGGTCAGCGTCATCACCAACATCGCGCTCGATCACACGCAGTATCTCGGCTCAACGCTCGAAGCGATCGCCGCCGAAAAGGCCGGCATCCTGAAACCGGACAGCATCGCGATCACGGGGGCACAGCCGCCCGCGCTCGCGGTCATCGAGGCGGCGGCCCAAGAACAGCGGATTCCACTGCAGCGCCTCGGCCAGGAGATCGAGCTGACCGCCATCGACAAAGAGTGGGCGGGCGTCCAGGCGACCGTCACCACGCCGGCGGGCACGTACCGTGACCTCCGCATCCCCTTGCTCGGCCTGCACCAGGCGGACAATGCCGCTCTCGCGGTCGCAGCGATCGACGCCCTGCGCTCTCGCGGCTGGGAGATCTCCGACGGCGCACTGCGCGACGGACTGGCCCGCACGCGCTGGCCTGGCCGCCTGGAGGTTGTCGACCGTAACCCGATCGTGCTCGTCGATGGTGCGCACAACCCCGCGGGCTTGCAGCGGTCGCTGGCCGCGGTGCAGAAGCTCGCCAAAGGCCGTCAGCTCGTCATCGTCTTCGGGGCCATGAAGGATAAAGACTTGCCCGCCATGCTGGCGCAACTGCGCGCGACCGATGCCCCCGTCATCTTCAGTGCCATCGACTGGCATCGAGCTGCCGCGCCCGCGGACCTGGCCGCACAGTTTGGCGCGCCCGCTGAAGCCGCCGAGTCGTCCATCGAAGCCCTCGATCGCGCTCGTCAGCGCGCGACACCCAATGGTGTCGTGCTGGTCTGCGGATCGCTCTACCTGGTCGGCGAAGTTATCGGCGCGGCGCGTGCCCGACTTGCGAAGGGCTCATCAGTGTCGGCCCGCTAGCCGCGGGCTTGCGGGGAGAGCGCCAGCTTGCGATGGGGCGAGCTGGCCTGACGTTTCCAGGCGTCGGGCGCCGCTTCGAGCGGAAGGACTTCGAACTCGACCTTGAGCTTTCCGGACGTAGCCCAGTCGACCAGCGTCCGATAGGCGGCGGCCTGCTCCTCCCAGGGGACAAGGAAGTTCGTAAAACCGAGGATCGACAGATAGCGGCCGCGCAGAATTCCGGACTTAACGACCGCCTCGGGGCCCGCCGCTTGTCCGAGTTGCACGGACCGACCGAACGGGCTCATTGCCTCTAATGCCGCGACTCCAGGGACGCCCCAGACTGGATCGATGACCACATTGAGCTGACCGCCGCTTGCCTCGCGGATTCGGTCGGACAATCCATCCGTCTGTTTCAGGTCGACAATTGCATCGGCACCGAGTTCCCGTGCGCGCGCGAGCTGCTGCTCATCGCGCGCGCCCGCGACGATCCGCCCAGCCCCCAGTAACCGAGCGACCTGCACCGCGCACGATCCGAGGACGCCGCTCGCGGCCAGGATGAGGACCGTCTCTCCTGCTTTCAGCTGGGCTCGTCGCGTCAGCGCAAGATAGGCCGCGATCCCGGGTGTACCCAAGGCCGCCGCCACGCCATCGGGGACGCTGTCTGGAATCGGCACGGTTTGGCTCTGGCTGACGACCGCCCGCTCGGCGAGCGCCCCGTTCGGTAGCGCCGCCCGGAAGTAGACCCTAGGACCCGGCTTACCGTTCTGGAGAAGACGTCCTATACCCTCCCCGCCAGGCACATAGGGAGTCGGTGGCGAACCCGCATAAAACTTACCGCTGGCGATCGACAGGTCGACCGGATTCAGCGGCGCCGCAATCACCTCTACCAGGTTTGCCCCGTCAACTGTTGGCTCCGGCACGTCACGCAACACCGGTGGCTCGCCATAACGCTCGATCACAGCGGCTCGCATCGTGGCATCAGCTTACTTGCGAGGCATAAGCTAGGAGAAAGGGCATGGCACCAACAACAGTCGCGATCCTGGGAACCGGAAAGATGGGCGGAGCGATGGCACGCCGACTGCATCAGCAGGGTTTTGAGCTGCGGCTCTGGAACCGGACGCGCCAGCGTGCCGAGCAGCTCGGCTTCGGCGCAGCCCTAAAGACGCCGGCCGAAGCGGCCAGCGAGGCGGATTTTGTGATCAGCATGCTCACCGACTCGGCGGCGGTGCGGCAAGCCTACCTCGGGCCGGAGGGCGCCCTCGAGGCGAAGGGATCTCGCGCGTACATCGACAGCAGCACGGTCGACCCGAAACCTCACGAGGACCTGGCTCAGGCGGCCGCCCAGCGAGGTTCGATCTTTGTGGAAGCGCCCGTGCTCGGCAGTGTCCCGGCGGTCGAGGCCGGAAAGCTCTTCATCATGGTTGGTGGTGAGCCGGACGCCTTCGAGCGAGTCCGTCCAGTGTTACAGGTGTTAGGCGACGTTCGGTACATTGGCCCCATGGGGGCCGCAGCCCGTCTCAAGCTGGTCGCCAACAGCATGCTGGCTGTCATCAGCGCAGGCGCCAGCGAACTCTACAATGCCGGCGTCCGCGCGGGGCTTGACCGAGAGCGGGTCTGGGAGGTCCTGACCCGGCTGGCTCCTTTCCTGGAGGCGCGGCGCGCCGGCTTCATGGACGGCCGATACGAGCCGGTTCTGTTTCGGCTTGCCGACATGGTCAAAGACCTCGGTCTCGCTACGGCGCTCTACCGCGACATCGGCATCGATACACCGCTCACGCAGACGGCGAAGGAGCTGTTCCAGCGCGCGGCCCAAGACCATAGCGAACAAGACCTCGCGGCGATCGCCGATCTGTGGCGTGGGCCGATTGGCGCGCCACCTGCCGGTCGGCGCTGACGGCGGCTAGCCTTTCAGGGCTCGATCGAAGAAGGCGACTGACCGTGCCATCGCCAGCGTGAAGCCCTGCGCGATGTTGTGGTCGGAACCGGCGTAGGTGTAGAGCTCTACGGGTTTCGCGGCGGCCTGGAGATCCTTCGCCAACGTTTGTGAAAACTGCAGCGGGACCTCGACATCGCTGGTCCCGTGATGCAGTTGAATCGGCGCCGTGATATCGGCCAGGTAAGCCATCGGGGAAATGCTGTCCCAGAACCTCGCATTCTGCTCCGGGGTCCCAAACTGGCTCAGAAAATTCTGGCGCCCGCCACCGCCGAAGGATGGCGGCGGCCTGTCAGCAGCCGGCGGGTGCCAGTTCTCGAGCAGATCTTTGTAGGTGGCGGTCACGCCCGCCCAGATCACGGCGACTTTGATCCGCGGATCGATGACTAGCGCCCGGAGCGTGATGTTGCCGCCCATCGAGTGACCCCACATCCCGATCCGGTTAGCAACGTCGTAACGGCATTCAGGACGTCCACGGTGTCGTCCGGCGCGTAGTAGGCGCTGACCGGCTTGCCCTCGGAGCTTCCAAACCCGCGGTAGTCGGGCTTGAACACGATGTACCCGTCGCGCGCGAAGGCATCGACGTAGGCGACGTAGCGCTCGGTGGTGCGATAGACGGTCGGAGGGATGTAGCCGTGGTTGAAAATGATCACCGGCCAGCCGGTCGCGGGCTTGGCCCCGTTTGGGACGGTCAAGAGGCCGAAGATCTTGAGGCCGTCCGACTGATACGAGGCGACGTAGCGCCGGTAATTCACTCCCGGCGTCAGCGTCTGCTCGATCGCAAGATCGCTTCCCGGATACTCGCGCTGCCGCATGGCGTCGATCGCGAGGGGCACGAGCGTGGGCTGTGCCAAAGCGGGTGTAGGCGAGGCTGAGCCGGCGGTTTTTCCCGGTGTCGAAACGGCGGGCGGTGGGGCGCTACAGGCGACCAAAACGACGGCGATCGCACCAGCCAGCAAATCGACACTGACTCGGGCGCTCACGGGCCATACCATCGGTTGAGGATAGCGGCCCTGCGCGTCGTAACAGGGGTGCAACGGGTCGAGATCAGCCGGATGCCAAATCGTGAGGCCAGCGTTCTCATCTATAGAGCCAACATGAAGCTGCAAAATCCACTCCCGCGGATTCTCGACGTGCTCGCCCGCGACGAAGGGCAGGGCATGGTCGAGTACGCCCTCATCCTGGTACTGATCGCCGTCGTCGTGATCGTCGTTCTGATCATCCTGGGCAACCAGGTGCAGAACGTCTTCTGCAACATTAGCGGCGGCCTGGGCCAGTAGCTTCGGGGCTTACCTCCCGGATTCACCCGTGGGCCTCGTCGTCGACGGGCTCGACATGGACGACCGCGTCCGTCACGACGGGGAGCTCCTGCTGAATCCGCTCTGAGACGGCATGGCCAACCTTGTGGGCCTGGGCCAGCGAAAGGTTCCCATCAACGTGCACCGATACGTCCAGCAGGACGTGCTTGCCTGCCTGGCGCGCGCGAAGTGCGTGGTACCCGTGCAGTCGCGGATCGCTCTTGAGAATGCGTTCGATGGCGTCGAGTGTCGGTCGATCGGGCATCGCGTCGAGCAACACCTGGGTGGTGCGGCGACCTTGCTCGATCGCCGTAGTCCCGATGATGATCGCGACCGCGATCCCGGCTAGCGGATCCGCCAGCTTGAAATCGAAGACGGCGACGAGCGTGATGCCGACCAGCACGGCTAACGAGGCCCAGAGATCGGAGGCAAAGTGGAGCGCGTCCGAGTCGAGCGCGGCGCTGCCGCCGTGGGCCCGCGAAACGCTCTGCAGGTAACGGCTGACCACGATGTCGATCACCATGGCGGCGAGGACGACCACGAAAGAGTACCAGGCAATCCGCACCGAGCCGGCGACAACCAGCCGGCGCACCGATTCGATCACGATGGCGATGCAGGTGGCACCCAGGAGGAACATCTGCACCAGGCTGGAGATGTTCTCCGCTTTGGCATGGCCAAAGGCGTGGTCCTCGTCGGCCGGCTTGGCGGCGGTTCGGATGCCGGCGTAGGCGAAGATGCTGGCGGAAAGATCGAGGAAGGAGTGGGCCGCATCGGCGAGGATCGCCACGCTGCCGGTCAACAACCCAACCAGCAGCTTGGCGGCGATCAACACCACGTTGACCGCGACGGAATACAGCGCCGCCACGGCCTTGCCGTCTATCCGACCGGTGCGCGCTACCTGGCCCATCGCGATCTCACCTTATCCTTATGCCCACTAGCGTGAAGACGCCGCCACCGCCCCGCGCCGCGATCAGCCAGATGCATCCT
>VBHO01000188.1 GCA_005882045.1 Chloroflexota bacterium | reverse complement strand
GAAAGCCGGCGGCCTTGCCGAAGATGACTCCGACCAGGAGGATGAAGAAGCTGGCGTGGAAGATGATGCTCGCTACCTCCGCCCAGAGCCCGCGGTTGCGCTGCGCCGGCTCCATCACACGCCGCCAGGCGGCCGGCACGCGAATGAACATGCTGGCCCCGATCGAGGTGTACATCAGGACGGCGACGACGATGAACGGCCAGGAGCTGAAGATGTCGAAGAGGCCGAGGCGGGCGAACCAGGGAGCGGTCACCGGATGGCGCAAGACGTAGCCCATCACGCCTCGTGGGTTCTGCGGCAGCTGCGGCAGGAGGGTGCCAACCGTGGCCAGCACCGCCAGGATGGCGAGCAGGATGATGGCGGTGCGCATCCTGCGCAGCTCGCGCCAGGCTCGAGCAGCAATTCTCAGGGCGGCAGCGGCCGCAGAACCCCCACGCTGCCCTCCCACAAAGGGGGAGGGAATTTGTCGCTGCCCTCCTCCAAGGGGGCCGGGAGACTGATCCGGCGGCGCGATCATCGGCGCACGAGCTGCGCGCAGGCTCATCGGACCTTAGAAGTGTAGAGAGGCGGCCCGGGTCGCCCAGTCGAGGACGACCGCGGGAAAGATTCCAAGGACGACAGTCGCCAGGCCCGC
Source organism: Chloroflexota bacterium (assembly GCA_005882045.1). Lineage (GTDB taxonomy): Bacteria > Chloroflexota > Dormibacteria > CF-121 > CF-121 > CF-13. The sequence continues at coordinate 1,975 of VBHO01000188.1, read as the reverse complement.
CACGCCCAACACGGTGCTGGTCGGAATCCCGAGGGGTCGCTTTTCCACGGCCACCTCATCCGGAGCCGCCAGCATGATGACGATCACCCGCAAGTAGTAATAGAAGGAGACGATTGTCATGATCACGGCCACGATCAGCGGCGCCCAGATCTGGGCGTTGACCAGGGCCTGGAAGACGAACAGCTTGGCGAAGAAGCCGACCGTCGGCGGGATGCCGGCCAGCGAGAGCATGAAGATCGTCATCACGGTGGCCAGGAACGGCCGACGATAGAAGAGGCCCCGCCAGTGGCTGAGGTCGGCGTTCTGCTCGCCACCGGCAGCCACGGCCGTGACCACGGCGAAGGCACCGAAGTTCATCACCGAATAGGCGGCGATGTAGAAGAGGGTGGCGGAGAAGGCCTGGGCCGTCCCCGGCAGCACGCCGAGCAGGATGTAGCCGGCGTGCGCAATGCCCGAATAGGCGAGCATCCGCTTGATGTTGTCCTGCGTGATCGCCACCAGGTTGCCGATGAAGAGCGAGAAGATGGCGATCAGCGCCAGCGGGAAGTACCAGCGGCTCGAGATCGAGGGAAAGGTCGCGATGAAGACGCGGCCGACGGCGGCGAAAGCCGCCGATTTGGTAGCGACCGACATGAAGGTGGTGACGATCGTGGGCGCTCCCTCGTAGACGTCGGGGGTCCACATGTGGAACGGTGCGGCTGACGCCTTGAAGGCCAGCCCGACCGAGAGGAACCCGATGCCGAGCAAGAGTAGGACGTTGCCAGCGGCGTTCGACGAGGCGGCCGTGGTGAAGGCCGCGATGCCGCGGAGGGTCGTGCTACCGGTCGCCCCGTAAATCAGCGCCATGCCGTAGAGCAAGAAGCCGGTGGCGAAGCCGCCCAGCAGCAAGTACTTGAGCGCGGATTCTTGTGAGCGGAGCGTCGTGCGGGCGAAGCCCGAGAGGACATACAGGGAAATCGAGAGCAGCTCGATCCCGAGGAAAATCGTCATCAGGCTGGTGGCGGCTGCCAGCAGCATCATGCCGGCGGTGGCGCCCAGGATCAGGATGTAGTACTCGCCGTAGTCGAGGTCCAGGGCGTGCAGATAGCGGGGTGAAATCGCCACCGTCGCAATGGTGATCGCGATCAAGAGCACGTTGAAGAAGACGGCCAGGCTGTCGGCAATCACGGTGTCGCCAAAGGCGGATCGGTTCTGGCCCCAGAGGGGGATGGTGGCGACCAGCGCCCCGAGCAGGCCGATCACCGTCACGGCCGCCAGCCAGCGGCGCCGATCGGGTGGCACCACGAGCTCGAGGAAGAGCACGACGATGGCCGTGCCGGCCACCACCAGCTCCGGGAGGATGGCGCCGTAGTCGATGCCGATGCCGCTGATGTTGATGGTCATCGCAACAGCACCGGAAGCGCCTTGACGGTCGCGTCGACCGCGGCCGGGAAGAAGGAAGGGCTGACGCCGATCACCACCATCAATGCCAACAGCGGAGCCAGCACGCCGACGTCGGCGGGCTGCAGCTCACCGAAGCCGGCCGGCTGCGGCGGCGCCTCCTGCGTGCTGCCCTGGTAGAAGCGAAGCACATACCAGGCCGCCAGGATGACGCCGATGCCGGCGCCGACCGCCATCGGGATGAACGACGCCCAGGCGCCCAGCATGATCAGGAACTCGCCGACGAAGCCGTTCAGGCCGGGCAGGCCGAGGGCGGCCAGCGAGATCACCAGGAAGAGGGCGGCAAACAGCGGCGCGGTCGCCGCCAGGCCGAGGAGCTCAGCACGCAGGCGCGTGCCGGCGCGCCGCTCGATCATGCCGACGATCAGGAAAAGCGCGGCGATGATCACCCCGTGGTTGATCATCTGCACCAGCGCCCCTTCGATCCCGAGCAGGTTGCCGGCGAAGATGCCGAGCCCGATGAAGCCGAGGTGACTCATCGAGGCGTAGGCCACCAGCCGCTTGAGGTCGGTTTGGACGAGGGCCATGAAGGCGC
>VBHO01000187.1 GCA_005882045.1 Chloroflexota bacterium | reverse complement strand
CGCGAAGGCGATGCCCTGCTGGCGTTACCCTCGACTGGCCTCCACACCAACGGCTATAGCCTGGCTCGGCGGGTGATCCCGCGCCAGGCGCTGAGCCAGACAATCCCCGGCAACGGTCACACCGTTCTCGAGGCGCTGTTGGCGCCGCACCGCGCCTATCTCGAGCCGGTCCGACGGCTCCGCGAAGTGGTCGAGATCAAGGGCCTCGCCCACATCACCGGTGGCGGCGTCGTCGGTAACCTGCCGCGGATCCTGCCGGTCGGCCTGGGGGCCCGGATTCAGCGCGGCACCTGGCCGGAGCCTGCCATCTTCTCCTACCTCGCGCCCTTTACGCCCGACGAGGAGATGTGGCGTACGTTCAACATGGGACTTGGGATGATCGTCGTGGTCGACGAGGCCAGTGCCGCGACCGCCCTGCGCTTGCTCGACGGCGAGGTCTTCGTGGTCGGCGATATCGTGGCGTCTGAGCAGCGACGTGTCCAGATCCTAGAGTGAGCGCAGGATCCCCTCCCCCTCTGGGGGAGGGTAGGGTGGAGCAATGAGCCGGCTCCGGGTCGGCGTCCTGGTTTCCGGCCGGGGCAGCAACCTGCAGGCGCTGATCGAGGCGGGGAAAGATCCCATGTACCCGGCGCGGGTGGTGATGGTCTGCGCCAACCGGGATTGCGCCGCGCTCGAGTTGGCCAAGAAGGCGAGCATCTCGCGCGAAGTCTTTCGGCTGGCCAACTTCCCCGACCGCAAGGCGCGTGATCTCGCCATGGGCAACACGCTTCGAATGCACGACGTGGAATTGGTGGTCTGCGCCGGATACGATGCCATCCTGGAGCGGGTCTTCACCCGCCAATTTGAGGGTCGGATCCTCAACATCCATCCATCGCTGCTTCCCGATTTCGCGGGTACCATGGACGCCGTCGCCATGGCCTTGCAAGCCGGCGTCAAGGAAACCGGCTGCACTGTGCATCTTGTGACCGACGATGTGGACCAGGGACCGATTCTCGCCCAGCGGCGCGTCGAGGTGCGTCCAGACGACACGGTCGAGAGCCTGCGCGAGCGGATCCAGGCGGAGGAGCACACGCTGCTGCCGGTCGTGGTCAAGCGCCTGGCCGGCCAACCGCTGCCGCTGACGCTATGAACGCACTCCTCAGCGTCTCCGATAAGACCGGACTTTCCGATTTCGCGCGCGGGCTCGACGAACTGGGCGTGACGATGTACGCCACGGGCGGCACCGAGCGGACCCTGCGCGAGGCCGGAATTCCCGTGCACGCGCTGCAGGAACTCACCGGGTTTCCGGAGATGCTGGATGGTCGGGTGAAAACGCTGCATCCCAACGTCCATGCGGGCATCCTGGCGCGCCGCGATGAGCCGCGGCACCTTCAGGAGCTTGCCGATCGAGAGCTGAAACTGATCGATCTGGTCGTCGTCAACCTCTACCCGTTTATCGAGACCGTCTCGTCCGGCGCCGATCATGCCGACACCATCGAATCGATCGACATCGGCGGGGTGACGTTGCTGCGCGCCGCGGCGAAGAACCACGATCATGTCCTGCCGGTGGTGCGAACCAGTGACTACCCGGTCGTCCTGCTGGCTCTCAAAGACAAGGCCGGCATCCCGGCATCGCTGCGGCGCCACCTGGCAGCCGTGGCGTTCGGTCATACCGCCGCCTACGATGCGGCCATCGGCGAGCACCTTCGGCAGCCGCACGTGCAAAAAACGCTGCCCGAGGACTTCACCCTGGGCGGCCGCAAGCTGCGCGACCTTCGTTACGGCGAGAATCCGCACCAGTCGGCGGCGCTCTATCGGACCGTCGACGGCGGCGGGATCGCGGGCGCAAAGCAGTGGCAGGGACTCGAGCTCTCCTACAACAACCTGCTCGATGCCCAGGCGGCCGCCTCGCTGGTAGGCGACTTCTCGGCCATTGCGGCCGCCATCGTCAAGCACGCCAACCCGTGCGGGGTCGCGGTCGGGAACGACCCGGTAGATGCCTTCGATCGGGCGCTGGCCAGCGACCGCCGGTCGGCCTTCGGTGGCATCGTCGCCTTCAACCGGCCGGTCGATGCGACCGTAGCAAAAAACCTGGTCGAGGTCTTCCTCGAGGTCGTGGTCGCGCCGTCCTTCGACGCGGCGGCGCTCGAGATCTTCAAGGGGAAGCCGAAAGTGCGGGTACTGCAGCCCGGGCCGGGGTCGTCGCAGCTGGCCCTGGACGTCCGCCCGATCACCGGCGGTTTCCTGGTCCAGACGGCCGATCACACGGGTGACACGCTGGGCGACGCCCGTGTCGTGACGGCGAAGACTCCCGACGACGCGACCTTGAAAGACCTGCAGTTCGCCTGGACGGTGGCCAAGCACGTGCGGTCGAATGCCATCGTACTGGCGCACCAGGGCGCGACCGTCGGCGTCGGCGCGGGCCAGATGAGCCGGGTCGAAGCGGTCGAGCTTGCCGTGCACCGTGCCGGCCCGCGCGCGGCGGGATCGGTGCTCGCCAGCGACGGCTTCTTCCCCTATTCGGACGGCGTCGAGGTCGCGGCGCGCGCGGGGGTGCGGGCGATCGTGCAGCCCGGCGGGTCGGTGAAGGACAGCGAGGCGATCGCGGCCGCCGATGCCGCCGGCATCGCCATGATCCTCACCGGTGAGCGACACTTCAAGCACTGATGGCCAACCCGGAGGCGACCCACGGGGTCTCGACCAGCCCGGACGTCTCGCTCGATGAGCTGCAGCTGGCGGTAAGGAATCACTCATTGCCACTCGAGGCGTTGCGGTACGCGATCACCCCAATCGGTCTGCACTACCTGCTTATCCATTTCGACATTCCGCGCGTTGATCCCTCCGAGTGGCGGCTCGTGGTCGGGGGTCACGTCCGCGCCCCTCTCACCTTGACGCTCGACGACCTCAAGCGACGGCCGGCGGTGACTCGGGCGGTGACGCTGGAATGTGCCGGGAACGGCCGGGCCAACCTTTCGCCTCGCCCGCTCAGCCAACCCTGGCTGTTCGAGGCCGTCGGGACGGCGGAGTGGACGGGGACGCCGTTGCGGACCCTGCTGGAGGCGGCGGGACCCCTCGACGGCGCCGTTGATGTCGTCTTCACCGGCTTGGATCGCGGTGTTCAGGGTGGCATCGAGCAGCAGTACGAGCGGAGCCTGATGAT
>VBHO01000186.1 GCA_005882045.1 Chloroflexota bacterium | reverse complement strand
GACAAGGAGTGCCTTCGCCTGACGTTCACGCTGGGCGGCGAGCACCGCTTGCTCGAGCCGGTCCACGACGAAGGTGCGATTTGGAAGTCCGGTGAGACTGTCGTGCAGCGCTTGGTACTCGAGCGCTTCCGTCAGGGCTTTCCGCTCAGTGATGTCGCGCAAGAGCCCGATATAAAGGCGGCCGTTGCCGAGCCGCACCTGGTTGATGCTGAACTCCAGCGGGAACACGGATGCGTCTTTTCGCCGGCCTTGCGTCTCGTAAGCCGCCGAGGTGGCGTGCCGTGTTCCCGGCCGCAGGGTGTTCTTGAGCTGGGGGATGAAGTCGGCGTGGTGGGATTCGGCAATCAAGAGCTTGAGGTCCTGCCCGATGACCTCGCCCGCTTCGTAGCCGAACAGCCGCTGCGCTGCGGGATTGAACGACTCGATACGTCCCTGGTCATCGAACGTAATCAGGCCGTCGACCACGTTGTCCAGCACCGCCCGAATGCGCTGGCCACTTGCGCGCATCGCCTCCTCGGATCGCTTTCGCTGGATGAGGCCGCCGAGGTCGCGCGCGAGTTCGTCGAGTCGCTCGAGGCGAAACCGGTCGAGACGGATGCGGCGCCGGCTAAAGAAGGCCAGCACGCCAACGATGTCCGAGCCCTGCCGGATCGCGAACGCACCGCCGCTGCGCAATTTGGCGCCGGCGACTACCTCGCTGGGACTCGCCTTGCTGTCCCGGCGCAGGTCCGCGGCCCAGTACGGCGTCCCCGTTTTCCATACGACACCGAGGATGCCCCTGCCTCGCAAGACCTTGTTCTCGCGTCGCAGGGCGGTAAATCGCTCGAGCTCCGGCGATGGCCGCTGCCAGCCATGTTCCCAGCGAAGGACATCAGCCTCCCGATCAACGACCCAGAACTCGCCGATATCCCAACCGAGCTCGTCACAGATGCCCTGTAGCATGCGGGGCGCCGCTTCGGCCCAGGTTGGTGCCGTGGCGAACGGTTCCGTCACCGCCACGCGAAGGCTGGTCGGGAGGACGCCGACGTCGGGTGGCACCAGTTCGCGGACCAGGGACACGAGACTGATTTGTTCGCCGGGGCCCTGCGGCGAAGCCAGCATCAGCTCTATGGGCAAGGCATGGCCGTCGCGATGAATACCCGTCAATTCCATCGCCAGTGGCGGCTGATGCGCCCCGGCGCTTCCCAATCGGTGCACCCGCCGCCGCAGCATTCTCTGCCAGTCAGCCGCCGCCACCATGGTCCAGAGATGCTGTCCGATCGCCTCCGGGGGCGACCATCCAAACATCGCCTCGGCCCGCGAGTTCCAGCCGGTAATGGTGCCCCGCCGGTCGGTCGAGATCACCGCAACCGGTGACATCTCGACGGTCAACTTCAAGTTTGCCTCCAGTTCTTCCAGCATGCGGTGGCGTGCTTGCGCAACCCGTTCCGCTCGAACGGACGAGCCGTACAGGCTCAACAGGCCCGCCATCAGGAGGAGGGCTGGGTCGAGCCGCAGGGCCGCTGCCGCATACCAGGCGGCGTCGAAGGGCGCCTTCGACAGATCCTGGGCAATCGCCTCAAACCCCAAAAGGATGAGAGCGCCGGTGAGCGCGGCGGCGAATCGGGGATCGCCTCGCCGGCCCAACGCAAACAGGCAGCCCGCCGTCGCAACGGCGATGGTTTCAACGCTGAGCAAGCCAGTGTTTACGTCGGTGAAGTGCCCGGCCACGCTCAGCGACCGGAGAATCGGATCGAGCGCCATGGTCACCCCCACGGCCGCCCCCACGGCCGTGAGGGCGACCACGACGACCATCGTCACCGCGCGACGTGGATTCGACAGAGAACCGGGGGGCTGCACGAGGGCCCAAACGAGGAGCGCTGGCATGGCGATCCGGCCGAAATGGAACAGCAGGCCGTCATCGCGAGCACCGACCAGGGTTGGTAACAGCAACCCGGTAAAGCTGAACAGGTGAGCTAGCCACAGCGTCGCGACCGCGGCACCGATGCCAACATACGGCAGGGCGCTTCGCTCCTGCCGGACGATAACGTCGATCCCGGCCATGGCGCCGGCCACCAGGACGCTCAGCACGGTGGCGCCCTCGACCAGCGGGATGAACCAGGCGAGCGCCGTTCCGCCGGGTGGTAAGAAGAGGCCGACGGCTACCCCGGTGGCGCCGACGGTCGATGCCAGGACCACGGTGAGGTGCGCGCCTAGCAGCGCCACAACCGTACGCGGCAGACGTCGGAGTCCGAGAGGTATCCAGTCCCCCATAAAAACGTCCCGTTATCGAATATCGAACCGGTCGATTACGGTAGCGGCCGCAAACGAGTCACGACCAAGAAAGAAAGCTGATACACGCAGAAGGCCGTTTCCTGATTGGCTGGGTAACAGGCCCTTACGCCGTTCGTAAGGTTGCTATTCAGCGCCGGGCACCCGCATGCATGCCGGTGTCACGGTTGCGCAACGACCGCCGATCCAACCTTGAGGTCCTCGGCTTCGTCGCGGAAGCCGCGGTGATGCGATGGGTCCTCGTATTTGGCGCTAACGTACAACGATGGAAGAAATTGGTTCAGGAGAGGTGAGGCATCATGGTAAGCAGCTACCCCGTCCAGTTCGACGTCGACGTTCCCGCCCGATCGCTTAATCGGCTCACGACGGCCTTCCGGATCATCGTCGCCATCCCGATTCTCATCGTGCTCGGCACGCTATCGGGGGAAACCCTTCACGCCAACAATCAGACGACGACCTACACATTGGCGAGCGGCGGCGGCGTCCTCTTCCTCCCGCTCGTCCTCATGATTCTGTTCCGGCAGAAGTATCCCCGCTGGTGGTTCGACTGGAACCTCAATCTCCTTCGCTTCTCAGCCCGCGTCACGGCGTATCTCGCCTTGCTCGATGATCACTACCCATCAACCGATGAGGAGCAGGCCGTCCACCTCAACTTCGCGTATCCGGATGTGAGTCAGATGAACCGCTGGCTGCCCCTGGTCAAGTGGCTCCTTGCAATCCCGCACTATGTCGTTCTCTTCTTTCTCGCAATCGGCGCCGTGGTCGCCGTCATCGTGGCCTGGTTCGCCATTCTCTTCACGGGCACGTATCCACGCGGTCTGTTCGACTTCGTCGTCGGCGTGCTGCGCTGGAGCAACCGGGTGACCGGCTACGCCTTCGCGCTGGTGACCGATCAGTATCCACCCTTTAGCCTCAATTGAGGTGCGTCGGGACCTCGGGACCGTAGCGGGACGCGGAATGAAATGAGAGCGGTTGTCTACGACCGGTACGGGCCGCCGGAGGTTCTACGAGTCGAGGACATCGAGCGGCCCGTCACCGGGGAGGACGAGGTCCTCGTCAAGGTCCACGCCACGACGGTCAACCGCTTGGACACCGCGACACGTGAAGCCAACCGACGCAGCGGTCTGGCCATCTCATTCCTCAGCCGCCTGGTCTCGGGCGTCCGCCGGCCAAGGCACCGCGTCCTCGGCACCGAATTTGCGGGAGAGGTCGAAGTCATTGGCGCGGCTGTTAGCGAGTTCGCGGTCGGCGACCAGGTCTTCGGCACCAGTGGGCTCAGGTTCGGGGCACACGCGGAATTCATCGCGCTGCCGGTGAGCGCCCGAATCGCGCCCATGCCCGCCGGGATGAGCTTCGAGGAGGCTGCGCCGATCTGTGACGGAGCCCTCAATGCACTGACCTGCCTGAAACAGGTAGATCTCA
>VBHO01000010.1 GCA_005882045.1 Chloroflexota bacterium | reverse complement strand
CAGCATGCCGAGGTGCGCAGCGATGCCGCGCCGCTGCCCGATCACCGAATTCTCTGGAAACCGGCATGACGGAGCTGCTGGCGCCGGCACGGCCCGTGCGGGTGCGCGTCGATGCGGATGGCGTCCCAACCCACCTCGAGTCGGCGGCCGGGTGGCAGCCGGTGACCCGCGTGCTCAATCGCTGGCGGATCGACTGCGACTGGTGGCGCAGCCCAGTCTCCCGCGAGTACTGGAGGCTGCTGATCGACGACGACCTCGCGCTGGAGTGCTACTGCAACCGCGCCAGCGCGGAATGGTTCGTCGAGCGGGTCTATGACTAGCGGCTACGTCGAGCTGCACTGTCACTCCAACTACTCCTTCCTCGAGGGCGCCTCCCATCCCGACGAGCTGGTGGCGCGTGCGCGCGACCTGGAGATGCCGGCGCTGGCCATCACGGACCGCAACGGCTTCTACGGTGCGGTCAAGTTCTTCGGGGCGGCGCAACGCGCCGGCATCCAGCCGATCGTGGGCACCGAGCTGACGATCGACGACGGCAGCAAGCCGCCCAAGGACCGGGTGGATTACGACCGCTGGGGAGACCGGCTGCTCCTGCTCGCGGAGGACAAGCTCGGATACATGAACCTCTGCCGTCTGATCAGCATGGCGCAGATGCCCAACGCCAAAGGCATGGCACGGTTAGCTGCAGACAAGTTGGCGGGGTTGAGCAACCACCTGATCGCGCTGGTCGCCGATCCGAAAGAGCAGCTGCCCTTCTACCAGGAGGTCTTCGGCCGCGACCGGGTTTTCATCGAATTGCACGACCACTTCGCTCCGGACGACCGCTCGCGCAACGAGGCACTGCTCGACCTGGCCGCGCAGCACGACGCGCCGCTGGTCATCACCAACAAGGTCTTCTATGCGACGCCGGATCGGCGAAAGCTCCACGACGTCCTCACCGCGATCCGCCATCGCACCACGCTCGATGAGGCGCAGCGCTACCTGCACCCGAACGCCGAGCACTACCTCAAGTCAGGCGCCGAGCTTCGCCAGGTCTTCCGCCGCTATCCGCGCCAGGTGGTCGATGAAGGCATGGCGCACGCGGCGGAGATCGGGCAGCGTTGCCGCTTCAGCTTCGACCTGGTGAGCGCGCGCTTTCCCGGCTTCCCGGTCCCGGCAGGGGAGACGCCTTACTCCTTCCTCTATCGGCTCTGCCATGACGCGGTGCGGGAGAAATATCGCCCCGTCACCTCCGAGGTGGCGGCCCGGTTGCAGAAAGAGCTCGACGTCATCAACAAGACGGGCTTTTCCGAGTTCTTCCTCATCAACTGGGACCTGATGCGGTTCGCACGGTCGCGCGGCATCCCAGGCCAGGGGCGCGGCTCGGCGGCGGACAGCATCGTCGCCTACCTGCTCGGCATCACTCGGGTCGATCCGATCGAGCACAACCTGCTCTTCGAGCGCTTCCTGCACGAAGAGATGACGACCACGCCCGACATCGACATCGACTTCTCGACCGCGCACCGCGAGCAGGTGATCCAGTACATCTACGACAAATACGGGCCGGAGCGCACCGGGATGGTCTGCAACGTCGTCACCTACCGCCAGCGGTCGGCGATCCGGGAGGTGGGGAAGGTGCTCGGCTTCAAGGAGGAGACGATCGATCACCTCGCGAAATCGGCCTCGGCCTGGCACCCGGAAAGCCCTGAGACGATCGCGCAGGCGGCCGGCTACTCGACAACGAACCTCGCAAAGCCGTGGCAGCAATTGTTCGATCTCGCCACCCAGATCCTCGATTTCCCGCGTCATCTGTCGATCCATGTCGGCGGGATGCTAGTCACCGGCGAGCCCTTGATCGACATCGTGCCGGTGGAGCGCGCCACCATGCCCGGCCGGATGGTGGTCCAGTTCAACAAGGACGACGTCGAGGAGCTGGGCCTGATCAAGATGGACATGCTCGGCCTGCGCATGCTCTCGGTGGTGGCCGAGGCGCTCGACCTGATCGAGGCCGACACCGGCGTGCGTCCCGACCTCGACGCACTCGACCTCAAGGACCAGGAGGTCTACGACCTGTGCACCCAGGCGGACACGATCGGCGTCTTCCAGATCGAAAGCCGGGCACAGATGCAGACGCTGCCGCGCTCCCGCCCAGAAACGTTCAACGATCTCGTCGTCGAGGTCGCCATCATCCGCCCCGGACCGATCCAGGGCGATGCGGTGCATCCGTACTTGCGGCGCAAGCAGGGCAAGGAGCCGGTGATGTACATCCATCCGCGCCTGAAACCGATCCTCGAGGAAACGCTCGGTGTTGTCCTCTACCAGGAGCAGATCCTCAAGATTTCGATGGAATGCGCCGGGTTCAGCAGCGCCGAGGCCGATCGCTTTCGGCGGGCGATGGGCAGCCATCGCTCACACGATCTGATGGCCGCGATCCGCGAGCGGTTCCTCACTGGCTGCGCCCAGAACGAGATCCCGCGGCCGGTCGCCGAGGAGATCTTCACCAAGCTGGCGGCGTTCGCCGAGTTCGGCTTCACCAAGTCGCACGCAGCCGCCTTCGCCCGCACCTGTTACGAGACCGCCTGGCTCAAACTGCATCACGCGCCCGCACTCTATGCCGGATTGCTCAACAACCAGCCGATGGGCTTCTATCACCCGCACGTGCTGGTGGAGGACGCCAAGCACCACGGCGTCAAGATCCTGCCGGTCGACATCAACAAGAGCTACGTGCGCTGCACCGTGGAGGGCGGCGCGCTGCGGCTGGGTTTCAACTACGTGCACGGCGTGGGCGACAAGGCGCTCGAGGTGCTGGAGGAGGCCCAGCTCAAAGGGCCGGTTGCGTCGCTCGAGGAGTTCTGCCGGCGCATCCAGCTGACCACACAGTCCCGGAACGGGCTCACCAGGGCGCAGGTACAGAACCTGGTGCTCGCCGGCGCCTTCGATGCGCTCGAGCCGAACCGCCGCGAAGCGGTGTGGCGCTTCAACGAGCACGCCGACGACTGGCAGCGGTCACCGATGCTCGCCGAGCCATCGGAGTCCGTGAGCCTCGCGGCGATGACGCATCGCGAGCGGGTGGCGACCGATTACCGGCTGCTCTCGCTGTCGACCACCGATCACCTGATCCATTTCTACCGGCCGCAGTTCAACCAGTTGCGCGTGATCGACTCGAAGACGATCCGGTCGAGCGTCCGCGACGGCGCCAAGGTGCGGGTCGGTGGGCTGGTCATCACTCGTCAGTCGCCCTCGACCGGCAAGGAATTCAAGTTCTTCACGCTGGCCGATGAGTTCGGCCACGTCGACGTGATTCTGCGGCCGCCGATCTACCAGCGCTACCGGCAGGTCGCGAACCTGGAACCCATTCTGATCATGGATGGGAGGCTGCAGAAGCAGGACGGCGTGCTGAGCGTGCTCGTCGACCATGTCGAGGCTGCCCCATCACTACCCGACGAAGACGTGTTTCCAACCTCGCGCAACTACCGCTGACCTGTCACAATCGCCGCGTGCTTGCGCACGTCATCTTTCTGCCAGGCGTGATCATGCGGCCCTGCTCCGAGAGCTTGGTGGCGATGTTCGGGCCGTCACCAAAGACCTCGAGCTATACGCTGGGCCCGCGACGCCTCCAGCCGGCTACGGCGTCACGATGGAGGTCGAGGCAATCAGCCAAACCGCCGAGGCCGCCGGCCTGGACCAGTTTCACCTGTACGGTCACTCCGGTGGCGGGGCCATCGCCCTGGCCTATGTCGCTGCCCATCCCAAGCGCGTCCTGAGCCTGGCGGTCGACGAGCCCGCCTACGATTTTCTCGACTCGCCCGAGTCCCGGAGCTACTGGCGCGAGATCGAGGCGGCTGCGACGCTCCCGGAGCGTGAGCGGATGCCGGCCTTTCTCAAATTGCAGTTGGGGCCCGGCGTCCCCCTGGCGCCGCCACCCGCCGGCCCGACACCACCATGGATGGCGAACCGTCCAGCCGGTGTGCGCGCCCTGGCGACCGCCCTCGAGCAGCATCACGTCGACCCTGGGTCGTATCGCCAATTCGCGGCCTACTGGCTCGGCATGCGGGATCGGCTCGCCGGGCTCTTCCCCGATTTCACCGCGGAGCGGTACGACGGCCTGCACCACCTCAACACCTCGCACCAGGCCGAACCCGGACGAGTAGCGGCGGCGCTGCGGCGTCACTGGGCGCCTAAGACTTGGCGGTCGTGCGCGCCTCAGTCTTTGCGTGAGCCAGCGGATGTTTCGGTTGGTAGAGGCCGATCCGTCCACCGCCAGGGAGCGTGAGCTCGGTCACGCGTCCCCAACGGGCCTCGTCGAATGGGCGCTTGAGGTGGACCCCTTTGCGTTCCAGTTCTTTGGCCGTCGCGTCGATGTCCTCACACAGTAGATAGAACTCGTGACGCTCCTCCTCGTCGGTCGGATGGATCGCAACCTCCGAGGGGGGAAGCGCGAAGATGAGCCAGCCGCCGCCTGAGTCCACGGAGTCGAGACCGAGAACATCCTTGAAGAACTTCCGGTCGGCCTCGGCATCCTGGCTGTAGATGATCACGTGTGCGCCGGAGATGAGCGGCTTCATCCGGTGAGTCTACCGCCGATGCGATCAGGCGATGCGGCGGCGGAGCGTCGCTGCGCCGGCGAGTATGACGAGGACACAGAAACCGAGCACGACGCCCACGTCGAGCTGTAGCGTCGACCATGTCAAGTCGGCACCTTTGATCATGATGTTCCGCAGCCCCTCGACGGCGTAGGTCAGTGGCAACACATGGGACAGCCACTGGAGTGGCCCGGGCTCGGTGCTGATGGGGAAGATGATGCCGGCGAGCAATACCTGCGGGACGATCACAAGCGGGATGAACTGCACGGCCTGGAACTCGGTGCGGGCGAACATGCTGAGGAAGATGCCGAGGTTGACGGCGGCGATCGCCATCAAGGCTTCGAGCAGGAAGATCAAGGCGACGTTGCCGACGTTGTGGACGTGCAGCACCAGCAGACTGAACGCGAGCACTTCGGCCGATTGCACCAGCGCCAGCACCGTGAAGCCGAGCATGTAGCCGAGCACGATTTCCGCCCGCCGCAGCGGGCTCGCCATCAGGCGCTCGAGCGTTCCCTGGCCGCGCTCGCGAAGGAAGGCGACCGCCGTGATGACGAAGACGAGGAAGAAGACGACCAGGCCGATGAAGGCGGCGCCGAAATAGTCCAGCGTGTCGAAGCTCGGCCCGCCATAGAGGAAGCTGACCCGGGGCGTGAACTGCACGCCACCGGCCTGGCTGGCGAGAGAGACGAACGATTGGCTGACCGACTGCAGGATGCTCTGCGACAACCCGGGCTGGCTGCCCTCCAGATGCACCTCGGGAGCGACGACGCGATGTTGCTGCACCTGCGCGGTGAAGTCGGCCGGCAGCAAGACGTATCCGGCGATGTCACCGGAGCGCAACCTGGTTTCGGCGTCGGCCTGCGACATGCTGGACGCGGATACGGTTTTTGAGCCTTCGAGCGTCGAGGCGACCAGACTTCCGAGCTGGCCGCTGTCGAGGTTGACCGCGCCCATCTTCGGCACGTCGCCCCCACCGCGTAGCAGGTAACCGAGGAGCCCAAGAATGACGAGCGGTGCTCCAAACAGGAGCGCGAGTGTTCGACGGTCTCTCCGGAACTGGTGTAGGAGTCGTTGCGTGATGGCCTCGACGCGCCTTGCGTTCACGCCGGCGAAACCTCGGACAGCTTCAGAAACGCTTCCTCCAATCGATCGACGCCGGCCTTCGCTTTGATCTCGGCAACGGAGCCTTCGGCCAGCAGTTTGCCGAAGCGGATCAAGCCGAGACGGTCGCATCGCTCGGCCTCGTCCATGACGTGGCTAGAGACAACAATGGTCGTGCCCTCGGCCGCCATCTTCCGGAAGCGATCCCAGAGCTGAACGCGCAACTGCGGATCGACGCCGACGGTGGGCTCGTCGAGGAGGAGCAGGTCCGGCTTGTGGACCAGGGCGCAGGCGAGCGAGCATCGGGTTCGCATCCCGCCGCTCAAGCTGGCGACCACGGATTTGCGGCGATCCCACAGGTCAACCAACTCGAGCGCGTCGCGAACCCCGTCGACGCGTCCGTAGATGGCGCCGAAGAAGTGCACGTTCTCTTCGGCGGAGAGATCGGGATAGAGGGCGGCCTGCTGGGTCATATAGCCAACGTGCGCGAGTACATCGAGTTGCGGCATCCGGTGCCCGAGGACGGACACGGTCCCCGCCTCGGGAGCCACCAACCCGACCAGGCTGCGGATCAACGTCGTTTTGCCCGCTCCGTTTGGACCGAGCAGGCCGTAGACCTCGCCGCGCCGGACGCGCAGGGTCACGCCATCAAGGGCCCGCTGTTTGCCGAATAGTTTGACGACGTCCTCGGCGTCGACCGCGTAGGTCTCAGTTGCCACGGGCGGCCTCCGGGCGCATGCCGCGCAGCCAGATATTCGCGAACTCAAGCGCGACCTCTTCACCGGCGGGCACGTCGACGGTTGCCTGGCTCAGCACCGGCCCCGCCAGCATGTGAAACATCAGACCGCCGACCAGGCTCTGCACCGCGAGCATCGGATGCATCCGGCGGAGGCGGCCCGCCGCCATCTGCCCGGCCAGGTACTGGGCAAAGGTGCCAAAGGCGCGCAACCCCGTCTCGGCGAAGGCCTGGGTGGGCTCGGGTGTCATCGAGGTGACCTCGAGGAGGAGGGTCCGAACGATGCCGGAACGTCCCGCGACCGTGCGGTAGGCGGTGAGCACGACTTCTGGGATGACCTCCTCGGGCGGGCCGTCACCGGCACGGGCGAACACCGCCATCACTGGCTCGAACGGGGAGTACGCCAGCACCATGGCGCGGAACAACGCCGATTTGCCGGGGAATAGGCGATAGAGATTCGCTCGCGAGACGTCCGCCTCCGAAGCGAGCTCATCCATGGAAAGGTCCTTGAGCGTCTGGAAGCGCAGCATTCGGATCGAGGCGTCGAGAACCCGCTGCCGCGTATCGGGTTCCGGTTCAAGTTCGAGAGCCTGCAGGAGTTCGGCGCGCGAGGGGAAGGCTCGGTAGAAGGTCGTTCGCGAGAGGCCGGCCGCGCTCACAATCGCCTCCACCGATGACTGCCGGTCCCGGGACAGTAGCCGCGCCGCCTGGTTCATGATCCGCTCCCTGGATGTTTCCGCCGCTGCCATCTCGTCTGATAACGAGACTAGACTAGACGTCCAGTCTTGTCAAGACACATTTTTGCCACGCCGTTCTGCGGTAGCCTGACCGCCAGTGCCTGAACTCCCGGAGCTCGAAGTCCTGCGCGAATATCTCGGCCCGCGTCTCGAAGGCAGGAAGATCGCCCAGGTCTGGACCTCGCCCAAGCTGAGCTTTCTGCTGCGGACACCGCCGGACGAGTACGCGCGGCAGCTGATCGGCGGGACCTTCGAGCGAGTCTGGCGCCGGGGCAAGTTCCTGGTTTTCGACATCAGCGGGCAGCACCTCGTCATCAATCCCATGCTGGGTGGCCGGCTGCAGTGGACCACGGCGTCGGAGAAAGTCGCGGCCGCCACCGTCTTTCGAATCACGCTCGAAGAAGGGGATGAGCTGCGCTTCCTCGACACTGTGAAGATGGGCCGCGTCTACTGGGTGGTGCCCGGCGCCTTGCCGACGATCCCCGGATGGGCGGAGCTTGGTCCCGATGCGCTGACGGTCTCACTGTCGGAGTTCTCGCAGCGCATTCGCCGGCACCCGGGCGAGCTGAAGAACCTCCTGCGCAACCAGGCGTTCATCGCCGGCGTCGGTAACGCCTACTCCGACGAGATCCTGCACGAGGCGGGTCTCTTACCGCTGCGCAAGCGGACGACGCTCAAGCCGGATGAGGTGGTGCGCCTTCACGCGGCGACCGGAAAAGTTCTGCGCGACGCCATCGAGTCGATCAAGGCCCAGGCGAAATATGAGCCACACAAACAGGACCGCAGCTTCATGGCGGTCCACGGCAAAGGGAAGGAGAAGTGTCCACGCTGTGGTCATCGCATCTCCGAACTGACCGCCCGCGGTGAGGCGACCCACTTCTGTCGTGGCTGCCAGCATTAGATCGTGCGGCTGAAGGGCGCGCGCGTCATCATCACGGGTGCCTCGCAGGGCATTGGACGGGCGATCGCGCTCGAGTTCGGACGTCGCGGCGCGCGGCTCGTGCTCGCCTCGCGAAACCGGCCGGCATTGGAAGAGCTGGCGGGGGCGATCACGGCGGAGGGTGGTTCGGCGATCGTCACCCCGACGGACGTGACGGCGGCGGGCGCGGTCGAGCAGCTTGCGCAAGATACGATCCGCCGGCTCGGCGGCATCGACATCCTGGTGAACAACGCGGGCATCGGGATGACGGCACCCATCGCCGACGCCTCGAGCGCCGACGTCGAAGCGGTGTTCGCGCTCAACCTGCTGGCAGCGGCTGCGGCCATCCGCGCCGTGGTGCCGATCATGCGGACGCAGCACAGCGGGATGATCGTCAACATCTCCTCGATCGCCGGCCGGATCGTGGTTCCGCGGATCGGCTACTACTCGGCGAGTAAGTTCGCGTTGACCGCGATCGGCGACGCCCTGCGGATGGAAGAGGAACATCGCGGCATCAAGGTGATGAATGTGTTCCCTGGGACGACGCGCTCGAACTTCGGCGAGAACCGCCTCGGTGCGCGCGGCCCTCAGGCCCATCAGCGGCTCCCACCCGTGATGGCCGAGAAAGTCGCAACCAGGATCGCACGCGCGGTGGAGCGTGATCAACGTTCGGTCTACATTTCCTGGATTCCCGATCGTGCCGCCGTCGCGGCCAACCGGCTCGCCGGCTGGGCCGTCAGCGCCGTTCTGCGAGGTTGGGCTCGGCGTGCACAAGCCTGATCTCGAGCATGCACTCGAGGTGGGCGAACGGGTCTACCTGCGCGAGCCCACCGAGCGCGACAAGGTGGAGATCGTGGCGCGGAACGCTGCCAGCCGGGCCCTGCATCGCGGCTGGGTGACCCCGCCCACGGACGCGCACGGCTTCGCCGAATGGATGGTGCGCTGCCGGCAACCGAATGTGCAGTGCTTCCTCGTTTGCCGGCGCGAGGACGGCGCAATTGTCGGCGTGTTCACGCTGAGTCAGATCGTTCGCCGGCTCTTTCAGAGCGCCTACCTCGGCTACTACGCCGAGCGTCCGTTTGCCGGCCAGGGCTACATGAGGGAGGGCATGCAGCTCGTGCTGCGCCACACCTTCACGACCATGAAGCTGCATCGCGTCGAGGCGAACATCCAGCCGGAGAACGTCGCGTCGATCGCCCTCGTGAAGCGCACTGGCTTCCGGCTCGAGGGCTTCTCGCCGCGCTACCTAAAAATTGCCGGGCGCTGGCGCGACCACCAGCGGTGGGCGCTGACTACTGACGACTGGCGGCGCCTTCGCCGACGGCCGCGCGCGCCTTCTGCAGGTCGCGGGCCCCGAGCACCACGCGCGTCTTCGTCGCCAGGTACACGGCGTTCAGGCTGACGCCGGCGTCGGCGATCTTGCGCGTCACCTTCCCCAGGGCGCCGGGCTTGTCCTCGATCTCCAGGACGAGGACCTCCTGCTCGCCGGTCACCCGGGCCCCCGCGCTCTGGAGCGCCTGGCGCGCCTTCGCGGCATCGGCGACCAACACATGGCCGACTCCCTTGTCACCGACGACGAAGCCACAGATGCCTTCGATGTTGACGCCGGCTTTCCCCAGGGCTTCGGCCGCCGCGGCGACGGTGCCGGCCTTCTCCTCGAGCTCGATCGTCAGGTCCTTCCAATGGTGCGCCATCACAAACACCTCCCGTGAACTGCCCCCACGTCCTGGCCGCCATTATCCCGCGAGCGCGGCCGGGCCTGCTAGCTCAAGATCCTCGGCGTGAGCGGCCGCTCCCGGACAGCCGCGCCTTCCAGCCTCACCTCGTAGGCGGATCGCCCTTCCACACTGCTCACCACCTCCGCCAGCTCGCCATCGACGAAGTGCAGGCCGACCTGGTCGTCGATCGCGTACCCGGGCGGGAAACCGCTGCCGACCAGCTGCCGGTAGACCGGCCGTCGACGCTCCTCCGAGTTGTAATGCGGGCAGGCGCTGCCGGAGATCAGCCCCAGCCCATCGCGGAGACCCGCGAGGTTGAGGCCGAAGGAGTCGGTCACCGAGGCCTCGAACCAGCAGATCGCTCCGGCGCTAATCCCGGCGAGCACGATGCCCTGATCCCATGCCTCGCGGAGGATACGGTCGACGCCGTGGCTGCGCCAGATGGCGAGCATGTTCGCCGTGTTGCCTCCCCCGACGTAGATCACGTCTTGCTCGAGCAGGAAGGGGCGGAGGTCGACGACGGTTCGGCGAAAGAGCGCCAGGTCCGACGGTTGGCAATCCTTTGGGCTAAAGGCTCGATAGAACAGGGCCACGTAGCTGTCGGCATCGCCACCGGCCGTGGGCAGGAAGCAGACGCGCGGTCGCGGCTTTCTCGTAAGTCCCAGGATGTAGTCGTCGAGTTTCGACCATGGTCCCCCGTCGGAGAACCCACCTCCACCCAGGGCGACGATCCGCTTGCTCAGCGCCTCAGACAAAACTCGGTGGCATCGATCAAATCACTCGCTTCGGATCATAGAGCCAGTTGAGGCCGAGCCCGAGGAGGGCAACCGCAAAGACCATGACCAGCAGGAGCAGGGCAAGGCGTCCACTCAAGCGGATGGCAGGCGCCTGCCGTTCAAGTGGACGCGAGCGGTCGAACCACAGGGTCCACACCGCGACTGGGAGGACGGGCGCGCTACGAAGCACGATGCGAAGCAGTGGGCTGGGCGCCGTGAAGGCCTCGATGACATACAGCGTTGCGAGTGCAATCGCGGAAAGCGCCAGGGCCCCCATCCCGACCCTCCCCCGCAAGCGGGGGAAGGAGATTTGTCTAGTAGGCTTCGAGGTAGGCGTCGAGCTCCCAGCCGGTGACCTGCTTCTCATAGCTCTGCCACTCCATCTCCTTCGCCTCGATAAAACGTTCCAGGAGGTGGACACCCAGCGCGTCGCGCATCACGTCGTCCTGGCGCAGGTCGCGCAGTGCTTCGGCGAGCGACCTGGGGAGCTGGCCGAGCTGGTGGCGGGCGAGCGCCTCCGGGTCGAAGGCGTAGAGATTCTCCTCCACGGGCGGCGGCAGCGGCAGCTTCTGTCGGATCCCCGACAGGCCGGCGTGCAGCATGGCGGCGAAGGCGAGATAGGGATTGCACGAGGGGTCGGGGGCGCGAAACTCGATCCGGATCGCGGCGCGATCACCGATTCCGGCGCGCGGGACTCGAATCAGCGCCGAGCGATTCACCTGCGCCCAGCTGATCGCCACCGGGGCTTCGAAGCCGGGCACGAAGCGCTTGTAGGAGTTGACCAGCGGCGCGACGAGCGCGCACAGCGCGCGGGCATGCGCCAGCTGGCCGGCGATGAAGTGCTTGGCAACGGGCGAGAGCTGGTACTGGTCGGCGCGGTCGTAGAACGCGTTCGATTCCCGCCCCACGCCGCTGAGCACCTGATGGGTATGCATCCCGGAGCCCGCCGCGCCGAAGATCGGCTTGGGCATGAAGGTCGCCAGCAAGCCCCGTCGCTGCGCCACTGCCTTGACGGCGTGCTTGAGGGTCACGAGATGGTCGGCGCTTTTCAGCGCGTTGCTAAGCGCGAGGTCGAGCTCGTACTGTCCGGCCGCGACCTCGTGGTGGCTCGCCTCGACCGTGATGCCGAGGTGGTCGAGCGCGCTGACGATCTCCTGGCGGACATCGCTGGCGACGTCGACCGGATGGTCGAAGTAGCTGGCCCGGTCGTGCCGGCCGGGTCGAACACTGCCGTTGGCGGCGTCGGTGTTCAGCAGGAAGAACTCGAGCTCCGTCGCGACGGCGTAGTCGAAGCCGAGGGCGGCGGCCTCGGCCAGCGCCCGCGCCAGCACGCCCCGCGGGTCGCCGGCGAAGCGCTCGCCGTCGGGCGTGAGTAGATCGCAGATCACCTGGGCGCCGAGCACACCGTCGGGGTCGCCGATCGTCAGGGTGTCGAGGTCGGGACGAAGGAACATGTCGCTCTCGAAGACCCGGGCGAAGCCCTCCACCGACGAGCCGTCGAACCACTCACCGTTGCGGACGGCGTGCGCCAGCCGCTGTGCCGGGATGGTGATGCTCTTCACCGTCCCCAGCACGTCGACGAAGCGCAGGTCGAGGAAGCGGATCCCACGTTCGGACAGTCGCTCCAGCGCCCGCTCGATGCCGAGCGAACTCGCGCGGCCCGCGGCCGCGTCAGTCTTCGCCGTTGGGGGCCTCCGTGGGCACGTCCGTCCGTGGGCGATCGTCCTCGCCCCAGGACGGGCCCGGCCGCGGGTGGTCACCGGGTCGCCAGGGCTTGTCTCTCTCTGCTGGTTGCTCCATGACGTTGCTCCTCTTCTTATGGTCGATAAAGGCGGTTGCCAGGGCGAGTGGCAACCGCCTCACGGTCGGACGAACGGATTCAGCGACGCGAACTAGATGTCGTGGTAGAGGTAGAACTCCCAGGGATGCGGCCGGAGCGCCACCTGATCGACCTCGCGCACGCGCTTGTAGTCGATCCAGGTTTCGATCAGGTCGGTGGTGAACACCCCACCCCGGGTCAGGTAATCGTTGTCGATCTCCAGCGCATCGAGGACTTCGACCAGCGAGCCGGGCGTGCTCTTCACCTGGCGCTTCAGCTCGGGCTCCAGCTCGTACAGATCTTCGTCGATCGGCTTGGGCGGCTCGATCCTGTTGATGACCCCGTCGAGGCCGGCCATCAGGCAGGCGGCAAACGAGAGGTACGGGTTGCACGACGGGTCGGGCGTCCGGAACTCGAGTCGCTTGGCCTTGGGGTTATCGAAATACATCGGGATGCGCACGCACGCGCTGCGGTTGCGCTTCGAATAGATCAGGTTGATGGGCGCTTCATATCCGGGCACCAGACGGCGGTACGAGTTGGTGGTCGGCGCGGCAAAGGCGAGCAGCGACGGCGCGTGCTTGAGCAGGCCGCCGATGTACCAGCGGCACATGTCGCTGATGCCCGCATAACCGGCCTTGTCATAGAACAGCGGCATGCCATCCTTCCAGAGGCTCTGGTGTGTGTGCATCCCCGACCCGTTGTCCATGAAGAGCGGCTTGGGCATGAACGTCGCCACGAACCCGTTCTGGGCACAGACGTTCTTGACGACGTACTTGTACATCATCACTTTGTCGGCCATGTTGACCAGCGTGTCGTAGCGCATGTCGATCTCGGTCTGGCCGGCGGTCCCGACCTCATGGTGATGGACCTCGACGTCGACGCCCGCCTCGATCAGCTTGAGGACGATCTGCGAACGAAGGTCCTGCAGCTTGTCAGTCGGTGGCACCGGGAAATAGCCTTCCTTGTAGCGCGGCCGGTAGGCCTGGTTCGGCTCGGAGTTCTTGCCCGAGTTCCAGACGCCTTCCACCGAGTCGATCTCGTACATGCCCGAGAACTGGTTCTGGTCGAACCGCATGCTATTGAAGATGTAGAACTCCAATTCCGGGCCGAAGAAGCTGGTGTCGGCGATCCCGGTGGAGAGTAGGAAGGCCTCCGCCTTCTTGCCGACGTAGCGCGGATCGCGAGAATAAGGCTCGCGGGTGATCGGGTCGATCACGTCGCAGTTGATGGTCAGTGTCGGCACCTTCAGCACCGGGTCGACCTTCGCCGTCGACGGATCCGGGATCAGCAGCATGTCGCTCTCGTGGATGTGCTGGAAGCCGCGAATGCTGGAGCCGTCAAAGCCGATGCCCTCGCTGAAGAGGTCCCTGGACAGCTCCTGAACGGGAATCGAGAAGTGCTGCCAGGTCCCAATCAAGTCGATGAACTTGAGGTCGACGATCTTCAACCCCTGCTTGTGGGCGAGATCGATGACGGATTGGGCATCTGCCTTGGTTTCCTTTTTCGAGCGCACGCCCTGATCAATCGCCATAAAGAGTTTCCCTCCGTGTGAACGCAGTGATCCGACTGTCTCGATCCTAGGGGCGGCTGCCGGCCGCGTCATCGGTCCGGAACGACGAGTTGCGGACCACCTTTTTGTGCAGCCCGCCCAATGCGGTCACGGCGTGGGGCTGACCGAAGGAGAGGGTGACCCCTCGAGGTTCGGGTTGATGCGGTCCAGGGTCAGCGTGTAGCTGCTCGAGGGTGCGTCGATCGCCACGGACAGAAGGTAGGCACCCTTGGTGAACCAGACGATCGACGTCGTCGCCGAGGCTTTGTCCTCGACCCACGCGTCCTTCGCCAGCTTGGCTTCGTAGAAGGGAACGATGCTGTTCAGGTCCTGGGCACTGAAGTCCTCGGAGATGCTCTCGGTGTCGGCGAGCCCCGGCCGCTGGTCGACCAACTGGGTGCCCGGTGGCCGAGGCAGGGACTCGATCAGCGGGCGGGTCAGGCGGACATCGGCACCGCTGATCTCGGACGCGATCTGCGCGTTCTGAACCAGCACCAGGACGGCGAACACCGCCAGCACCGCGGGCCCGATGGCGCCGCCCGCCCAGAGCAGGGCCCGGCGGCCCAGCCCTTCTCGCCGCCGCCGCCAGCCGGCGCGGAGCCAGACCACGATCGTCATGGCGGAGACGAGAAGCAGGGCCGCACCCAGGACGTCGACCCATGGCCCGGGCATGTACTCGGCCAGCTGGTCGACCGCCAGCACTCCGGCGGCGATCGTCGCCGCGTAGGCAATCGACACCCCGGGGATGAGCAGCGGGTGGTCGTTGCTCGCCACCGGGCCAAGCGGCGCGGCCGACGCGCTCAGGCGCCGGTCTATTCGCCGGCGGCTTGCTCCCATTCCTGGTAGAGCGCGCGCAGCCGCCGAGAGGCGTCTTCGTGCGCCTGCGCGAGCTGTGTCACCCGGGCCGGGTCGTCATAGGTCTGATGGTCGGCGAGTTGCTCCTCGAGCCGTCGGATCTCGGCCTCGAGCTCGCCGATCCGCTGCTCGACGCCGGCGGCAGGAGCGACCGGTCGGGCCGCCGCGCCCGCCTCTCGGCGGCGGTCGCGGCGAGGCACGGGCTCGGGCTCGGCGGCCACCACGAGCCGGCCGGCACGCTGGCGCGACCGCTCGAGGTCGGTGTAGTTGCCGAGGTGCGTTGTGACCCTGCCCCAGTCGACCACCCACAGCCGGGTGGCGATGTCGTCGATGAAATAGCGGTCGTGCGAGACGAAGACGATGGTGCCCTCGAAGTCCTGCAGCGCTTCCTCGAGCATTTCCTGGGCGGGGATGTCGAGATGGTTGGTGGGCTCGTCCAGCAGCAGCAATCCGGCGTCGTCGAGCATGAGCTTCGCGAGCGCCACGCGGCTCTTCTCGCCACCGCTCAATGACCGGATTACCTTGAAGGCGTCCTCGCCCCGGAAGAGCAAGCGCCCGAGGAAAGTACGCAGGGTTTCCTCGGGCAGACCGAAGGCGTCCTGCAACTCGGTCAACACGGTCTTGTTGGGATCGAGGTCGGCCAGGTGCTGGTCGTAATAGCGCATCGTGACCCGCGGCCCGGTCTTCACACGGCCCTTGAGCGGGCGAAGTTCGCCGAGCAACGCCTTGAGCAGGCTGGTTTTGCCGGAGCCATTGGGCCCGACGATGGCAACCCGCTCTCCGGCGTTGATGGTGAAGGCGGGCATGGCGAGCTGCCAGGCGGATCCCTTTCCAGAAGGGGAAGGGTATGCGAGCGTGAGCCCGTCGCTCTGAAAGATCAGGTCGCTGGTGCTCGAGGCACGCAGCCGGATTCGGATCTGCTGATCGTCCGAGGGTGGAGCGACCCGGTCGAGACGATCGAGCTTGGTCTGCCGGCCACGCGCCTCGCGGGCCCGCTGCCCGGCTTTGTAGCGACGGATGAACTCCTCGGTCCGAGCGATGTAATCCTGTTGGGCGTCGTACTCCTTCTGGCGCACGGCCCGGCGCTCGCGGCGCAGCCGAAGGTACTGACGGTAGTTGCCCGGATACCACTCGCCCGATCCGCCCTGCAGCTCGAGGATGTCATCGGCAGTACGCTCCAGAAAGCGGCGATCGTGCGAGACGATCAGCATGCCGGCGCGGGAGAGCCGAAGGAATTCCTCCAGCCACTCGATGGCCTCGAGGTCGAGGTGGTTGGTCGGCTCGTCCAGCAGCAGCAGGTCGGCGTCCTGGAGTAGCAATCGGGCCAGCGCCAGGCGACGTCGCTGTCCGCCGCTGAGCGCACTCGGCGGCAGCGCCTGGTCCGCCTCGGTCAGGCCAACCCCGTGGAGCACCTCGGCGACCCGGTTGTCGTAGGCATAGCCGTCGAGGCGCTCGTACTCGTGCTGGACGTCGCCGTAGTTCTCGACCAGCGCGGTCAGCTCGGCGCCGCTGACTTTTGCCATGGCGGTCTCGAGCTCGGTCAGCCGGCTGCGCCGGCCCATGATGTCGGGCCGGCTGTGTAGCGCGTCCTCGTAAACACTTTCGTGCGGACTAGCTTCGATCTCCTGCGCCAGGTAAGCGGTTCGGGCGCGCGGCGCGAGCGTCAGCGAGCCGGCAGTGGGGATGATTTCCCCGGAGATCGCCTTGAGGAGGCTCGACTTTCCACTGCCGTTAGCGCCGACGATCCCAAGCCGCTGCCGGGGCTCGACCTGGAAGCTCAGGTCGCGCAATACCTCGGTAGCGCCGTACAACACGGCGAGGCGGTCGACGCGGAGCAGTGGCATGTCACCGAAAGTCTACGGCTGCCTCCCGGACGCCGCCCCCAGGTTGGTTCGAATTCCGGGAATAAACGCCGGGCCGATTCGGTTTGCGAAGTCGACGTGGATTTTCACCGCCATGAAATGAGGGGTCATCGATGACAGGTTTGCTTGCCCAGACCAATGCCTACATCCGCGATGCCGAGCGCCAGTCCAAGGACCTCAAGGCCCGGCAGGACCAGATTCGCCGTCCGGTGCAGCTGATCGACCGGTTGCTGCAAGAGCTCGAGGAGCTCAACCTCAAAGGCTTCAAGCGGGTTCCGATGTCGTACGAGCCGCGGCTGGAGGAGATCCTTCGGCTGGTGGGTCCGATGCAGTCGCTCGCCGAGGACCTGGGCAACATCAAGGTCAAGGTCGGGATCTCGAAGCTGATGGATGCCCTGTTTGCCGTCGAGGAAGCGCTCTTCACCGAGCGTCACGGTCCGTCACCCGACGCCGACGTCCAGGGGTTCGACAACACGCTCTTTAGCGCCGCCTAAGACCTTTTCCGTCACCGGCAGGCGCGCGGCAGTACCATAGCGCCGTGCCAAATGCCGCCGACCTGATGCTGCGCCTGGTGGTGGCGCTGACCTTGGGCGCCATCGTCGGCCTGGAGCGCGAGCGCCAGGAGCGAGCGGCCGGGCTACGGACCGTGACCATGGTGTCGCTCGGATCGTGCCTCTTCACCATCATCGGCGCCTACGGCTTCCCCAACACGGACCCATCACGGGTGGCCGCCCAGATCGTCACCGGCATCGGTTTCCTTGGCGCGGGGACGATCTTTCTTCGCAAGGACCTGGTGCGAGGGCTGACGACCGCCGCGACCATCTGGACGGTGGCGGCCATCGGCATGGCGGCCGGCACGGCACAATACTTCGAGGCCGCCTTCACCACGCTCTTGATCCTGGGCGTGCTGATGGTGTTGAAGCCGATCGAAAAACGCTTCTTCAAGCGGCCAAGCGAGGCCCAGGTCAGCGTCATCGTCCCCCGCGGCGATGGTGAGATCGAAGAGCTGCGGGCAGCGCTCGCCGCGATCGGCGCCTTTCCGCTTGCGATCCGCATTCACGAGCTCAACGAAACCGACGATCGGCTCGAGATCGACGTCGGCCTGCCCGCCAACCGGACGACCGCCGAGCTGCTGCGTCAGCTCCGCGCCGTGCAGGGGGCGCGCCAGGTCCTCATTTCGCGCGACCTCATCGAAGACCGCGTTCGCGCCGGGAATTGATACAATTTCTCCCTAAGAACTGGGAGGTGGTGCCCATGGCATTAGTTGATTTAAGTGAGAGCGGCGGGTAACACCGCCGCTCTTTCTTTTTAGGGGTTAGCGACCTCCCCGCGGCCGAACTGCGGCTTTCGTTTCTCCAGGAACGCCTGGATCGCTTCCTTCGCGTCCGGCGTTTCTGCAGCCAGCGACTGCAGCTGTGACTCGAGTTCCATCGCCTGCTCGAGGTCGAGGTCGAGCGCGCGCTCCAGGCCGTGCTTGATCAGGGCGTAGGTCTGGCGCGGCCCGTCGTTAAGGCGCCGGGCGCGTTCCAATGCCGCCGCCATCAGCTGCTCCGGCGGGACGACCGCCGCAACCAGGCCGAGCATGTGGGCGTCTTCCGCCGTCAGCGGATCGCCTGACAGGGCGAGCTCGGTCGCCTTGCTCAAACCGAGCATGCGCGTAAGGAAGAAGAGGCTGCCAGCATCGGGGACCAGGCCGACGCGCACGAAGACCACGATCAACGGGGTGCCGGCGGCCGCGATCCGCAGGTCGCAGGCAAGCGCCAGGCTGAGGCCCGCACCGGCCGCGGTTCCGTTTAGGGCGGCGATCACCGGCTTGGGACAGGCTCGGATGGCTCGGATCATCGGCGCGTAGTTCGTGCGCAGGTCCTCGCCGAGATCGCGCTCGCCGGCCTCGCGTCGCGCCACCACATCCTTGAGGTCGGCGCCGGCGCAAAAAGCGCGGCCGGCCCCGGTGATGATCACCGCGCCCACCCCGAGATCACGAGCCGCCGCCTCCACGCCGTCGCGCAGCGCGCTGGTCAGCTCGCGATTGAGGGCGTTGAGCGCCGCGGGCCGGTTGAGTGTGAGCGTCAGGACGCCGGCGTCAAGGGTACTGAGGATGACCTCGCTCATCGACCGGTGAACCGACCGGGGCGCTTCTCGAGAAAGGCGCGCATCCCCTCGCGTTTGTCATCGGAGGCGAACAGCAGGTAGAAGAGCTTGCGCTCGAAGTCGAGGCCGGCCGAGAGCCCCACCTCCATCGCATGATTGACGGCTTCCTTTCCAAGGCGAACCGCCAGCGGCGGGCGTTGCGCAATCACCTTCGCCAACCGGAGTGCCTCATCCAGGTGGGCCCCGGCCGGAACGACGCGGTTGACGAGACCGAGCCGTTCCGCATCCGCCGCGTTCACCGGTTCGCCGGTCAACACCGCCTCCATGGCCCGGACTTTTCCGGCCGACCGTGCCCATCGCTGGGTGCCGCCGGCGCCCGGGATGATCCCGATCTTCACCTCCGGCTGGCCGAACTGGGCGGTCTCTGACGCCACCACCAGGTCGCACATCAGGGCCAGCTCGCAACCGCCGCCGAGCGCGTAGCCGCTGACGGCGGCGATCACCGGTTTGTGGATCGCCCGAAAGCGGGTCCAGCGCGCGAAGTTGTCGTCGCTGAGGACGTCGACGGCGCTGGCCTCCACCATCTGGGTGATATCGGCGCCGGCCGCAAAGGCTCGGTCGTCGCCGGTCAGGATCATGCAGCGGATGGCGTCGTCGCGATCAAACGCCTCGAGCGCGTCGACCAGCTCCGCGATAGTCTGGGGGTTGAGGGCATTGCGGACCTGCGGCCGGTTGATCCTCACGATCCCCACCGCGCCGTCGGTCTCGGTGAGCACGAACTCGTAGGGCATTTCTCCCTCCTGCGGGCCAAGTCTAGCCGGGGCGCCGCCCGACGACCGGTGCCAGCCATCGGCCCAATCGGCGTTATAGGCTCGTGAAGCGGCTGGTTGCGGCCCTTGCCCCCGCGGGCGCCCTGCTGTTGTTCTCGGCAAGCGCCCTGGCTGAAGATCAGCCGTTCAAGACGGTCGTGGACACCATCGTGCCCAAGACGCCCGGCCTGACCATCGAGGGCTCGACCGGCGGTTGCGACCTGCTCCTCCAGAACCAGACCGGCCAGGACGTCGTGCTCTTCGACATGAGCAAACCAGCTAAGCCCTTTCGCTTCGCCGCCCAACCAAAGGCCGCCACGCCTCGGCCGCCCATCGCGGTTCATCTGCCAACGGCCGGCGTCTGGCCCTGTGCCAGCCTGCCGGCGGTCAATGAGGACCAGCGCTGGAACCACGCGGAGACCACGGTCGGCATCTGGAGCCTGACCGGCACGGTGGGTGCGCTCAGCTTCAAGCTCAATGCCCGCACGGTCTATGACCCGGCCCTCGATCCCCCGTCGGACTGGACGCTATACCTGCGCATCGGAGCGGGCGTCCTGGTCGTCGGCGGTTTACTGATCGCCATCCCGTACCTCTTCACGCGGCGTCGCGAGATCATGGGCGACAGCAAAAAAGCCGGCTGACCGCAGGGTCGCGAAACTTGGCTCTGGACGAGTCCTAAAACTGCCCATATAATCCGGGCAGTTCGATGAAGGAAGGCCACGGAATTCAGAAAGCGCCAACTTGGACGTTGCTTTTCTGATAACGCCGCTATAGAGTTTTTCCATGCTGGGGATTGGGGACGTGGGCAGCGCGCTGAGCAGACGGGGGAAAATCTTCGGCAAGAAAGACGTCTCCACCCGCAAGAAAGCCATCATCCTGGGCGGGTTCTGCACGGCGCAGCTGCTCGACGTGACCACCACCCACATCGGCCTCTCGCAGGGGCGCCAGGAGCTCAATGGCGCGGCCGCCTGGATCATCGCCCACAACGGGGAGCTGGCCGTCTACGGCCTCAAGCTCGGCCTGGTCGGCATGCTGGTGGCGTTTCTGCTCCTCTACGGGCGTCGAAGCAGTGCCGTTTGGAACGCCTACCTGATTGCGGCGTGGATCACGACGTTTGCCGTGATCAACAACATCTACCGCATATTGAACTAACCGCGCATTGGCGGCGTCGAGCCGCACAACGAACGCCTCAAACGCTCGCCTGGCACTAAAGCGCCGCTCGCGTGGGCCGGCGGGCCCGGTGCACTCGGCAAGGCGCAGCTTACGCCCGAAAGGGCGGCGCCCCGAGGGGCGCTAAAGACTAAATTGATCGCGTGATTCCTGCGGCTCTCAGCTTTGGCGAAGTGTTGACGCCGCTGTTTTTCTACGTCGTGATCGTGGCCTACATGGCCTTCGTGCTGGTCTCGGCCTGGCAGTTTTCGCGCCGCCCGGAGCCGGGCCGTTCGATGCGCTTCATCAACCTCACGCTCGTCCCTCTCGGCGTGCTCGTCGCGCTCGTGGGTGTGCTGGCCGCCAGTTTCAATGCCTTCTCGCAACAGGAGGGGACGCCGAGCACGATCTGGGCGATCGTCATGGTGGCGCTCGGGCTCGGCGGGTCGTCGTTGCTGCTCGCGTTCGAGGGCTTCGTGCTGCGCAGTCGGGTGCGCTCCTCGAACGAGGAGCGACGCGCGATCGGGTTGCGCAGTCTGAGCCTGATTGCGACCACCGTGCCGCTGGTCGTCCTCGGTCTACTTTTTGTCGTGCTCGCGCTCCGAATTTCCCTCTAAAATCTCCTATACTTGACTGGTCCGATCAACTATTGAGGGATCCTGAGTGCGAATGCGCCTGTCGATGAAAACCGAGTATGGAGTCAGGGCCATCGTGGAACTGGCGGCCAATGCTGGACAGGGCGCGCTGCAAAGCGGCGAGATCGCGCGCCGGCAGGTGATCCCCGGGCCGTTCCTTGACCAGGTGCTGATGACGCTGCGCCGCGCCGGCCTGGTGCAGTCGACCCGCGGCCCGCACGGCGGACATGTGCTGGCCCGCAGCCCGGAAGACATCCGTCTCGACGAAGTCATCGCCTGCCTCGAGGGTGACGGCGTGAGGAGCCGCCAGCCGGACGGAGCGGAGACCGGAGACAGCCGCGTGCTGGCGCAGGTCACCGAGAAAGCCGAGCAGGCCGCGCGCGATGTCTTCGCCGCGCATACCCTGGCCGACTGCCTTCGCTTGCGGCGGGCGCAGCCGCAGGTCTTCCACGGCATCTTTCACGCCGTGCCGGCCAAGCCGCGGGGCGCGTAATGTCCGAGGCATCGCTGACGGCCGAACAGCGACAGCGGTACGCCCGCCATCTGGCGCTGGCTGAGATCGGGCCCGCCGGTCAGCGGCGACTGCTGCGCTCGAGCGTGCTGATCGTGGGCGTCGGCGCGCTCGGTTCGCCGGTGGCGCTCTACCTGGCAGCGGCGGGCGTGGGCACCATCGGTCTCGCCGACCACGACCACGTCCGGCTCTCGAACCTGCAACGACAGGTGATCCATTCGATGGCGGGACTGAACCGTTCCAAAGTCGACGGTGCGGCGCGAACCGTCGGCGGCTTGAATCCTGGTATCAAGGTCGACGCGGTCGAGGCCACCGTCGACGAACACAACGCGATGGAGCTGCTGCAACGCTACGACGTGATCGTCGATGGCACGGACACTTTCCGTGCCCGCTACCTGCTCAGCGATACCGCCTACCTGCTGCGCAAGCCGCTGGTGCACGGCAGCATCTTTCGCATCGAGGGGCAGGTGACGGTCTTCACCCCGGGTCGTGGCTGCTATCGGTGTCTCTATCCGGAACCGCCACCGGCCGGCGCGATCGAAGAATCCGAACAGGTCGGAGTCCTGGCCGCGCTACCCGGCATCATCGGCACCATCCAGGCCGCCGAGACCATCAAACAAATCACGGGTACGGGCGAGCCGCTGGTGAACCGCGTGCTGCTGCACGACACCATGGCGATGACCTTTCGTGAGGTGCGCTACCGTCGCAATCCCGCGTGTCCAACCTGTGGTGACCGACCCAGCATCACATCGCTCGCCGATTACCGCGCCGTCGCCGCGGCGGCGGAGGGACGCCGATGACCGCCGAGCGGCATCATCGTCAACGCATCCTCGCTGAGGTCGGCGAGGCCGGGCAGCAGCGGCTCGAACGTGCCTCGGTCGCGATCGTCGGCCTCGGGGGTTTGGGTTCGCCCGTCGCCCTCTACCTGGCGGCGGCCGGGGTGGGGAGGCTCGGCCTGATCGACGACCAGCAGGTTGAACTCTCGAATCTCAACCGGCAGATCCTCTTCGAGGACTGTGACGTGGGCCGGCCCAAGGTCGAAGCGGCGGCCGGCCGACTACTGATCCTCGACTCCGCCCTCCGGCTGGATGCTCGCCAGGAGAACGTTCGCGCATCGAACGTGGAGGCCATTGTGGCGGAGTACGACGTCGTCGTCGATGCCACTGATTCGTTCGAGACGAAGTTCCTCTTGAACGATGCGGCCGTCCTGCTTCGCAAACCGCTGGTGCATGGCGCAGTCCTGCGCTGGGGCGGCCAGGTCACGACGGTGCTCCCTGACGGACCGTGTCTGCGCTGCCTTTTCCGCGATCCCCCCCAAGACGCCGATATCGAAACCTGCGAGGAGGCCGGCATCATCGGGGCGGCGACCGGCGTCGTCGGAAGCGTGCAGGCGGAGGAAGCGCTGAAGGTGATTCTCAACGTGGGCACGCCGCTGAGCGGCCGCATCTTTCAGCACGATGGCCTGCGCGGCGACACCCGCATCACCAGGTTTCCGCGCGACGCCGACTGCCCGGTGTGCTCCTCGCAGCCGCGCATCAACGACCTCGCTCGCTACGCTGAACAGGTCTCGCCACGCGGCCACGTCCGGAGCTGATGTCGCCCACGGCGGAGATCGGCATTTTCGGCGGGTCCGGCTTCTACGAGTGGCTCGACGCCGCCGACGAGATCGAGATCGCGACGCCCTATGGCCCACCCAGCGGGTCGATCGCGCTGGCCGAGCTTGGGGGACGCAGCGTGGCGTTTCTGCCGCGTCATGGACCCAACCACGAGGTCTCCGCGCCCTTCGTCAACTTCCGCGCCAACGTCTGGGCCATGCACGAACTTGGCGTCAAGCGGATCGTCGGCCCGTCCGCGGTGGGCAGCCTGAAGCCTGACCTGCATCCGGGAGACCTGGTGATCTGTGACCAGTTCTTCGATCGCACCACCGGTCGAGCGGACACCTACTATCCGGGACCCGATGTCGTTCACATCAGCGCCGCCGACCCGTACTGTCCGGAGCTGCGTTCGCTGGCCGGTCGCATCGCGGAACAACAATCGCTGCGGTTTCAACCTTCGGGAACCGTGGTCGTGGTGCAGGGGCCGCGCTTCTCGACGCGAGCCGAGAGCCGCTGGTTCAGTCGAATGGGCTGGGACATCGTGGGCATGACCCAGTACCCAGAGGTGATCCTGGCGCGCGAGCTGGAGATGTGCTACCTCAACCTCTCGCTGGTGACCGACTACGATGCCGGGCTCGAGGAAGCGCCCGAGGTGGCGGCCGTTCAAGCGCACGACGTGATGCGCGTGCTGGGCGGCAACATCAGCCGGGTTCGCGACCTGCTGGCCACCCTGATCCCGATCATCCCAACCACCCCGAGTTGCAACTGTCAGCGCGCGCTCGAGGGGGCCCGGATGTGACCCAAGCGCCGGGCGCAAAAAAGAAGAAAGGCCGAGATTGGGGTCTCGGCCTTCAAGGAAGGGGAAGCGGGGATCACGATATCGGTGGCACTGTTAAGGACCAGTGAAGGGGCCGTAACGGCGCTGTCACGGGAATGGATCGGGGCTCGATCGAGCGTCAGCTATAGTCCCCAGCAATGAGGGTGCTGATCACCGGCGGGGCCGGTTTCATTGGTCAGCGCACCGGCCAGCTTCTTCTCAAGCAGGCGCACCAGGTCACGGTCCTCGATAACCTCTCGCCACCCGCCCACGATGGCCCGCCGGCGCTACCCGCCGGGATGGAGCTGGTCGAGGGCGACATCCGCAAGCGTGAGGATTGGGTCAAGGCGCTGAAGGAGAACGAGGTGGTCGTGCATCTCGCCGACTACCACGACTACCTGCCGTCATTCAGCAAGCTGTTTCACATCAATGCCGTCGGCACCGCCATCCTGTTCGAGCTTCTACTCGAGGGAAAGACATCGGTGCGGCGGATCGTGCTGGGATCGACGACGGCGGTCTACGGCGAGGGCAAGTATCGATGCGGCAAGGATGGCGACGTTTACCCGCTGCCGCGCCGGGTGGACGTCCTCGAGCGCGGCGTCTGGGATCCGCCCTGTCCGATTTGCGGCGGCGCGATCACGCCGATGATCACCGATGAGTCGGTCACCCGGCCGACCAGCGCCTACGGTCTCAGCAAGCTAGCGCAGGAAGACCTGGTTCGGTTGCTGGGCGACCGGCATGGCATCGAGTGGGTCATCCTGCGTTATGGCGCCGTCCAGGGAAAGGGCCAACCGTTTCAGAACGCGTACTACGGCGCGCTCCGAATCGCTGCGCTCCGCCTGGCGCACGGTCAAGCCCCGTTGCTGCTCGAGGACGGCAACCAGCTGCGCGATTTCGTCGATGTCGAGGACGTGGCGCGCGCCAACCTGGCGGCCATCACCGGATTGCCGCCCGGCGCCTACAACGTGGCCACCGGCCGCGCCCACGCGGTGATCGACCTCGCGCGCACCCTTCTGCGCATCGCCGAGCGCGACCTCGCCCCGGAGACGCCGGGCCGCTACCGCGTGGGGGATCCGCGACATGTCGTTCCGGACGTCAGCCGGCTGAAGGCTGAGGGGTGGGAGGCGCAGTCCGGCCTGGAGGCGATGGTCCGCGAGTACTGGCAATGGTTGCAGCAGCAGCCCAATCTCGACACCTACTTCGAGGGCGCCGACCACCTGATGGAACGCACCGGGACCGTCCGCGTGGCGCGATGAGCGACACGACGCGGCGCCGCTATCCGATCCTCTATTCGGTCCAGCGTTGGAACGACGGCAAGTGGTTCTACGGCGGCTTTTTCATCATCCTGGTGGTGCTGATCGTCATCAAGCAGGTCCAGCACCAGTCGATCGTTTCCTTTATTCCGGTCACGGTCCTCGACGGCGTCGTTCTTGTCGCCTTCTGGCTGATGCAGCGGATTTCCTACATCGACGTGTCGAACGATGGGCTCCAGATCCGCTACCTGCTGCGTCACATCGAGCTGCCCTACACCGCGCTGGCGCGGGTCCGCCGCCAACCGCTCGAGGTCGCCTTCCAGCCAGCGGAACGGCGTCGCTTCGTCAACCGTTTCGTCCGCCGGCTGGGGCGTGGGCCCGCCGCCTACATCCGGCTCGACCGCCGTCGGGCCGACCTGATCGAAACGGCCGAACGACAGCTCGGCCCGCGTCTGGTTGCCGGCGCGGACATCGTGATCCCGATCGTCGGCGTCGACGATTTCGTGGCGCAGATCAAGGGCCGGCTGCGCGGCCAATCGAGCTGATGCAAGCGGGGCCAACACTTAAGGCTCCGACCGCATTGACCCGGCGAGTTTCGCGCGCCGCGTGGTGGCGCCTCGACCGCACCGACCTCTACTGGCTGATTGCCCTGACGCTGGTCGCGGGCATGCTTCGCTTCGCCAGCCCGATCTTTCTCGACATCTTTGCCCACCCCGGATCAGCGTCGCCCGTCAGTGCCTGGGGTATCGGGCACAACTACCAGGATCCATCGATTGCGGGGCTGGGCAAACCGAACGACATCGCACCCAACTCTCCCTTCGTGTTCGACGAGCTCTACTTCGCCAACGATGCCAACAAGGACCTGTTGGGCCAGGACTACTTCGATCCCGAGCCGCCGCTCGCCAAGCTGATGATCGCGATCGGGATCAAGCTGTTCGGATTCAACTCCTTCGGCTGGCGCTTCATGCCGGTGCTTTTCGGCACGGCGCTGATCCCCCTGATGTACCTGCTCGCCCGCCAGCTACTGTCCGTGCGGTTCTTCGCGATCGCCGCCGGCGTGCTCACCGCCTTCGACGGCATGACCTTCGTCGAGGCGCGCACGGCCGTGATCGACATCATCCCGATCACGCTCGTGGTGCTGGCGTATCTGCTGTTCCACCTCCACCTCAACGCCGACACGGTGACTCGACGGCGCTGGATGATCGTGCTCACCGGCATCACGCTCGGCCTCGCGCTGGGCGCCAAGTGGACGACGCTGGCCGCCTACGGCGTCATCATCGTGATCCTCGTCTTTCGCCTGATCGTTCGCTGGACCCGCTACGACAGCGCCACCGCCGGCATCGCACTGCTCAGCCTCGCCCTGTTGCCGGCGATCGTTTACGGCTTGACCTTCATCCGTTACGTCACCATCACCCACGGAATCACGAACCTACCGCAGCCGGCACTCGGCTTCGCGCCCTTCCACGTCAACCCCGGTGCGGCCTGGACCGAGATCGCGGAATGGCACCGGCAGACCTGGCTCTACCACATCAAT
Organism: Chloroflexota bacterium; assembly: GCA_005882045.1. GTDB lineage: Bacteria > Chloroflexota > Dormibacteria > CF-121 > CF-121 > CF-13. The sequence goes on along the minus strand of VBHO01000010.1, from coordinate 42,027 downwards.
CTCAAAGCGGACCACATCTTCTACAGCCCCTGGTGGTCCTGGCCGCTCGACTTCCGGCCGGTCGTCTACTACTACGCGGGCCAGGGGCTCGGCGTCGATCAATCCAGCGGCTCGACGCTGGTCGCGGAAATTTTCAACCTGGGTAATCCGCTGATCTGGTGGGCGGCGACTTTTTCGATCGCGGGGATCGCGATTGGATTGCCGGCGCTGATCCGCGACCATCGCTTTCGGCGCGAGCTCGATCCAGCGGAAGCGGCGCGGCGCGCTGCGGCAGGACCTACGGACCAGCGCCTCTATGCCTCGATCTTCATCCTCGTCTCGTTCTTTAGCGCCTGGCTGCCGCTCTCGCGGGTGCCACGCGGGCTCTTCCTTTACCACATGCTGGGCGGGCTACCGGCGATGTTCCTCGCCCTGTCGCTTGCGCTCACCTATCTCCGTACGCTCTCCGGTCGCCTGCCCGGGATGGCGGTCCGCTTCAATGGGGCGGTGCCCGCCTATGCCTACCTGGTGATGGTGATCGGCTTCTTCATCTACTTCTATCCGCTCTGGACCGGGCTGCCGCTCACGGGCGAGGCCCTGAACAGCCACGTCTGGTTTGCCCTGACCAAGCCGCTACCCAACTGGTGCCTCTGCTACTGGACTTCCCCGGGCTAGCGCTCGTCGCCGGCTGTCTCATCCTCGGGCTCGGCCTGGCCGCCGGTGGGCCGCCCTGGCTGACGTGGGGCGAGCGCGCGGTGATCGGCATCGTGCTGGCGGTGGTGGGGCTCACGCTGCTGGGCTATGTGCTCGCGCTCGCGTTAGGGGTCACCGGTGGGCTCGTCCTCCTGCTGGCGCTACTCGGATTGGCGGCCGGCGGATTCCAGCTATGGCGCCACCTCCCGCGGCTCCGTTCCGCGGCGGCCACGCGGCCATGGGCCCAGCCCGCCACAATATCCGTCGCCGTCGCGATCGCCGTTGTCGCGCTGACCATGGGCTACCTCTTCCTCCGGGCGGTGGAGGTAACCCCCGACGCCTGGATGGCGCACTACAACAACACCTGGTCCGACTGGTCGTTCCACGCCAGCTACACGACCACCTTCGTCTACGGCCACAACCTGCCGCCGCAGAATCCGATCTTCGCGGGGACGCCGTTCCGATACACGTTTGCGCCGGACTTTGCCAGCGCCCTGTTGGTCGCGGGCGGATGGACCATCCCGGCCGCGCTAGCCTGGCCGAGCCTGGGAATGACGGTGCTCGCGCTCAGCGGACTGATCTTCTGGGCGCGGCGGCTCACGGGCGGGACCGCTGCCGGCGTCATCGCGGTCACGCTGACCTTGCTGGGGGGCGGGGTCGGATTCTGGTTCTTTTTTGGCGATGCGGCACGACTGGGGCTGCTCGATACGTTGCTGCATATTCCGCGCAGCTACGACCGATTCGATCCGCCGGTCAATATCCAGTGGTACAACCCGATTCTCTCCTACTACCTCCCGCAGCGATCGTTCGTCTTCGGCGCGGCGATCGTGATGGCGGTGTTGCTGCTGTTGACGCCGCCACTCCTGACGACGCCGTTCTTCCGTTGGCGCGAAACCATCGACGCCATCCGTCGGTCGTGGCGGCGCTGGACGATCAAGAGCGACGCCGTTGCCTTCCTTACCGCCGGCGGGCTGACGGGCGTGCTGCCCCTCTTCCACGTGCACAGCCTGGTCGTGCTCGGCATCGTGACCGTCTGCTGGGCGCTGCTCTTTCCGCGGCCGGCGTGGCTCGGGTTCTTCGCCGTCATGGCGGTGCTGGCCGTGCCGCGACTGCTGATGGCGGTGCCGGGGGATCCCGGCGCGCCGCCCGATCACCAGTACCCGCGGTGGCTGATCGGCTGGGTATCGGGCACGGACTTCCCGCCCTGGTTCTGGATCAAGAACACGGGGCTGTTCTGGCCGCTCCTGCTGCTCGCCCTGCTGAGTCCGCTGGCCTTGCGGGGGCGGATGCGCCTGCTGATCGCGCCCTTCAGCCTGGTGTTCCTTGTGGCCAACCTCATCAAGTTTCAACCCTGGGACTGGGACAACAGCAAACTGCTGGTCTTCTGGTACATGGCGAGTGCGGTCGCCGTCGAGGCCGTGCTCGTCCGGCTGGCGCGCGCGCACCTGGCCGGCGCCGTGGTCGCGGCCGCGATCTGGCTGAGCCTGGTTGGGTCTGGCGTGCTGTCGCTGCTGCAATTCCTGCCGCCCCAGGGCCCGGCCTACGTCTGGTTCACGAACGAGGAGGTGCAGCTGGCGGCTCAGGTGCGGCAACAGACGCCACCGAAGGCGGTCTTCGTCACCGGCGAGCAACCGAACAACCCGATTGCCGACCTCGCCGGACGTTCGGTGCTGATGAGCTATCCAGGCTGGCTGTGGAGCTACGGCATCAACTACACGCGCCGCGAAGCGGATATCCAGCGAATCTACGCTGGCGGCGCAACCGCCCTTGATTTATTGCATCAATATCATGCCGATTACGTTGTCGTCGGTCCGAATGAGATGACGACGCTTCGTCCGAATCTTGACTACTTCAACACCACCTTCCGACTGGTGCTGCATACTGCGAGCTACCAGATCTACGCGGTCCCGCCCGGATAGAATGTCCGCGTGCTGACGCGCTTCCTGATCCACATCGTCGCCCTGCTATTCGTCTTTTATTTCATCTGGCACATTCACTCCAGCATTCTCGGTGCGGCCATCGTCATGGCCGTGATCCTGGCGCTGGTCAACACCATCATCCGGCCGGTGCTCCTCATCCTGACCCTTCCCGTCACCATCTTGACGCTCGGGTTGTTCATCATCGTCCTCAACGCGCTGCTCTTCGCGCTCTCCTTTGCGGTCCTCCAGGGGATCCTCAACGTGCACTTCGACCTGAGCTTCGTCCAGATCCTCATCGGGTATGTGATCTACGTGATCATCAGCACCGTGCTGTCACACCTGATCCGCTAGGCGCGATTCAATTCGCGGATGACCAGTGCGAGGTTGTCGCGCCAGATGCTGTCCGGTGTAGCCGGCAGAACGTCGTCCCAGATAGCGGCAAAGCTCCCGATCAGCTGAGGAAAGCGTGCGGGACGCGCCATGAACCACCAGTGGAGGTGCTCGCTGCCGTCGCCCCAGCGGCAGACATGAACCCGTCCAACGCCGTCGATGCTGCGTACCGCGCGTTCAATGCGGGCCAGAAGGGTTCCCAGCTCGGCGGCCATCGCGTCCGGTAGGTCGCCGGGTTCTCCGTAGTGAGCCCGCGGCTGGAGCAAGAGGATGACCGGCAGGCCCGAAGGCCTGGGCAGGCTGTGAAGACGCCAGCGCTCCGTGGTCCAGAGGAAGTCGCTGTCGGGAGCGGCGCACGCCTTGCAGTCGACTCCGCCTTCGCCGCTCCGGCGCACCTCATGCTCGCCCGGCGGCTGCAGGGCACGCGGTCGCATCTCACCGTCGAAGGGAAACGTATCCCACTCCTGGACCGCTGGCATGCGCAGCGCTTTCGCGGCACGAAGGTACAGTTGCTCGGGCGTCTCGGGCATGGGGCTATGGTAGGTTGGCTCGCAGGTGGAGTGGCCGGCGTCTTTCTATGCCCTCAAGCGTGGCGAAGGCTGCGAGATGTGCCGACAGGGTCGGCCCGATGAGACACGGTGGGGTGTGCGCTTCTTCGCGGGTCGGGTGTCGGATGCGTACCTGCAGCGTGCCAACATCCAGCGCGGTTACACGGTCGTCGTCTGGCGCGGTCGCCATGTCGCCGAGCCGACGGAACTCTCGACAACCGATGCGTCTGCGTACTGGCTCGAGGTGCTCCGCGTCGCCCAGGCGCTCGAGACGCAACTGAAGCCGGTGAAGATGAACTACAACGTCCTCGGGAATTCCCTTCCGCATCTGCACGCGCATATCATCCCTCGCTACGCCGACGATCCCCGGCCGGGCTGGCCCTTTCCTTTCCCTGAACATGACCCACCGCCCATCGACGACCACGTTCTACACGAAGACGTCGAGGCCTTGCGCAGGTTGCTCGCCTAGAAGGCCCAGTAGCCGCGGCCGAAGGCGAGCCCGAAGACCATCAGGCTCACGAAAGAGACCGCCACCATCGCCAGGTAGATCCATCGCTGGTTGATCCGTCCCACGAGGAGGAAGAGGGGATACATCGCCAGGAGATAGCGCGGGATGCTCAGCCAGAAGGGCAGAAAGGTCACCATCACGGTGAGCACCGTGGCGTAGGCGGCATCCGATGGCCGGAGCCGTAGCCAGCTGAGGGCCGTCGTCGCATAGGCCGCGATCCCGCCGGCGGCCTCGCCGCCACCGACGGTCAGCTTCTCCCACGGCACCCGCCAGCTGATGCCCCGGATCGCCTCGGCAAAACCGACCCAGGGCGCCGCTACCGAATGCGACCAGTGCTGGCGCTGCACGCTGATGAAGGCGAAGGCATCGCCGAGGACGAGCAGGTTGGTCAGAAGGTAGGTCAGGAAGCCAACCACGATCAACGCTGGCGCGAGGATCACCTGCCACGCTTCGCGCAGCGATCGCCGCGCATAAAAGAGCTCGATCACGAGAAACGGGAGCAGCGCGAGCCCGGTGAGGCGGGCGGCGGCGGCGAGGCCTCCTAGCATCCCCGCAACCAGCCAACGCTGCCGTCGCGCCGCGAGGACCGCGCCGAAGGCGAGTGCGCAGAAGAGCGCTTCCGTGTAACCGACGAGGAGGAAATAGGCGGTCGGGAAGACGACGAAGAAGGCGGCGGCCCGAAAGGCGGCGTTCTCGCGCAGGTCGTGCCGAGCGATCTCATAGAGCAGGATGGCGGCCACCACGCCGGCGACATTGCTGATCACGAGGGCGGCCGTGCGCGCGGGGAGGCCGGTCGCCGCGATGGCGCTGATCAGCGCCGGATAGAGGGGGAAGAAGGCGATCAGGTTGCGCGCATCGCCGGTCGCACCGTATCCGTGGGTAGCGAGGTACAGGTAGTGCTGCGCGTCCCAGCGGTCCCAGGCGCGGCCGAGGGCGGTCAGCGGATCGGGCGCCGCGCCGAATTCGACCAGCGTGAGGGCGATGAGCACCGCCTTGACCAGCAGGGCCAGGAGGAGAAGGCCGAGCCAGGGCCGGATTCGATCAGGGATCGGCCCCCCGATCGCTAATGTTCGGGTACCATAGCGACGCAACGGCTTGCCGGCCGTCGCGCTGAGTGACTTCACAAGCCTGGCTTCCGATTTTCCGCGCCATCGCCGCGGAGATCCGCGCCGAGATCGTGCCCCTGGCGGGCACGGTGCGCGGCCGCGAGGTGGTCGGCCTTGGCGCGGGCGGCGACCGGACGATCTATCTCGACCAGCTCGCCGAAGGGATTGTCGTGCGCCACCTGGAGCAAGCCTATCGCAGCGGTTTGCGTTTTCACTTGATCTCGGAAGAGCTCGGCGAACGTGACTTCGGTGGCTCGGCGCTCGTCCTTTGCGACCCCCTGGACGGCAGCGTCAACGCCAAAATGGGACTGCCGTACTATGCCGTCGTGCTGGCTGTCACCGAGGGTGACCGATTCCGGGAGGTGCGCCTCGGCTACGTCCAGAACCTGGTGACCGCCGACGAGTTCCACGCGATCGAGGGCGCCGGCGCCTTTCGAAATGGGAAGCCGCTCCAGCCGAGTCCGGCCGCCTTCGATGGTCGGTCAATTCCGCTGGTTTCGTTCGATGCCCCCAGCGGCGTCGAGCCGCGCGAACGCGCCGCGGCCATCTTCGCGAAGGCGGAAAAGGTCCGCCAGCTTGGCTCGGCGGCGCTGAACCTCTGCCACACGGCAGCCGGCGGCGTTGCACTCCAGGCGACGCCCGCGCCGGTTCGCGCCTTCGACCTGGCCGGGCCGCTGCTGATCCTCCGGGAGGCTGGCGGGGTCGCGACCGACTACGACGGGGATCCGCTGGAGGGCGTTTCGGTGCGCCTCGATTCGAGGACGACCGTGCTGGCGTCACTCTCCGCGCAGGTCCATGCCTTTGCCCGCCAGCTGGTGGGGGAGCGGGTGCCCTGATGCTCGAGCCAGAGCAGACGACCTTCATCATCCTCTCCTTCGAAGGCCCGGATGTCTATTCCCAGGCCGGCGGGCTCGGCGTGCGGGTGAAGGAGCTCTCCCGTGCCCTGGCGGAACGCGGCTTCGAGACCCACCTGTTCTTCGTTGGTGATCCGACGCTCCCGGCGCACGAGAGCGCCCTCGATGGCCGGCTCTGGCTCCATCGCTGGAGCCAGTGGATCAGCCGCTATCACCCGGTGGGCGTCTACGACGGCGAGGACGACAAGGTGGCGGACCTGAACCGCAGCCTGCCCGACGCGCTGGTCAAGGATTACATCAAGCCGGCGATCGCGCGCGGCCACACGGTGGTGGTGCTTGGCGAGGAGTGGCACATCGCGCACGCCATGTCGCTGATCTCGGACGCGCTCTATTTCGCCGGGCTCCGCGATCGCTGCCTGCTGTTGTGGAACGCCAACAACCACTTCTCGTTCAACCGCATCAACTGGGGCCAACTCGGCTTCGTCGCCACGCTGATGACGGTAAGCCGCTACATGAAGCACATCATGTGGCGCTGGGGGGTGAACCCGATCGTGGTGCCCAACGGCATCCCCGGGTCGATGATGGCGCGGGTCAGCCAGGCGCAGGTGCGGGCGGTTCGCGCCGCGGTGGCCGTCCCCGCCTTCCTCTTCAAGATCGGGCGGTTCAGTCCCGACAAGCGCTGGCACCAGGCGATCGCCGCGGTCGCCCAGTTGAAGGATCGTCGGATCGGGGCACGGCTGCTAATGCGGGGCGGACTGGAGCCGTTCGGTGGTGAGGTGCTGGACTTTGCCAGGCAACGCGGCCTGCGCGTGGCGCCGCTCTCCACCCGGATCGAGGACGTGGCGGGGTTGGCGAGCGCGCTCAAGGAGCATGCCGACGCCGACATCTGGAACGTGACGGCGTTTCTGCCTGACGACTTACTCCCGGTGCTCTACGCCTCGGCCACCGCGACCCTGGCCAACAGCGGCCACGAGCCGTTCGGCCTGGTCGGCCTGGAAGCGATGGCCTCCGGCGGCGTCGCCTTCGTCGGGGCCACGGGCGAGGAATACGCCCAGCCCTTCAAGAACGCGATCGTGATCGAGACCGAGGACGCGGCGGAGATCGTCGCCTATGTCACCAACCTGGCCGCCCGCCCGGAAGCCGCGCGCAACCTGCGGATCGCCGCGCAGCGGACCGCGCGTGACTACACCTGGCAACGCGTGATCGACATCCTGCTGCAGCGCCTGGAGTTCGTCGCCCTCAAGCAAGGGCTCAAAACGCCATGAGAGGATAGAGCCCGTGCCGAACTCGCTCGTGATCTACATGGTCGCGCACCAGCCCCGGCGGGTCCGCCTGCCGGCGCTGCTGATTCCGCGCGGCACCCCGCCCGAGAAGATGGACGCGCTGATCTTCGATGACCAGATGGACCGGCGCTACTTCGACAAGGTGGCGAAGTACTGCTATCGGCCCGCCACCGAGCTCTTTCAGTCGCTGGTCGACAAGGGCATGAAGATCTCGCTCGGATTCTCGGTCTCACTCCTACTTCAGATGCGACGCTACGGTCCGGACGTGCTGGTGGGCTTTCAGAAGCTGGTCAGTCACGAGAACGTCGAGCTGGTGGCGGTCGAGCCCTACCACTCCTTCATCTTCTATCTCGACATCGCGGCCTTCGCGGAGCGGATGGCCTGGGGCAAGCGGCAGCTCGAGGAGACTTTCCAGAAGACGATCGCCGTCACCGACACGACCGAGATGTTCATGTCGAACGACGTCTATTTCCAGCTGCAGGCGAGTGGCTTCAAGGGCGCCGTCATGGACGGCCGGCCCTGGGTGATGGGCTGGCGCGAGCCGACCCACCTTTACCGCTACCCCAATGAGGAGATGCGGCTCCTGACCCGGCACTACGAGCTGAGTGACGACGTCGGATACCGGTTCAGTAACCGCGAGTGGAACGGCTGGCCGCTGATGGCCGACACCTACGCCAACTGGCTCCGCGGCGCCATGGGGGAGGTCGTCTTCCTCGCCTGGGACTTCGAGACCTTCGGCGAGCACCACCGCGCCGACTCGGGGATTTTCCCCTTCATGCACGCGCTCCACGACGACCTGGTCAAGAACAAGATGAAGTACCTGACCCCCTCGGAGGCGATCGCCACCTTCAAGGACGCCCACGAGATGCCGCTGCCCGAGTACGGCTGCACCTGGGCCGGCGACGGCGGCATGGATTTCTTCCTGGGCAACGAGGCCCAGCAGGGCATCTTCCGCCTGATGCACCACATCTACAACAAGGCGAAGCTCACCAAGCACCCCCACCTGATGGACATCGCGATGTGGCTGCTGCAGTCGGACAACCTCCACCTGATCCAGTGGTTTTCCAAGAGCGGCAGCCAGGCCGAGGTCTCGGCCTACTTCACCCCGGACGAGTGGTGGGAGCTGGGCGGCCTTGGCATCCTCCGCGAGCAGCAGCGCGTCTACGTCAACTTCCTGCGCGCCATGGACGAGTACGCGTGACCCTTGCTGTCTGATAGACATCCGACCTAGAATTTCGAATGGAATGGCGAGGAGGGGACTCCGATGAGTAGTGTCCCAGCGTCTGTTCCCGGCAGCGATTTTCCCCCAGTGGTCGTGGCGGATGACGACCGCGATGTCCGGACCATGTTACGGACGCTCCTCGAGCTGGATGGTCACGAGGTGATGGAGGCCAAGGACGGTGACGAGGCCTGGCGCCTTTGCCTCGAGTGGCAGCCGTCGGTGGTGGTGGCCGACATCCAGATGCCGGGCCTCGACGGCCTGCAGTTGTGCCGGAAGATCCGGTCTAGCGAGTACTCGGCCGGCATCAAGGTGATCGTCTACACCGCCGGCATGGCGACGCCCGAGGAAGCGCGACGGGCGGGCTGCGACGAGTACTTCCTGAAGACCGATCCCCTGCCGAGGCTGCGGGACAAGGTTCGCCAGTACGTGAGCGCGCGGACTCACTAGCCGCGAATACAACCTGTATTCGACCGCTGCAAGGTCGGCTCCGCCGGCCGGTTATACCGCAAGGGTGCCTTCCTTGCCCGTGCCGGCGTTGCCGGCCGTCATCGATCTGTCACTGGTCGCCGTGGCGTTGGGCTCACTGCTGATCCTCCGCCTGGCGCATGGCGCGCTGCCCTGGGGACACCTGATGATCGCGGTCGGCCCCGACGGCCGGCCGATGCGGCCGCGCGTGAAATGGCACCTGTGGTCGATCAGCCATGGCGAGTCCCCGCGCCTCGCGGCCATCGGCGGTCTCGCCTCGGTGGCGCTTGGCTGCGCGGCGGCAGCCGCGCTTGGTCCGCGGCTGTTCGACTCGGTCGTGCATCCGGTCAACTCGGTGGCGACGACCATGATGATCTTTACCATCGCCGTCTCCACCGTGCTGGTCCCGCTGGGATTATCGGTCTTGATCCGCGCGACCCTGGACCTGGCCGCCCGCCGGTCCTCGATGGTCGGCCTGGTGGTCGGGATGCGGCGTGACGCGGGTGTCTTCGGCCGCAGCTACCGGATCGCCGTGCAGACGGGAGACAAGGCGATGGCCAAACGCCTGTGGGCGGACTCCTTCCGGGTCAACCGCGCCATCTTTCAACGCCTCAGCCCGGGCGATCGCGTCACCGTCGAGTACTCGCCGCGCCTGTTTTACGTGTACAAGATGGTGCTGCCCGAACCGCTGAAAAAAGCGGTGGTTAGCTAGACTCTTCGATCGTGACGCGACCCCTGCATGTGGCGTTCGTCTGGCACATGCACCAGCCGTATTACAAGGATGACCTCCAAAACCAGTTCCTCCTCCCCTGGGTACGGTTGCGTTGCGCCAAGGACTACTACAAGATGCCGGCGCTGCTCGCCGACTACCCGGCCATCAAGCAGACCTTCAACCTCGTGCCGGCGCTGGTCGCCCAGGTGCAGGACTATGCGGACGGTCGTTTCTCCGACGTGTACCTCGAGCTTGCCCGCCGTCCCGTCGCGGAGCTGAGCGCGGACGAGCGCGCCTTCGTGGCGCGCTGGATGACCGAGTCGAGCCAGATCCGTCGGGTCCGGGATTACCCGCGGTACGCCGAGCTGGTCCGAAAGCGCGAGCAGGCCTGGCCGCGCGGTTCCCTTGACCTGGCCCGCCTCTTCAGCGATGCCGAGCTGCGCGACCTGCAGGTGTGGTTCAACCTCTCCTGGATCGGCCCGGAAGTGATGGAGCGCGATCCCGTCATCGCCGAGCTGGTGCGGCGAGGCCGCGACTTCGCGGAAGCCGACAAGGGGCCCGTCTTTGACACGCAGCTCCAACTGCTGAGCAAGGTGCTGCCCACCTATCGCGAGGTCCAGGACCGTGGCCAGGCCGAGCTGATCACCAGCCCCACCTACCACCCGATCCTCCCGCTGATCGCCGACATCGGCATCGCGCGGGTGGCGCGACCGGACCTGGCCATGCCCCACCGGCCCTTCGCGCATCCGGAGGATGCCGCCGAACAGCTGCGTCGTGGCATCGAGGCACACACCCGCAGCTTCGGGATTCGACCACGCGGCCTCTGGCCACCGGAAGAGGCCATCTCTGAGGACGTGGTGCGACTCGCGGCCGACCAGGGTATCGAGTGGATGCTCAGCGATGAGGCCATCCTGGCCCGCTCGCTCTCGAGCTCGGTCACGCGCGACGGCGAGGGGCAGGTGATGCAACCCGAGGTGCTCTATGCGCCCTATCGCGTGCAGGCCGGTGGTTCGCCGCCCATTCACTTGCTGTTCCGCGACGGGCGCCTGTCCAACGCGATCGGCTTCGAGTATCAGAATTCGGCCCCCGACGAGGCGGCCAAGGACCTGGTCGATCGACTCAGGGCCATCGGGCAACGCCAGAAGGACAGCCCCTTCCTCGCCGTGATCGCCCTCGACGGCGAAAATTGCTGGGATTTCTACGAAGCGAACGGTAACCCGTTCCTGCGTTCGCTCTACGCGCGCTTGAGCCGCGAGCCCGAACTGAAGACCGTGACCGTTTCGGAGTTTCTCTCGGAGTTCCCGGCGGACCGCTCGCTGTCACGCATTCATCCGGGGTCCTGGATCAACGCCTCGTTCGACACCTGGGTCGGTGACCAGGAGCACAACGCCGCCTGGGACATGCTGGCCGACGCCCGCGATCTCTTCAGCGAGCGCGAGCGCGATGCCATCGACCACGAGCAACTGAAAGCGGCGCGCCGAGAAGTGCTGATCGCGGAAGGCAGCGATTGGTTCTGGTGGTTCGGGCGCTCGCACGACTCCGGCATGGACCAGATCTGGGACAGCCTCTTCCGGCTTCACCTGCGCAACATATATATGTCGCTCGGCGAACGCCCACCGGCGAGTCTCTACCAGCCGATCGTGAGGGCCGCTGAGGGAGCGGCCACCAAGCGGCCGGATCGGAAGATCAGCCCCAAGCTCAACGGTGGGGTCGACCAGGACGAGTGGAACGCGGGCGGCTATGTCGACGTGACGGCGCTCTTCGGCGCCATGCATCCACCCCGCGGTGCGGTGCGCCGGATCTGGTTCGGCCATGACGACCGCAACCTCTATTTGCGCTTCGACCTCCTCGACCGCCAGGCGACGCCCCCGATGAAGCTGGAGATGTTCTTTTCCGGGAGTGCGGCGCCGAGCGGTCCCGCCACCACCGATTTCGGTTTCGAGCCGGCCTTCCGACTGACGGTGCAGCGACGGGAGAGCGACGTCGAGCTCGAGCTTTACGACGTGACGCCGGGCGGCGGGACGTCTCGCTGGACCGGTCGCGCCAGGGTCGCCGACGCGATCGCGTTCGCGGTGCCCTTCCATGCTCTCGGCCACGACCCCGGTGATACCCTCCACATGGTGGCGCTCGCCCATCAGGACGGCGAACCGGTCGAACAGTTACCCCCAACCGGCTCGATCGCGGTCCGGGTGCCGGGCGATGTCGCCAACGGCGGGCCGAACCGGCCGTTGAAGATCCTGCTGGTGTCGGCCGAGGTCGCGCCCTTTGCCAAGGTGGGTGGGCTCGCCGACGTGGCGGGCGCGCTGCCGAAGGCGCTGCGGGCCATGGGGCACGACGTCCGGGTGGTGATGCCCCGCTACGGCAGCATCGATGTCGACAAGTACGGACTACGCAAGGTCGTGACCAATCTCGGCGTCCCCCTGGCGCACCAACCGGTCAACGCCGACGTGCTCGAGGGACGGATCGGTGGCGAGGTGCCGATCTACTTCATCGACAACCCGCAATTCTTCGGCCGCGAAGGCATGTACGGCTTCTGGGACGATGACGCGCGCTTCATCTATTTCAGCCGGGCCGCGCTCGAGATGCTGCGGCCGCTCGATTTTCAACCCGACGTGATCCACGTCAACGACTGGCACACCGCCGTCATCCCCAACATGCTGGCTCGGCTCTATGCCGGCGACCCGTTTTTCGCCGATGTCGCGACCGTTCTCACCATTCACAACCTCGCCTTCCAGGGGGTCTTCGGTTACGGCACCCTCCACCTGGCCGATCTCGAGCAGTGGGGGCTGATCAAGCCCGGTATGCCAGGGCTCGACGACATCGTCAACCTGCTGGGTCGCGGGATCTATTTCTCGGATGTCATCAACACCGTCAGCAACCGCTACGCGGAAGAGATCCTGACGCCGGAGTACGGCGAGAAGATGGACCCGCTGCTGCGGGTCTTTGGCAGCAAGCTGCACGGCATCATCAACGGCATCGACTACGAAGTCTTCAACCCGTCGGTCGACACGTCGATCGCCGCCCGCTACGACATCGGCAGCGTCGACAAGAAAGTCGAGAACAAGCTGGCGCTCCAGAAGGAGGCCGGGCTGCCGCAGGATCCGGCGATCCCGGTCATCGGCCTGATCTCACGCCTCTACGACCAGAAGGGGCTCGACCTGATCGCGAACATCATGTGGGGGTTGATGCGGCTGAACCTCCAGCTCGTCGTGCTCGGCGCCGGCGACTCGCGTTACGAGGAGATGTTCCGCGCCAGCGCTCGCGACAACCCGCAGAAGGTCTCCGCCACCATCGGCTTCAAGCCGGTGCTGGCCCAGCACATCTACGCGGGCTCCGACATGTTCCTGATGCCGTCGCGGTTCGAGCCTTGCGGGCTGGGCCAGCTGATCAGCCTTCGGTACGGGACCATCCCGATCGTGCGCGCCACCGGCGGACTCGCCGACACCATCGATGACTGGGACCCGGTGCGGCAGACCGGCAACGGTTTCGTCTTCAGCGCCTACGACCACTGGGACCTCTTCGCCCAGGTGGTGCGGGCGCTCGAAACCTTCCGCCAGCCACAGCTCTGGCAGCGGCTACAGGCCAACGCGATGGCGACCGACGTCAGCTGGGCCAACTCGGCCGAGAAGTACATTCGGCTCTACCGGGCGGCGATCGTCAATCACGGCGAGGCTCGGGAGTACTCGGCCGCCGCCGCCGGCCCGTACGGCTGGTAGCCGGTCGGCGGCCCCCGAAAGGGCACCGGTCTAATAGAGCTTAATATTTGGACGATTTTCTTGATGTCTTGACACCCGGTAGGTCATGATTACGGCGATTCGGCTTTGAAGGCAATTCAAAAACGCCGATACATCAACCCCTGGAAGGGAGGTAATTGACGTATATGGACGATTCAGCCGCTCGACTCCGATGGCTTCGGGTGCCAGCACTCTTAACGGTGGTCGGGCTCGTCGTGGCGGCGTGCGGAACCTCCGCCCCCACTACGAGCAACCTCGCGAAGGACCAGACGCTACGGGTCAACATCAACACCGAGCCCAACAGCCTCGACCCTGGGCAGGAGCAATACAGCTATGAGGCCGACGCCGGCGCCTCGATCAGCGAGGCGCTCCTGAAGATCAAGCCGGACCTGTCGGATGTCGTGGGCGCGACCGCCTCCAGCTGGAACATCTCGTCCGATGGCTTGACCTGGACCTTCCACATCCGCTCGAACGCCAAGTGGAACGACGGCAAACCTGTCACGGGCGCCGACTTCGTCTATGCCTGGCAGCGGGTCCTGGACCCGCGCCTCGCGGCGCCATATGCCGATCCCTTCTTCGATGGCACCATTGCGGGCGCGGCGGACTACGGCAACCTCGATCCGACCAAGGATGCGGCCAAGATCCCCGACTTCATCAAAGGTCTCGGCCTCTCCGCACCGGACGCCTCGACCTTCGTCGTCAAGCTGCAGGCGCCGGCGCCCTACTTCAAGTGGATCGCCAGCCTCTGGATGTCGGCCCCGGTTCGCAAGGACGTGGTCGATAAGTTCGGGTCGGACAAGTGGGCGACCTCGCCCGACTCGCTGATCACGAACGGTCAGTTCAAGGTTTCGGAAATGGTCTCGAAGGACCACCTCACGCTGGTGCCGAATACCTTTTACTGGGGTGGGGCACCGACGCTCACCAAGGTTATCGAGTACGAGATTGCCGACGACAACCAGGCTTATGCGAAGTACCTGAACGGCGAGCTCGATATCGACAACGTTCCGCTGGCGAACACCGACCTGGTCAAGAACGACCCGGTTCTGAGCAAGCAGCTCAAGATCGTTCCCCAGCTAACGCTCTTCTGGATGGACTTCAACACCCGGAAGGCGCCGTTCAACAACCCGAAAGCGCGCCTCGCGTTCTCGAAGGCGGTTGACCGCGACTCGATGGTCAAAAATGTCGGCAGGGGCCGCTGGTCTCCCGCGCCCTTCTTTATTCCGAAGGGCATGAACGGCTACCGGCCTGACCTCGGCGCGTCGCAGGCGTTTGATCCCGCCGCCGCCAAGACCATGCTGACCTCGGCGGTCGGCGATCCGAGCAAGATCACGATCGATTTCCTGATCCGGAACAGCACGGCCAACAAGCAACTCGGCGAGTTCCTCGCCGATCAGCTGCAGACCAACCTCGGGGTCAAAGTCAACCAGGTGGTCATCGACAGCAAGACCGTGACGACGCGCCTCCGCAAGCACGATTACCAGCTGTACGTGGGCGGCTGGGGCGCCGACTATCCGGACGACCAGGACTGGTTCGACATCTGGATGACCGGCAGCGGCAACGTGTTCGGTGGCTACAGCAACCCGGACTACGACGCGCTCGTGAAGAAGGCCGACGTCGAGCCGGACGCGAAGAAGCGCCAGGACCTCTACGACCAGGCGCAGAAAATCCTCATCGATGATGCTGGTGGCGGCTTCCTGTACCAGCGGACCTATTACCAGCTGGTGAAGCCGTACCTCCAGGGGCTGACGACGACGGCCGAGGACTTCGAGGTCATCGGCGACTGGTTCTGGGGCAAGGTCTCGATCGCCCAGCACTAGAGAACACGCTTGGCAGTAGCACAGGGCGCCCCGCCGCGGGGCGCCCTTCTCTCCATCAAGATTCCGCGGGGCCGAGGGGCCGGCCTCGGCCTGTACGTCGTCCGACGAATCCTGTGGTTGGTCCCGGTCCTCTTCTTCGTCATCACCATCACCTTCGTGCTGATGCACCTCGCCCCCGGCAGCCCATGGGATAAGGAAGGAAAACAGCTCTCGGCGGCGGTGGTTCGCAACCTAAACGCGAAGTACGGTCTGAGCGACCCGGTTCTCGTCCAGTACGGCCGCTACCTGGTCAACGTGGTGCATTTCGACTTCGGCCTCTCGTACCAATACGAGGACCAGCCGGTCAGCAGCCTCATCTTGCGAAGCTGGCCGCCCACCGCGACCATCGGACTGCTCGCCTTCCTGATGATCGTGATCTTCGGCATCGGGATCGGCGTCATTGCCGCACTGCGGCAGAACACCTGGGTCGACTATCTCGTGGTTGGTTTCAGCACGATCGGCGCGTCGACGCCTGCCTTCGTCGTCGGCATCATCCTGATCATCATCTTCTCGGTCACGCTCTACCGCGTCACCGGCGGCAACTTCTCACTGCCGACGGGCGGTTTCGCATTCGACCAGCACCTCATCATGCCCGTCGTCACCCTATCCGTCTTGCCGATCGCGTTCATCGCGCGCCTGACGCGAGCCAGCACGCTCGAAGTGCTCCGCCAGGATTACGTGCGCACCGCCTGGGCGAAAGGCCTGCGCGAGCGCCTGGTCGTCACCAAGCACGTCTTGAAGAATTCGCTGATCCCGGTGGTATCGGCGCTGGGTCCGACCTTCGCGGTCCTGATCACCGGATCGGTGATCGTGGAGAGCGTCTTCGCCATCCCCGGCATCGGCCGCGCCTTCGTGGTGGCGGTGAGCTCGCGTGATTACCCAATGATCCTGGCCACCACCATCCTGTTTTCCGTGATCGTCGCGCTCGCCAACCTCGTCGTCGACCTGCTCTACACCGTGATCGATCCCCGCGTGAGACTCGGCTGATGGCTGCCGCGGCCGTCTCGCTCGAGCAGATCGATTGGGAAAATCCCGAGCAGATCGGGCTCTGGCAGGACGCCTGGCTGCGCTTCCGTCGAAACCCGATCGCGGTCGGCGGGCTGGTCTTCGTCATTCTGCTCGCGCTCGACGCCCTGTTCGCACCGCTCCTGGTGAACTTCCACGTGATCGCGGATCCGCTCAAGCAGAACCCCGCGGACTCCTACGCGGGGCCCAGCCTCCAGCATCTGCTCGGCACCGACTACCTCGGCCGTGACCTGTTGAGTCGGACCATGTTCGGCGCCCGGATCTCGCTCACCATCGGGCTGACCGTGCAGGCGATCTACCTCGTGGTCGGCGGCACCATCGGGCTGATCGCCGGGTACTTCGGCGGCCGAACCGACAACCTGCTGATGCGCTTCGTCGACATCTGGTATGCCTTCCCGGACCTGCTTTTCATTCTGGTCGTGGTCTCCGTCTTCCAGCCCAGCCTGTTCGTCATCTTCGGGGCCATCGGGCTGATTGGGTGGGTCGACCTCTCCCGGCTCATCCGCGGCCAGGTGCTTTCGCTCAAGGAGAAGGAGTTCGTGGAAGGCGCGCGTGCCGCCGGCAGCGGTCCTTCGAAGATCATCCTCCGGCACCTGCTGCCCAACACCCTCGGCCCGATCATCGTGAGCCTGACCTTCGGCATCCCGCGGGCGATCTTCCTCGAGGCTACCCTCAGCTACCTGGGCGTCGGCATCCCGCCACCCACTCCGAGCTGGGGCATCATGATCTCGGACGGAAACCAGGCGATCTTCGCCTACCCACACCAGGTGCTGGTGCCGGCGCTGGCGCTGGCCGTCACCATGCTGTCGTTCAGTTTCATCGGAGATGGACTGAGAGACGCCATCGATCCCCGAATGCGAAGATAGCGCTGTGGCAGCGCCTCTCTTGCGCGTCGAGGACCTGCGCACGCAGTTCTTCACCTCTCGCGGAATCGTCCACGCGGTAGACGGGATCAGCTTCAACGTCAATCGCGGGGAGACGGTCGGCATCGTCGGGGAGTCGGGCTCGGGGAAGACGATGACCGCCTTTTCCATCCTGCGGCTGGTCCCTGACCCCGGACGGATCGTGTCTGGGCGGATCCTGTTCAAGGACCAGGACGTCGTCCAGATGAACGACGACGACGTCCGTGAGTTTCGCGGCAACGACGTCGCCATGATCTTTCAGGACCCGATGACGTCACTCAACCCGGTGACCAAGGTCGGGACCCAGATCGATGAGGCGATGACGGCCCACGAGCGCTTCTCGAAGAAGGAGGCGCAGGCGCGAATCATCCCGCTCCTCCAGCAGGTGCGAATCCCCGAGGCGGCCCGGCGGGCACAGGACTACCCACACCAGTTCTCGGGCGGGATGCGGCAGCGGGCCATGATCGCCATGGGCCTGTCCAACGAGCCAGAACTGCTGATCGCCGACGAGCCGACCACCGCCCTCGACGTCACGGTCCAGGCGCAGATCATCCAGCTGCTAAAGCAGCTCAATCGCGACGTTGGGGCAGCCATCATCCTGATCACCCACAACATGGCCCTGGTGGCCAGCCTTTGCCAGCGCATCATCGTGATGTACGCGGGCCGGATCGTCGAGGAAGGGCCGGTCGAGCAGATCTTCGACAGCCCCCAGCACCCGTATACCTGGTCCCTGCTGCGCTCCGTCCCCCGGGTCGATGTGGCCCGCGCCGAACGCCTGGTCAGCATCAAGGGGTTGCCGCCGGACCTGGTGCGCCTGCCGCCCGGCTGCAAATTCCACCCCCGCTGCCGGTTCAAGATCGAGAAATGCGAGCGGGAGGAGCCGCCCCTCGAGGAAGTGGCGCCCAACCAGGTGGCTCGATGCTGGGTGATGATGCGCAACGTGGCGCAGGAACAGCGAGAGGAGACCAAGGCCGGAGAAGTGTCGCGCGAGGCGGCGACCGAGCTCAAGCAGGCCGGATCCGGGTGAAAGTCGCCGAGGCCCCTCCCTCGACCGAGCGCCGCGTCGACCCCGTCATCCTGCGGGTGGACAACGTCTACAAGCATTTCCCGGTGGGCGGCCTCGGCGGCGGAGCAGTCCGAGCCGTCGATGGGGTCAGTTTCGAGATTCGCCGGGGGGAAACGCTCGGGCTGGTGGGGGAGTCCGGGAGCGGAAAGTCGACCCTGGGCCGGGTGATCACCGCCCTGCACCCCGCCAGTGGTGGGCACGTCTTTTTCGAGGGGAAAGATGTGACCAAGCTGCGCGGCGGCAAGTTGCGACAGATCCGCCGGCAGTTGCAGATCATCTTCCAGGACCCATTCGCCTCGCTCGACCCCCGCATGACAGTCGGCGAGATCATCGCCGAACCGCTCGACAACTACGGACTCGCCCGCGGCCGGCAGCGGCAGCTGCGCATCCAGGAATTGTTGCGAGTTGTTGGCTTGAACCCGAACTTCACCAACCGCTACCCGCACGAGTTTTCTGGCGGCCAGCGGCAGCGCATCGGCATCGCCAAGGCGCTGGCGTTGAACCCATCGCTGATCGTCTGCGACGAGCCGGTCTCGGCGCTCGACGTCTCGATCCAGGCCCAGATCATCAACTTGCTCCAGGACCTGCAACGGGAGTTCAACCTCACCTATCTCTTCATCGCCCACGACCTCGCCGTGGTCCGGCATATCTCGAACCGGATCGCCGTCATGTACCTGGGGAAGATCGTGGAGATCGCCGACCGGCTCGATATCTACGACCGTCCGCAACACCCCTACACCAGCGCCCTGCTCAGCTCCATCCCGGTCCCGGACCCGCGCCGCGAGGCCAACCGCGAGCCGATCCCGCTCAAGGGCGAGATTCCCTCGCCGGTCAACCCACCGAGTGGCTGCCGCTTTCACACCCGCTGTCCGATCGCGCGCGTACCCGGCGTGTGCTCCGAAATCGAGCCGCCGCTGGTCGCGCACGGACGTCCGGGGCAGGTGGCCGCCTGCCACTTCGCCGGCGAGCTCAGCGCCAGGTCGGCGACGGAAGCCGGCTTGCCGTCGGCCTGACCACTGGCACCCACTCCTTCGTCGATCACGACCATCGACCGGCTGCAACGATGGGAGCTGACGCTCCTCGAGAAGGCCGCCACCCAGGTGCCGGTGGAGGTCATCGCACCTTTCCGTGCCATTCCAGGACGAACCGGCGAGATGGTCGGATTCAACTACGCGCTGCCGGTGGATCCGCTTGACGAGAGATTGCCGGCCGCCATCGCCGCGCTTCGGGCCCGCTACCGCAGCCACCACGAGCCGCTGCGCCTGGAGTTCAACGAGGAAACCTGGCCGGAGCTCGGTGCAGCGCTGGATCGGGCTGGCCTGATCCTCGAGAGCCGCAACGCGTTGATGGCCTGCGAGCCGGGCGAATTTCGGCCGTTTACGAGCTCGTCGGTGGTGGTCCGGTTTCTCGATGTCGATCCGCGCTATCCGTCGACGCTGCGCGCCGTTGGGGAGCTGGCCGGTCAGGTGGCTGGCCGGGCGTCGATCGGCACCGTCGACGGGGTCGCCGAGCTGTACGGGGTCGTGACCGACCCGCCGTTTCGGCGTCGGGGCGTCGCCGCGACCATCTGCAGCGCGCTCATCGAGCGGCAATTCCACGACGGTGGCAGCCTGGTCTTCCTCGACGCAGAGAATCCTGGCGCGGAGGCCCTTTACGAAAGGCTTGGCTTTCGCCGGATCGGTGCCCGGCTCACCTACGCCGAGCCGGAGGAGGAGGCGAGCCGGTCCCGAAAGTAGGCAAGCACCTGGCGGTCGGTGCGGCCGTCGGCGCGCAGTCGGTCCTCGAGGTTTTCCATCTCCGAGAAGGCGGTGAAGGCACGGCGAGCCCGGTCGCCCCAAGGCTCGCCGTCGGGGCCCGCATCGTACCCCAAACGGCGCAGGCCGTCGCGCAACTCATGCGCCAGCCGCTCATCGATGACCAGCAGGTCGTCCTCGGCCGGTTTTTCAAAGTAGAGGCGCCAGAGGCGGGTGAGCCGTTCGAGCTCGTCAACCGGATGGGGGTTGTCATCGACTCGCAAGTCCAGGTAGCGGTCGTTGAGGCCGCCGTACCCACCAGCCGGCTTGACCACCAGCAGCGCCGCCGACTGCTTCCCGCGGCGGTCGCCGCCGGCGCGATCCCCCGCCTTCAATGCGGCGAGCAAGCGTCCGGCGAGAGTGCCCGTGGTGGTCTGAAAGGCCCGCAGCATGGCGCTAACCGTTGCTTCGCCGACCAGGATGTTGCCCTGGATGGCGACGTGGTCACTGGTCAGGCCTCCGAACCAGGGAAAACACGCACTGCCGGTAAAGCTTGCCGCGCCACCCTTCATATCGACGATGCCGACCTGGCGCTTCGCCGAGTCGGGATCGGCGGCGGTTAGCCGGTCGATGACGGCCTGGGGTGACACGCCGTCCGCCAGCAGGTCGAGGCCGGCCGGGCCGTAACTCGTATTGGCGTACGACTGGGTGGCGATCGCACCCACCCCACCCCGAGCCCAGGGGACCACGGCCCCGGCCGACAGGAACTTCGACGCCACCGCGACGCCGCACTCACCGGCCAAGGGATCGGCCGCGACAATGCTAAACGTTAAACCTTACGGCATAATGGACACTGCGTTCTCGCGTCCTTCCCCAGGAGTTTGCCCCTGCCCCAGCTTCGTCAGGATCTGATCACGGGGCGCTGGGTGGCCGTCGCCACCGAGCGCGCGAGGCGGCCCGATTCGTTCACCCAGGCAGTCAAGGAGGCGGTCGCGGCCCGCGATGTGTGCCCCTTCTGCCCCGGGCATGAGGCGATGACGCCGCCGGAGGTGCTCGCCTACCGCGCGCCGGGCGGGACGCCCAATGGCCAGGGCTGGTGGGTGCGGGTGGTGCCGAACCTGTATGCGGCGTTTCGGCTCGAGCCGGATGGGCAGGAACAGCGGGAGGGTCGCTTCTGGCAGCGCGATGCCATCGGCGCCTGCGAGGTGTTGATCAGCAGCCCCGACCACGTGGCGCCGACGCCGTTGTTGCCCCGGCGGCAGGTGGAGGAGATCGTCCAGTCCTACGTCGACCGCTATCGCCACCACGCCAATGATCCGCAACTCGAGCACGTGCTGATCCTGTATAACCACGGCCGCCCAGCCGGGGCCTCGCTGGAGCATCCGCATTCCCAGCTCTATGCCATCAGCCTGGTTTCACCGAGTTTCACCGAGGAGCTGCAGGGTGGGCGGCGCTTCCATCAGGAGCAGCATGCCTGCGTCTTCTGCCGGACGCTGGACGACGAGCTCGCCGCCGGCGCCCGCATCGTGTTCGAGAACGATGCTTTCGTCGTCTTTGCGCCTTATGCGGCGAGGATACGGCATCCTTCGGCGACCTCGATCTCAGCCGAGAGAAACCGGCGTTTGCGGAGGCGCTGCAACTCACGCTGAAAGCCTTGCGCGAAGGCCTGAACGATCCGCCCTTCAACTACTTCATCCACAGTGCGCCGCTCAAGGCTGACGTCGGCGATGCGTACCACTGGCACCTCGAGCTGATTCCCAAGCTCAGCACCGCCGCGGGCTTCGAGCTGGGGACCGGAATGTGGATCAACGTCGTCAAGCCCGAGGATTCCGCCGCGTTCCTACGCGAGCGTGTCCAGAAGCGGGAGGCGCAGCCCGCATGAAGGCGGTCGTGATGGCGGGCGGTGAGGGCTCACGGCTGCGGCCGCTCACGAGCGGGGTGCCGGTGATGGAGCACATCCTTCGCCTGCTCAAAAAGCACGGGATCACCGATGTGGTCGTGACCCTGCAGTATCTTGGCTCGGCGATCCGCGACTATTTCGGCGACGGTTCGGACTTCGGCGTCGACATCACCTACGTGGTCGAAGATTCGCCACTGGGCACGGCCGGCAGTGTCAAGAATGCGCAGGAGTTCCTGGACGAGCCGTTCATCGTCATCAGCGGCGACGCCCTCACCGACATCGACCTGACGCGCGTGATGCAATTCCACGAGGAAAAGGGCGCAGCGGCCACCATCGTGCTGACCTCGGTGCCGAACCCGCTCGAGTACGGGGTCGTGATCACCAACCCGGACGGCACCATCAACCGCTTTCTCGAAAAGCCATCCTGGGGCGAGGTCTTCTCCGACCAGGTCAACACCGGGATCTACATCATCGAGCCGACGGTACTCGACATGATGCCGCCGGCGACGGTGGTGGACTGGAGCAGCGACGTCTTCCCCAAGATGCTGGCCAGCGCCATGCCGCTCTACGGCTTCCTGGCGCCCGGCTACTGGTGCGACATCGGCAACATCCAGACGTACTACCAGGCGAACTGGGACGCGCTCGAGGGACGGGTCGATGTCGAGATCGCGGGTGAGCGGCGGCATGGCAACGTGTGGATTGGCGAGGACGTCGAGATCGGCTACGACGTGCGCATCAATGGCCCGGCGTACATCGGCAACGAATGCAAGCTCAAGGCGGGCGTCTTCATCAATGGGCCGGCGTGCGTCGGGAATTTCTCCGTGATCGACGAGAACACCAAGGTCAGCAACTCGATCATCTGGACCTATTCCTATATCGGGGAAAATTCGCGGTTGCGCCAGGCGATCGTCTGCCGCCACGCCACCATCAAGAACGGCTGCCTGCTCGAGGAGGGCGCGGTGATCGGTGACGACGTCGTCGTCGGTGAGGGCACCACGATCGATGCCGGGGTGAAAATCTGGCCCGACAAGCAGATCGAACCGGGGTCGACGGTCCACGAGAGCATCATCTGGGCCGGCCACTACAAGCGGGGGCTGTTCTCCTCCAACGGTCTCGTCGGCCTGATCAACATCGAGCTCACGCCCGAGTACTGCGCCCGCCTGGGCGCCTCCTTCGCCGCGCTCTTTCCCAAGGGTGCCGCGGTGGCGGCCGCCCGCGACGGCCAGCGTCCCTCGCGAATGATCAAGCGGGCGATGGTCGCCGGCATGATCTCGTCCGGCGCCTCGATCATCGACCTGAGCGAGCTCCCGATCCCCGTGGTCCAGTACTACGCGCTCGGTCATCGGATCGCCGGCGCCATCCATATCCAGATGTCACCGCTCGACAGCCGCTCCGCGGACATCCGGATGTTCGACGCCAGCGGCGTGGTGCTCGACAAGAAGGTGGAGCGCAAGCTGGAGAATCTCTTCTTCCGAGAGGACATCCGCCGCGTGCATTTCTATGAGATGGGCGACATCACCTACCCGCAGGACGCGATCGATTCCTACATCGACGGGCTGATCGGGTTGATCGATGTCGAGGCCATCCGCCAGGGGCACTTGAAAGTGCTGGTCGACTTCGATCACGGCAGCGCCTCACTGGTGCTGCCGCGTCTCTTCAAGGAACTTAACATCGAGGCGATTCCGCTGAACGCCGGCTTCGACGAGACCTACCAGTCGAAAACGAATGAGGCCTTCGACGAGGCGCGCCGGCAGTCGGCGCTGATCACGCGCACGCTCGGCTGCAAGCTGGGCGCCTACATCGACTACGGCTCGGAGCGGCTCTTTTTGATCGATGAGCAGGGCGAGTTGCTCGACCACCACGAGGCGCTGGGCGTGATCGCCCTGCTGGCGTTGAAGGCGAAGCCCGGCGTGCTGCTCGCGCCGGCGACGGTGCCGCAAACGATCGCCGCCCTGGTGCGGCAGGTGCCGGGATCACACTTCGTGCCCGGCAAGACGGAGCCATCCTCGCTGTTGCGCGCCGCGCAGCAGCACCAGGCCCGGCTGGCGTCGGACGCGAACGGCGGCTACGTTTTCCCCGACCACCTGCTGGGGTTCGACGCCATCTTCACACTGATCAAGCTGCTCGAGCTGCTCGCCAAGGATGGGCGGGCGGTCTCCGCCGTTCGGAAGGAGGTGCCGCGGGAGGCCTACGAGCACCGGCTCGAGACCGTGCCGTGGGACGCCAAGGGTCGGGTGATGCGCACCATAGTGGAGATGCACCGCGACGCGCCGGTCGATCTCGCCGACGGGATCAAGGTGTTCGTGGACGGCGGATGGGTGC
Source organism: Chloroflexota bacterium (assembly GCA_005882045.1). Lineage (GTDB taxonomy): Bacteria > Chloroflexota > Dormibacteria > CF-121 > CF-121 > CF-13. Next base: position 17,809 of record VBHO01000010.1, on the reverse strand, counting down.
TGGTGCTGCCCGACCCGGACATGCCGCGCTACCACATCATCGTCAGCATGGAGGACTCGGACAAGGCGCGCGCCCTGGCCGACCGCTACAGCGCCATGGTTAAAACCGCCGTCGGCGACACGGGCTCGGTCAGCCCGGCGGCCGCCCGCTAAGTCGGCACGCCCGCGTGCCGATCCGGCCCATCGTTCCCGCCCGACCGGGTGCGCGCGCTCGCAACGAGCGTCGATTCGTGCGCACGGCCGGATTCTTCCGGGCATTGCCGGCACCCGTGAAGGCCGCCCTCCCTGCGCGGTTGAAGGAGGTCAGCCACCGGGTCCGCTCCAGCCAGGCGCAGTGGTTCTACGACGACCCGCGCCTGCATTTCGAGGCCTGGTGGCATCGCAACACGGGCCGGCTCGAGCTGGGCCTTCACCTGGAGGCGGCGCCGGCCTTAAACGAGCGGATCGCCGCCGGGCTGGCACGGCAGTTGCTGATGATCAAGGCGCGCCTCGGCGAGCGGATCGACCTCGAGCCCTGGGATCGTGGCTGGATTCGGCTGTACGAAACCCACCCGGTCGAGGTCTTCGATGCGGCCCGGGTGAAAGTGACGGCGGCGCGCATGGCCGAGTTGATCGGGGTCATCTGGCCGATGTGCCAGGACCTGCGAAGGAGCGATGCTAAAATCCGGCTAGCCGAGCGGGAGTAACTCAGTTGGTAGAGTACGACCTTCCCAAGGTCGGAGTCGCGAGTTCGAGTCTCGTCTCCCGCTCCATCTGACACCTCGGACCAATGATCATCCGCGCGGTATTTTTCGACGTCGGCTATACCCTCTTCGATGAGACGCGGTTGTGGCGCGAATGGGCCGACTGGCTTGGTGTGGACGAGGAACGGCTGTTTACGACCCTGCGCGAGGTTATTGCGCAGGGACGAGATCATCGTGAGGCCTTCGAACTTCTGCGACCCGGATTTGACCTTGAGGCCGAGCAGATTGCGCGGATACGAGCCGGACGGCCCCACCGCCTTCGAGCAAGTGATGTCTACGCCGATGCTCGACCATGCCTGGCTAATGTGAAGGCAAGGGGCCGCCTCGTGGGCGTCGCCGGCAACTTTCCTTCAGACGTCATCGAGCAGGCCATGCTGGATGCCGACCTTCCGGTCGATGTTCTGGGGGCGCCGGACCGTTGGGGAGCCAGCAAGCCCTCGACAGCATTCTTTCAACGCCTGATCGAAACGGCGGGCGTTCCGCCGGAGCAAATTGCGTACGTGGGAGACCGGCTCGATACCGATGTGATTCCATCGAGAGCGGCCGGAGTTTACGGCATCTTGCTCGGACGCGGGCCCTGGGGTGAAGTGCACGCCCGGAAAGCGGAAGCGATGGACGTTCCCGTGATCACGTCGCTCGAGAGACTCCCGTACGTGCTCAGGGGACTCCGGCCAATACGAGGCTCAACGGCCGAAATGACGGAGGCGGATGCGGCGGAGATCCTCCGGCTCCTGAAGAGCCAAGGGCTCGATGTGTGGGTCGATGGTGGGTGGGGTGTCGATGCGCTTCTCGGCAAACAGAGTCGACCACACGATGACATCGACCTCGTGCTCCGCCAGAGCGAGATAGACCGTCTCGCCGATGTGCTTGGTGCGGCCGGATTTCGTCGGGTCGAGGAGGCGGCACGACCCTTCAACTTCGTCATGGCTGATGGGCGGGGCCGGGAGGTTGATCTGCACGGTGTGGTCTTTGATGGGGCGGGCGATGGACTGTATGGGCCGCAGCCAGACGACGGCACTGGGCTGGCCTTTCCGGCCGTTGCCTTTACCGGCACCGGGACGATCGACGGCGAATCCGTGCGGTGCATGACCGCCGAATATCAAGTCGCCAACCACGCCGGTTACGATCCAGGTGACGCGGACTTTCACGACGTCTACGCCCTTCATGACAAGTTCGGCGTGGACCTGCCAGACGAATATGCGAGGGCCCCAGATAAGGGCGGCTGAGCCGCAACCCGTCCCTTAATCTGGCCTTCCTATACTTGACCGATGGGGGAAGGCACGCCTAAGTTCGAAGCGTCCGCGGCTGCCCAGCCCGCTTCCGTGTCACTCTGGGACCAAATGCCGGTAGCTTCAGCACCGACCGTCCAGGGTGCAACCATTGAAGCCCCTCCCGCGCAGCCGGCCCCGGTCCAATCGCAGCCGCGCTACCTGAACCGGGAGCTTTCCCAGCTCGACTTCGACGATCGCGTGCTGGCCATGGCCGAGGACGAGTCGCTGCCGCTGCTCGAGCGGGTGCGGTTTCTGGCGATCCTGGGCGAGAACGTCGACCAGTTCTTCCAGGTCCGGGTCGCCGGCCTGAAGGAGCAGGTTCACGCCGCCCTCCCGCAGACCTCGCCCGACGGCATGACCACCGGCGAGCAGCTGCGAGCCATTCACCAGCGGTCCGGGGCCCTCCTCCAGCGAAGTACCGATCTTTTCACGCGCCATATCGCACCGGCCCTCGAGCAGCAAGGGGTCTCGATCGCCTCGGTCGCCGACCTCGATGAGACGGCTCACGACTTCCTCCTCGCCGAGTTTCGTGCCCGGATTTTCCCCGTGCTCACGCCGCTCGCGGTGGATCCGGCGCATCCCTTTCCGTACATTTCTCACCTCTCGCTCAACCTCGCGGTGATGGTGCGCGACCCGGTCCGTCACCAGATGCGCTTCGCCCGTGTCAAGGTGCCGCCGTTGCTGCCTCGCTTCATCGCTTTGCCGGACGGGAAGCGGTTCATTCCGCTCGAGCAGGTGATTGCGCTCTACGTGGGCGAGCTGTTTCCCGGTATGGAGATCGTCAGCCAGCACCCCTTCCGGGTGACACGCGACGCCGACCTCGACCTGGTCGACGAGGAAGCGGCGGACCTGCTGGCCGCCATCCAGAACGAGTTGCGCCGGCAGCAGCGCAAGGCGCAGGTCGTCCGACTCGAAGTCGATGCCGGAATGTCCGACGAAGTGTTGGGCCTGCTCGTCCGTGAGCTCGAGCTCGAACCCACGGACGTCTACCGCGTCGACGGCCTCCTCGACCTGAGCAGCCTCTGGGCGATCTACGCGCTCGACCGTCCCGATCTCAAGGGCGAGCCATGGACTCCCGTCACCCAGCGGCGGCTGCAGGGCGTCGGGGTCGAGCAGGCCGATATCTTCGAGGCCCTCAAGGACGGGGACATCCTCGTCCATCACCCCTATGACTCCTTCACCACCTCGGCGGAAGCCTTCATCGACCAGGCGGCCAACGATCCCGACGTCCTTGCCATCAAGCAGACGCTCTATCGCACCTCTGGCCCGGTGAGTCCTATCGTCCGGGCGCTGATCCGCGCGGCCGAGAGCGGCAAGCAGGTGGTGGCGCTCGTCGAACTGAAGGCGCGCGGTGACGAGCAAGCGAATATCGCGTGGGCCCAGGAGCTGGAGCAGGTCGGCGTCCACGTCGTCTATGGCGTCGTCGGCCTCAAGACGCACGCAAAAGTCGCGCTGGTTGTTCGACGAGAAACAGATGGCATCCGACGCTATGTCCACGTCGGCACCGGCAACTACAATCCCAAGACCGCACAGATCTATGAAGACGTCGGCTTGCTCTCGGCGGACCCCGAGCTGGGCTCGGACGTCTCCGAGCTCTTCAACTTCCTCACCGGCTACAGCCGCCAGCGTCGATTCGGCCGGCTCCTGGTCGCGCCGGTGGGCTTGCGCTCCAACATCATCCGCATGATCCGGCGCGAAGCCGCCCGTCCGGGCGGCGGTCGCATCATCCTCAAGGTCAACAGCCTGGTCGACCCCGAAATCGTCGAGGCGCTCTACGCCGCATCCCAGGCCGGGACCGAAGTCGACCTGATCGTCCGCGGTCTCTGCTCCTTGCGGCCTGGCGTGCCTGGCCTTTCCGGCCGAATCCGCGTGCGCTCGTTGATCGGCCGCTTCCTCGAGCATTCACGAATCTTTCGATTCGGTCCAGACGGCGATGCGGCCGAATACTATCTCGGTTCGTCGGACCTGATGCCGCGGAACCTCGATCGCCGTGTCGAGGCAATGGTTCCCGTCCTCGATGGCACGTTGCAGGATCGGCTGGCGCAGATCCTCGATGTCGAGCTCGATGACGACGTACTCGCTTGGGGCCTGCAGTCGAACGGGTCCTGGTCGAAGATCCCGACGGTCAAGGGCGTCAATGCGCAGCAGGCCTTCGAGCAATTGGCCGCGGCACGCGCGGCGGCAACGAACGGGACGAACGGGCACACGCCGGATGCTTGAGCGCGAGATCAAGCTCGCGGTCACGCCCAGTTTCCATCTACCGAATCTCGAGGACGTAGCGGCGGCGGTCGATACGTCGCCCGTGGACGAGCGCCGCCTGGAGACCGTCTACTACGACACACCGGACTTACGCCTGGCGCGCTGGGGCTGCAACCTGCGCCTGCGCCAGGGTGAAGGTTGGACCCTCAAGCTCCCGACCATGAGCGAAGGCCCGACGCTGAACCGGCGGGAGCTCGAGTTTCCAGGCGATGGCAACCGGCCACCGGATGCGGCGCTCGCGCTCGTGATCGCGTACGTGCGCCGCTCCACGCTCGTGCCGGTGGCCAGCCTCTCTACCGTGCGCCGGCGGGTGCAACTCAAGAACAAGGATGGGGCCGTGCTGGCCGAGGTCGTCGATGACGACGTTTCCGTCATCCAGGGACTTCGCATCCAGAACCGTTTCCGCGAGGTCGAGGTCGAGTTGCGCGATCCGTCGGCGGATCGCCTACTGGATCCCATCCTCGCGCGCTTGCGTCACGCCGGCGCGTCCGACGAGGACCAGGCATCGAAGCTCGTGCGCGCGCTCGGGGCGCGGGCGACGGCCGCGCCCGAGGTCGAGCCCATCCTGCTGGCGCCGACCGCGCGCGCCGGCGACCTGGTCCGGCACGTGATCGCGGTGTCGGTGGCGAGCCTGCTGCGTCACGACCCCGGCGTGCGGTTGGGCGACGATCCGGAAGATGTCCACCGGGCCAGGGTCGCGACCCGCCGCCTGCGCTCGCAATTGCGGACCTTCCGCCCGCTGCTCGATCCCGTGTGGGCCAACGCGTGGCTCGCCGACTTGCGCTGGCTCGGTGCCCGCCTGGGCAGCGTTCGCGACAAGCAAGTGATGAGCCAGCGGTTGCGCGACCGGACGACGGCACTGGCCGCCGATGATGCCCCGATCGTGGGTGAGCTTGCCGATGAACTGCAAGCGGAGAGTGAGGAAGCCCGCGCCCGGCTCGTGCTCGATATGCGCAGCGACCGATACATCGACCTGATCGAGCGGCTGGTCGAGGCCTCTCGCGCCCCGGCGTTGACCGCGCACGCCGATCAACCGGCCTCGACCACCCTGCCTGCGCTTGCCCGGCGAGACTGGAAACGCTTGCGCCAGGGCGTACAGCGCGTGCCCGAACCGGCCGCCGACGCCGACCTGCACCGAATCCGCATCCTCGCCAAGCGCGCGCGTTATGCCGCCGAAGCCGCGGCGCCCATCGCCGGAAAGACCGTGCCGCGCTTTTCCGAGGCCGCCGCGGCCCTCCAGGACATCCTCGGTGATCATCAGGACAGCGCGACCGCTCAAGTGTGGTTGCGAGGGGCCGGCAGTGGATCACGAGCCTTCGTCGCCGGCGAATTGTGCGCCCTCGAGCGCGAAGTTGCGGCCCGTGATCGGGCGGAATGGCCTAAAGTGTGGAAAAAACTTGACCGTAAACGGCTCAGAAGGTGGATGATATGAGCCGAGCCGCCTCGACCCAGCCATCGTCACAGCAACTAATACCGCAAGGGGTGTCCATGGCAGCAAAGATCCTGAACGTCGATGAGGCAAAGCTGGTGAGGGCCGCGGGAGGCGTCGTCCGTCGAAATGGGTCCCGCGGCGCACTGCGCGTCGCCGTCGTCCACCGCCCGGGCTACGACGACTGGTCCTTTCCCAAGGGAAAGGTTGACCGTGGGGAAACGTTAGAGGAAACCGCGCTGCGCGAGGTCGAGGAGGAGACGGGTCTTCGCTGCAAACTCGTGGCGCCGCTCGGCTGCACGGCGTACACCGACCACAAGGGTCGTGACAAAGTCGCCTGCTACTGGCTGATGGACGTCGTCAGCGGCCGGTTCCGCGCAGGCAGCGAGATCGACGAGGTCCGCTGGGTGACGATCGACGATGCGCTCGACCTGCTCAGCTATCGCCGGGATCGTGCTCTCCTGCGGGCGCTCGACCTCGAAGCCACCGGATAGCACGGCTCCGCTCGAGGCCGTCATTACCTGATGGCGATCTACATTGTCCGCCACGCAAAGGCGGGCGATCGTGGCGAGTGGGAGGGCGATGATCGGCTGCGGCCACTGACCAAGACCGGCCGCCGTCAGGCGGAGGCGCTCGCGGCCTGGCTCAAGAAAGAACCGCTCGACGCGATCCTCTCCAGCCCCTACGTTCGCTGCGTGCAGACCCTCGAGCCGCTGGCCGAAGAACGCAAGCTCCCGATCGAGCCAAGGAAGGACCTGGAAGAAGGCTCCGGTGGCGAGAGTCTCATCCGCCTGGTAGCGCAGTTCGAGGGACGCAACATCGTTCTATGCACCCACGGCGACCTCGTCGAAGAGTTCCTCGAGCAGCTCGTGGAACAAGAGTTGGTACCAAGGGGGCGGGCCGACATGGAGAAGGGATCTACATGGGTGGTCGAGGAGACCGGTGGAAAAATCACGGGCGCCCGCTATGTGGCCGCGCCCTGATTCGAGCGACTATCCGCGCAGTCCGGCCGTGTTGAGGATCGCGTAGAGCACCCAGGCCATCAGGCCCGCCGCCGGGATTGTCAGCACCCAGGCTAGCACGATATTGGCTCCTACGCCCCATCGCAAGGCAGAAAGCCGTTGCGAGGCGCCGGCCCCCATGACGGACCCCGTCACGACGTGCGTGGTCGATACGGGAAGGCCAAATTGGGTTGCGAACTGGATCACGGCGGCTCCGGTCAACTGCGCCGCGAAGCCGGTCGGCGGGTCCAGCTTGTAGATGCGCCAGCCAAGGGTTTTGATGATCCGCCATCCACCCGCGTAGGTACCAAAGGCGATCGCCGACGCGGATAGGAGAACGACCCAAACCGGCACCTGAAACTTCTGAAGACGACCCGTGGCCACCAGCGCGAGGGTGATCACCGCCATCGTTTTCTGCGCGTCGTTGGCCCCGTGAGAGTAGGAGACCAGCGCGGCCGTGAGAATCTGAAGGTTGCGAAAGGTGCGGTTCAACGGCGCAGGCCGGGCGCCGTGCAGGACTACGAGCAACAGCGTCATGACGACCGCGGCCAGGATAAAGCCTGCGGGTGGCGAGATGACGAGCGAGAGTACGGTCTTCCAGAACTCTGACGCTCGGACTCCACCGACCCCGTGCGCGGCTGCGATGGCAGCCCCGCTCAGGGCCCCAACCAACGCGTGGGTCGAGCTGCTCGGCAGTCCGAGGTACCAGGTGATGAGGTTCCAGGCGATTGCTCCAATCAGGGCCGCAATGATCACCACGAGACCCGCCTTGAAGGCGACGATCTTGCCGATGGTATTCGACACCTTGGCCTGGAAGAAGACCACGGTGATCACCGCGCCGGCCAGGTTGAGGACCGCCGAAATCAGGACCGCCATCCTGGGTGACACGGCGCGGGTCGACACCGACGTGGCGATGGCATTGGCGGTATCGTGAAAGCCGTTCGTGAAGTCGAAACCAACGGCGATCAGGATCGTAATCAGCAATAGGACGTCAGGCATTCTTGATCGAGGTCGCTTCCAGGACGTTGGCCACGTGTTCGCACTGGTCCATGGTCGTCTCGAGCAAGTCATAAAGATCTTTCCACTTGACGAGGTCACTGGGGCTGGCGCCGTCCGTGAAGAGTTCGGCCAGCGCTTCGCGGGTGACCCGGTCCCCCTGGTTCTCCAGGCTGTGAATCGCGAGCCGGCGGGGAGCCAGGTTCTTGAACCCCTCGAGGTTGGCGACGGCCTCCTGAACTTCCTTGCCCGCCTTGGCCAGCAGTTCCCCCATGCGGCGAGCGGACTGGCTGATTTCCTTCACCCGGTAGAGGTCAATCTTGTCTGAGACCTCCTCGGCCAGGTCAACGACCTCGTCCAGCGATGACGCCAGCGAGTAGATATCTTCACGCTCGAAGGGTGTGACGAAGGTCTGGTTGATCAAGTTGTAGATCTCGTGCGTCACGTCGTCGCACTCGTGTTCGAGTTCGCGGAGGCGCGGGTGCCTCGTCTGGCCCTCCAGCAAACCATTGCGTAGCTGCTCCAGAGACTCGCTGACCAACTCTCCCTGCTTCTTGAACAGGGCGTAGAACCGCCGCTCCTGGGGTACCAGGCTCAACCTCATGACCGCACCTCCGCTGCAGTGGACGTCCCCACACAACCTTAAAGGAAGGCGAGCGGCGTCCGATTGTTAACCGTCCGGCGGCCAACGCTTTGCCTTCGAGGTGCATGCTACGGACACCGCTGACACGTTCCCATCGCCGCTCCGAGGCACTCCCCCTTTTGGAGCGGCTTTCATTCACTGGGGCGGTTCGATCGTCTGCTAGATTCGGCGAGGATGGCGCGATTCTGGCGACGGCGACCGCCAAATGGCTTGAGCGGGACCTCGATCCCGGCTCCCGCCGAGCCGAGCAATGCTGCCCAGTCGCGCCCCATGCTAGCCGGGATCATCGATCACGTGGAAGAGGGCGTCCTGCTCCTGAAGGGGGATCAGGTCCGCTGGCTCAATCCGGCGGCGCGGCTGATGTTTCCAGCCCTTGAGCAGCCGGTGGGCCGTCCGCTGGTCGACGTCGCTCGAGACCATCGCATCGATGGGTTGGCGCTCCGAGCCCGTGAGTCGCGGCTTGAACAGGCGGCCGAGGTCGAACTGCCAGTATCAGGCCGCATCTTGCAGGTCCGCGCCGTGCCCCTTGCCGATGCCGAGGTCGCTCTCCTGGTGCGAGACATAACCCGGCTGCGCCACCTCGAAACGGTTCGGCAGCAATTCGTGGCCAACCTTTCCCATGAGATTCGAACGCCGCTGGCTGGTCTGGACCTCGCGGCGCAGACCCTATCGGCTCAGCTTCCCGCGGATGGAGACAGCCGGCTGTTTATCGACCGCATCACCCAGGAGGCAGAGCGCCTCGCCAACATCGTGTTCAATCTGAATCAGCTGGCTGCGCTCGATGCGGAGGGTATCGCGGTGGAACACCTGCCCTTCTCGGTGGATGAACTGGTCCGCGCTCTTATCGACCGATACCAGGCCAGGGCCGCGGCCGGCCAGCTGATCCTACGAGCCGAGATTGCGACCACGGGCAGCACGGCGCTCGGCGACCGGGCGAAGACCGACCAGGCACTACAGAACATTCTCGATAATGCCCTCAAGTTCACTCCCGCAGGGGAGGTGGTCATCACTGCCAGCGCCGACCATGACCGGGTCGAGTTCGCTGTACGGGACACCGGCCCAGGGATTCCTTCCCGTGATCTCTCCCGGATCTTCGAGCGGTTCTACAAGGTTGACCGCTCAAGAGGTGGCCTTCCGGGAAGCGGCCTCGGCCTTTCGATCGCCCGGCATCTGGTCGAGTTGCAAGGAGGCACCATCGACGCCGACAGCACGCCAGGAGCGGGGACCGTCATTCGGCTCCGCCTGCCGGCCGCGTCGTTAACGCCGGCTTAACCATCTGCGCCCCGCCCCATAAAGAGGGCGGGCTAGCCTGTTGATGAGCCCAAAGGGTCGTGTGACCTGCTTGTGAAGGAGGAGACACCAACATGATGAGCGGCGCTCGATTTGTTGCCGCGGCTAGCAGCGTGCTGCTGCTTGCTGCCTGCGGTGGCAACACCGGCGTCACCAATCCGTCCACCGGCGGTCCTGGCGTGCCGACACCGCCCGCCGCCTCCCTGACCGGCGCCGGCGCCACCTTCCCGGCCCCGTTCTACGACGCCGCCCGCTTCGCCTACAACCAGAAGTTCAGCCAGGTCACCATCAACTACCAGTCGATCGGCTCAGGAGCCGGCATCCAGCAGCTGATCAAGAAGACTGTCGACTTCGGCGCGAGCGACGTGCCGATGAATGCCTCGGAGCTTGCCTCCGCGGGTGGGAGCGACAAGGTCGTCCAGATCGCGTCCACGTTGGGCACGGAATCGATGGCCTACAACCTGGCCGGCGTCTCGAACGGCCAGCTCAGGCTCACGCCCAAGACGATCGCCGGTATCTTCCTCGGGACCATCAAGAATTGGAACGATCCGGCACTGGCCGCTGACAACAGCGGCGTCAGCCTGCCCAACCAGTCAATCACCGTGGTGCACCGCTCGGATGGCAGCGGGACAACCTACATCTTCACCGACTACCTCTCGACGGTGAGCGCTGACTGGAAGACCAAGGTCGGCAAGGGCAAGTCGGTCTCCTGGCCCGTCGGCCAGGGCGCCAAGGGTAACGAGGCCGTCGCCACCACCATCAAGCAGACGCCCGGGGCGATCGGCTACGTCGAGCTCGCCTACGTCCTCCAGACCAACATGACCCAGGCCTCGCTGCAGAACCATGATGGCAACTTCGTGATCCCGAGCCCCGAGGGCGCGACCGCGGCCGCCAGCCAGTTCCTGGCCGTCAACCCGTCGCAATTCTCGATCGTCGACGCCCCCGGCAAGAACAGCGCCCCGATCAGCGGCTACAGCTGGCTGATGCTCTATACGGACCAACCCGACAAGACCAAAGGCACCGCGCTGGTCGACTTCCTCGACTGGCTGGTCACCGACGGCCAGCAGTACGCGGCCAATGTCCACTATGCGAGGCTTCCGTCCAACATCGTGCGCGACGACATCAATTCACTGAAGACCGTTACCTCGGGAGGCAGCACCCTCCTCAGCGTGCCCGCCCCGTCCTAACGTCGCAATGAGTCGAGGAACTGCCGCCGAGCGGATGGTTCCCACGCCGCTGGTGGCCGCGAGCCACCAGCGGCCGCTCGTTTCAGGCGACCGCGTCTTCAGCGTGATCGCGTACGGCGCGGCCGCCCTGATCATGCTGATCGCGGTCATCTTCATCATCGCGTTGTTTATTCCCGCGCTCCCCGCGATCACAAAGTTCGGACTCGGCTTCTTTACCAGCCGCACCTGGGATCCGGTGAGAAATCAGTTCGGTGCGCTGACTGCGATCTACGGCACACTGGTAACCTCCGCGATCGCCCTGCTGATCGCCTTTCCGATCGGACTGGGCGCCGCGCTTTTCCTCGCGGAGGACGCTCGCCTGAGCTTGGTCCGCGGCCCGCTGTCCTTTTTGATCGAGTTGCTCGCCGGTATTCCCAGCGTCGTCATCGGCCTCTGGGCGTTTTTCATCCTGACTCCCTTGATGCGCGACAAGGTCGATCCATTCCTTCAGCACACCGTGGGCTTCCTTGCGCTGTTCAAGGGCACGCCTACCGGCTATGGCTTCCTCACCGCCGGCCTGGTGCTGGCCATCATGGTCCTCCCGATCATGATCGCGCTCTCCCGCGACGTGATTCGCGCCGTCCCTCGCGAGCTCCGCGAGGCCAGCCTGGCGCTCGGCGCGACCAACGCCGAGACCATCTGGTCGGTGATCCTCCCCTACGCCCGAGTGGGGATCACCGGTGCGGTCCTGCTGTCGCTGGGGCGCGCGCTTGGTGAGACGATCGCGGTCACCATGGTGATCGGCAACACGATGCAGATCAGCGCCTCGCTGTTCGCCTCGGGATACACGCTGCCGAGTGTGATCGCCAACGAATTCACCGAAGCCACCGGGAATGTCTACCTCGGTTCCCTCTTCTATCTGGGGGTGGTGCTGGTGCTGATCACGATCGTCGTCAACGTCCTGGCGCGCCTTTTGATCTGGCGGTTTTCTGGATCGGCTCGGGCCTCAGCATGAGCCTCCCCTTCGTACGCATCCTTCTCGACCGAGTCGTTGGCGCGCTGGTCGTGCTCTGCGTGATGGTGGCCGCCATCCCGGTCCTCGTGCTTTTCCTCTTCGTCATCATCAAGGGTTTACCGGGAATCCTGACGCCGGGATTCTTCACCCAGTCACCGCATCCGCAGGGGGTGCCGGGTGGCGGGGTGCTCAACGCCATCATTGGAACGCTCGAGATCGTGGGCATCGGGTCGCTGTTGGCGGTACCGGTCGGTGTCTTGATCGGCATCTTCCTCTCGGAGTACGGACGCAACCAGGTGGGGGACACGGTCCGTTTCATCAGCGACGTCTTAACCGGCTTGCCCTCGATTGCCTTCGGCATCTTCGGCTACAGCGTGGTGGTCCTCACCACGCATCATTTCTCGGCACTCTCGGCATCGATCGCGCTGGCGGTGCTGATGCTGCCGGTGATCCTTCGGGCGACGGAGACCGCGCTCCTGCTGGTGCCCAATGCGCTCCGTGAAGCCGGACTTGCCCTGGGCGCGCCGCGCTGGCGCGTGACGCTAGAAATCGTCGTGCCGGCCGCGCTGGGAGGCATCGTCACCGGCGCGCTGCTCGCGATGGCGCGCGCCGCCGGCGAGACGGCACCGCTCCTCTTCACGGCCTTCGGCAACGATATCGTGCAGACCAACCCGCTCCAGCCGATGGGCGCCCTGGCGCTCACCGTTTTCCGTAATGCCCTGGTTCCCTACCCCAACTTGCAGGACCAGGCCTGGGCGGCAGCGCTGCTGCTCGTGATCCTGGTGGCGGCCACCAACATCCTGGCCCGGGTCTATGTCCGGCGGATCCAGCGCTGATGGCGGTCAATGGGAGAATGACGGCTTGGACCACGATGCAGACTGAGGTCGCCCCGCCGCCGGTGCCCGAGCCGAACATCGAGATCAAGCTCGACGCTCGCAAGGTGAACTTTTTCTACGGCGACTTCCAGGCGCTACACGACGCGTCGCTTTCCGTCCAGGCGCGCAAGATCACCGCCCTGATCGGGCCCTCCGGCTGTGGAAAGACGACCTTTCTGCGCATGTTCAACCGGATGTACGATCTGGTCCCCGGCACGCGCGCCACCGGCGAGGTGCTGATCGACGGCCACAACGTGCTCTCGCCGGAGACCGACGTCATCAACCTGCGCCGACAGGTCGGCATGTTGTTCCAGCGGGCGAACCCCTTCCCGAAATCGATCTTCGACAACGTCGCCTACGGGCCTCACATGCTCGGTTGGTCGAAACAACGGATCAACGAGGTGGTGGAAGAGAGCCTCAAGGACACCGGGCTGTGGAACGAGGTGAAAGACCGGTTGCGACGCTCCGCCCTCAACCTGTCCGGCGGCCAGCAGCAAAGGTTATGCCTGGCACGCGCGCTCGCCGTCAAGCCCGAAGTCGTCCTTATGGACGAGCCGGCCTCGGCGCTCGACCCGATTGCCACGCTGCGCATCGAAGAACTCATGCAAGAACTGAAAGAGCGGTATACGATCGTGATCGTGACGCACAACATGCAGCAGGCGGCACGTGCCTCGGACTTCACCGCCTTCATGCTGATGAACCAGAAGCGGGCTGGCGAGGTGATTGAGTTCGGCCCGACCGACGACATCTTCAATCGCCCGAAAGACAGCCGGACCGAGGATTACATAACCGGCCGCTTCGGGTAGAACGACCCTCGTGGCCACCACCCGTACCCTTTTCGACCAGGAGCTCGCCGAGCTGAAGTCCGGCGTGGTCCGCCTGGGCAGCATGGTCGAGCAGGCCATCGCCGACTCGATGCGGGCGCTGGTCGATCGCGACAACGCCCTGGCGAAGATGGTCATCGCCCGCGACCAGGACGTCAATGAGCTGCACCGGCAGCTGCGCGAGCGGGCCTTCATGATCATGGCGACCCAGCAGCCGGTGGCCCGCGACCTCCGCCTGATCGTCAGCTTCCAGCACATGGTGCTCGAACTGGAGCGGATGGGCGACCACGCCGTCGGCATAGCGCGGGCGGCGCTCCGGCTCAACGACCTGCCCCAGTTGAAGCCCTACGTCGACCTTCCGAAGATGGCCGAGCTCACGGAGTTGCAGGTCCACGAGATCCTGGGCGCCGTCATCGAAGCCGACGAGGACCGGGCGCGCGCCATTGCCGAGCGCGACGACGAGGTCGACGTCCTGTACCACAAGATCTGGGAGGAGCTGATCCGCTACATGGTCGACGACCCGGCGAATGTCCAGCGTGCCGCCATCCTGCTCTTCCTCGCCAAGGACCTGGAGCGAATCGCGGATCGCGTCACCAACATCGCCGAAGACGTGGTCTTCCTGCACACCGGCCGGATCGTGGAGCTCAGCTAGGTGCCGAAGCGCATCCTCGTGGTCGAGGATGACGCGACCATCCGGGACACGCTGACCTTCAACCTGAAGAAAGAAGGCTATGTGGTCACGGCGGCGCAGGATGGCGCCGACGCTGTCGCGCGCGCCCGGAGCTCGCGGCCCGACCTGATCCTGCTCGACCTCATGCTGCCCGAGTTGAACGGCCTCGAGGTCTGCCGCATCCTCCGCCAGGAAAGCAACGTGCCAATCATCATGCTGACCGCCAAGGAGAGTGAAGTCGACAAGGTGGTGGGGCTGCAATTGGGTGCCGACGATTACATCACCAAGCCCTTCTCGCTGCGGGAACTCTTCGCTCGCATGACGGCCGTACTGCGGCGCAGCGAGCAGCGGGATGTGCGCCCCGAGGTCGAGGAGGACCGGCTCGGCCGGCTGCGGATCGACCGCGCCGGGCACCGAGCCATGGTCGACGACGCCGAGCTGAAGCTGACCCCCAAGGAATGGGAACTGCTCGCCTACCTGGTCCGCCGTCCCGGACGAGTCTTTACCCGCGAGATCCTGCTGGAGCAGGTCTGGGGCTACAACTACCTGGGCGACCGCAAGACGGTGGACGTCCATATCCGCTGGTTGCGGGAGAAGCTTGGCCGCTTCGGCAAGCTGGGGTTCGAGATCGTGACCGTCCGGGGAGCCGGCTACCGGCTCGACCCCATCCGCGACGTCGCCGGCACCGGCGAACGCGCGGCCGGCGCCGCGCAATCGTCCTAGGGATCTAAAGCCGAGTCGGCGCGCCCGCATGGAACCAGCCCGTCCCTGGCGGGGTATAGGGGACATGAGAAGAGGCATCATCGCCCTATTCGTTCCGGTGATCACCGGAGCCGCGCTCCTCGTCGCCGCCCAGACGGCATTCGCCGGCGGAGGCTGCCATCAAGGCGCCACCCAGGGTGTGGGCACCAGGGTCGACCTCACCGGCATGTGCTTCAGCCCGACGATCCTGTACGTGCAGCCCGGCGCCATCGTGACCTGGTCGAATCGGGACTCGATGCGGCACGAGGTCGTCGGCACTGGATGGAGTCGTGGCCCGAGCACCCTCGAGGATGGTCAGACCATCAGCCAGACGTTCCCTACAGCCGGCATCTTTCCGTATAGCTGCCCCCTCCACTACGGGATGAACGCCGTCGTCATCGTGGGCGATGGCAAGGCGAGCGTCCCACTCGCGGTGATCCAACCAGCCGTCCCGGCCACCGCTTCGCCCCGCTCCGGCGCCGATCCATGGCTGCTGCTGGCATTGCTCGCTGCCGCGGCTGCCGGAGCCCTGGGCTATGGACTGGGGCGTCGTCGGGCCGTCACCCGCCCGTAACCCGGTCGACCCCGGCCCCGCGTTATACCGGGATGGAAGCCGGCCGCTCCGCGGTCGATGCCGTGATTCGCCGGCTGTTCACCTGGCCACCGGGTGCGAGCCGGGCGCGCGCGCGAGCCGCCGCGGCCGCGACGGCTGAGCTCGATCGCAAACAGGCCATGTTTCGAGACGAGTTGGAGCAGCGCCTCCAGGTGCAACGGCAGCTGCGCGAGAGCGAGGCGCGCGTGCGGGCCATTGTCGATAGCGCCGCGATCGTGCTGTTTGCGATCGACCGTGATGGGGCGATCACCTTCTCCGCCGGGGTCGGGCCCGACCCACTCGGCAAGAAACCGGGCGAGGCCGTGGGCTGGTCGGCTGCCGATCTCTTCGTCGAGCACCCCAGGGTGGTCGAGGGCATTCGCCAGTCCCTCTCGGGGATCGAGGGACGGGCTGAGCTGACCCAGGGGGAGCGAACCTTTTCCTTCAGCCTGGCGCCGTTCCGCGATGCCGCCGGGAACACGGCGGGCGCGATCGTGGTGGCGATGGACGTGACGGAGGGCCGCCGCACCGAAGCCGCGTTGCGGCAGTCGGTGGAGACGCTCAAGCAGGTGGACCAGAACCGTCGCGCGCTGCTCCGACGGCTGGTCAATGCCCAGGAGGCGGAGCGGCGGGCGATCGCTAGCGACATCCACGACGATTCGATCCAGTCGATGTTCGCCGTCGGCCTCCGTCTGTTCTCGCTACGGGAGTCAATGCACGATGCCGCCCAGATCGAGCAGGTGGACCGCCTCCAGCAAAACGTGCAGCAATCCACCGATCGCCTGCGCCACCTGCTCTTCGAGTTGCGGCCAGCTGCATTGGATGAGGGCGGACTTCCGGCGGCGCTGCGACAGTACCTCGACACGATGAAACAAGAAACCGGCATCGAGGTCGAGCTACAGACGGCGCTGGAGCACAACCCGGCATCCGAAACGCAGGTGATCGCCTACCGCATTGCCCAGGAGGTGCTGGCCAACGTGCGCAAGCATGCCCGGGCCCGCCGCGTCGAATGTGCAGTGTCGGCTGTGGATGACGGCGTCTTGACTCGCATCGTCGACAACGGCGTGGGCTTCGATAGCGGCCGCAACGGGTCCGTCCCAGGTCACCTCGGCCTGATCGCCATGCGCGAACGTGCCGAGATGGCAGGCGGGTGGTTTCGAATCACGTCATCCGCCGGCCAGGGCTGCGTCGTCGAGTACTGGATCCCGGATGCCAGGGAGGTGGTTAGCAATGCCGCCTGACCACGCGCCGATCACCGTCTTGCTCGTCGAGGACCACCTCCTGGTGTCGGAAGGGCTGGCCGCCATGATCAATGCCACCGGCGACCTCAAGGTGATAGCGACAGCCGCGACCGCGGCGGAGGCGGTGCGGCAGGCTCTGCTCCAGCAGCCCGATGTCGTGGTGATGGACTCCCACCTGCCGGACGGCAGCGGGGCGGACGTCGCCGGCCACATCCGCGAGGGCCAGCCGGCGGTGCCGATCGTCTTTCTCAGCGCCGACGAAAGCGAGGTGGCGATGATCGCGGCGGTCCGCGCCGGAGCCTGCGCCTACCTCCCGAAGTCGCGTGCCACCGCTGACGTGGTCGAAGCGGTTCGCCGCGCGGCAGACGGGGAGATGCTGATTCCAGCGACGCAGTTGGCCCGCCTGCTCGCCCGCGCCCACGAGATGTCACGGGACGAAGCTGACCGCCGCCGCCTGCTCGAGAGCCTCACCCGCCGTGAAATGGAGGTCCTCTCGTTGATGGCCGATGGCCTCGACAACCGCGCCATCGCGGCGGAGCTGGGAATCGGCTTCACCACGGTTCGCGGTCACGTGCAGAACATCCTGGAGAAACTCGACGCCCACTCCAAGCTGGAAGCCCTCGCGTGCGCTGCGCGCTACGGCTTGCTCGACGCCGCCTGAGCGGCCCCACCCTACCCTCCCCCATAGGGGATGGAAACAAAAGCCCTGCAGATGCCGGGGGCGGCTGCCCATCGACTGGAGGCCGACATCGCGCCCGCCCGGCGATATCCTCCTCCACGTAAACCAGCCGGGTTGACTCTCTCCGCCGACTTCTGCGCGGACTCGCCCGCGGGCAGTGTCGAATCCAAGCAGGAGATGCAGCGGCCCGGGGCACCGAATGCCGGCGGTCGTTGATGGTCGCGGCGATAAGTCGAGGAAAGAAAGTCCCCCTCCCCCAACCTCGCACGCCGCCCTCACGACCGCCGGCTCGTTTTGTGGATTACACGCGCCGCCACGCTGGACCCTGCAGCTGTAGGCCAGAATCGCGCTACCGCTGCCTGACGATATCCCGAC
>VBHO01000071.1 GCA_005882045.1 Chloroflexota bacterium | reverse complement strand
CGGATAATGCGACGAAATGAAGTGGTGGCTGATGTCCATGGCGCGGCCCACTCCGAGGGCGCGTAACGAGATTTCCGCCGCCCAGCGGACGATGGCCGGCTCCGACAGCGCCGTCATTGGCGTCCATGGAGGAAGGCACCGCCCTGGGAAATCCCATAGCTTCTGTCCGCCCTGGCGGCCCGCCACCATTAACTTTCCAGATCGCGAGAGGATTGCCAGCATCATGCCAACGTTGCGATTGCCGGTCCATCCGCTCGACTGCCACCCGACGCTCGAGGCATCCTCGAACGCGCGCGAGGGCAGCGGTCCATGCTCGCGTAACTGACGAAGGATTCTTCGGCGGAGCGCATCGTTGGCCTTCACCCACGCTAGCGCTCGCGGAGTCCAGCTCCATTTCCCCGACGCGTAGCGTCGCGTGATCCAGCGGTGGATCGGGTAATGCTCGGTGAGCACGATCGAGGCCGCATGCGCCCAGGCTTCAAACAGGCGGTGTTCTTCCCAGAGCAGCGTGTCGAGATGTTTTCGTTGGTAAGGCCCGACGCGGCTAAAGACGACGAGTTGGTGACTGGGCGCTACGACGTTGGTCGGATCGAGTTGCAGGCAGCCTAAATCCCGAACGACGTCGAAGATGCCATCGCTATTCGGCTTGCTCCGTGTCCCCGCCAGCCGCTGGCGCGTGATCGCCAGCCGTCGCGCCGTCTGCGCGGAGATGGTGCGCACCGACGAAGCTTAGGCGTCCAGCCCGGTTACGATGCCAACATGTCCAATACCAAAATCCGCGATGCACTCGCACAGGCGACCGCGTACATCACTGCGCACCCGGGGGAAGCCCGCTACACCGACAGCCCCGCGACCGCCGTGTTGGAGTCCGGCCTTGCAGTGATGGTTCAGGGTCCAGGCGGGATGTCCGTTCGTACAGACATGCCAAAGTCGGTAGGCGGTGGTGATGCATCGCCGTCCCCGGGCTGGCTCCTTCGTGCCGCGCAGGCTAGTTGCCTGGCGACGCTGATCGCGATGCGCGCCGCGCAGCAAGGTACCGAGCTCGGTCGTATCGAGGTCGTCGTCGACAGCGAATCAGATGATCGAGGAATTCTGGGTCTCGACGATTCGGTCCCGGCTGGACCATTGAGCTCGCGAGCACGGGTCCGGATCGAAGGGAACCTGCCGGCCGAACAACTTGTCTCCATCATTCGGTGGGCCGAGCTGCACTGTCCGGTGCAGGATGCAGTGAGCCGGGCTGTGCCCTCCACGGTTGAGGCTGCTGCGGCCGGGTGAGAGGTTAATTCCAATGGCCGCGAGCCCGACTTGTGCCACGTGTGGTCGACCTCTCGATGCCCACGATCGACAGGTCCGGTTCAGGTTTCCGGACCCGGTGTTAAAGGCATCCGAGGATCAGAGGGGAAAAGCTTGGCAGTCCGATCCGGACCCCAATCGTGCAGTCATGATGCAGGTTCCAGAGGTAGGCCAATTTGTTCGAGCTTTGCTGCCGGTCCATCTGAGTGGCGGCTATACGCTCACCTTCGGCCTGTGGCTCTTGATCCGTCCTGACGACCTGCAGCGAGCCTTCCGTATCTGGTGGTCACCGGAATACGCGCACTTCAAGGTCAACGGCTGGCTAGGGAACGCCATACCCCCGTGGGGATTACTGGCCGCTCCTGTCAGCGCTGTCGTTCGTGACCCGAACCACACGCCCTATTGCGATACGAGCATCGAGCCGACCCTCGCAAGAATCCTCACCGAGGAATGGCCTCACGAAGATGTGCTTGCGGCATTGCCGGGCGATCTGGGGCGAACCTGACGGATCGAAGATCGGAGAAATATGGAGCCGCCTCGGGGATTCGAACCCCGGACCGATGGTTTACGAAACCATTGCTCTACCGCTGAGCTAAGGCGGCTCGCCAGCGCTCGGCTATTTTACGGCTCCGAGCCGTCTGACGAACCGGCGGCCACAGCGGCGGGCTCTCGGGCCCCCGCCTTGCGCAGGATCAGCTCGCCCTTCTCGGCGTCGACCAGGACGGTGTCACCCTCGCGGAACTTGCCGTCGAGCACCGCCATAGCAAGGGGATCCTGGATACGCCGCTGGATGACGCGCTTGAGCGGTCGGGCGCCGTAGCTCGGATCGTAGCCTTCGTTGGCGATCACCTCGAGGGCGGCCGGCGTCAGCTGTAGCGTGATCCGCCGCTCGCCGAGGCGCTTGCGCAGCCGCTCGAGCTGGATGTCGACGATGTGCTTGATCTGATCGCGGGTCAGCGGCTTGAAGATGATGATCTCGTCGACCCGGTTGAGGAACTCGGGGCGGAAGTTGTGCCGCACCGCTTCCAGAACCGCTTTCTGCTTGTCGTCCTCACTCAGCGTCGGGTCCTGCAGGATATGGCTGCCGAGGTTCGAGGTCATGATGATGACCGTATTCCGGAAGTCGACGGTGCGACCTTGACCGTCGGTTAGGCGTCCGTCCTCGAGGATCTGCAGCAGGATGTTGAACACGTCCGGGTGCGCCTTCTCGATCTCGTCGAACAGGATGACGCTGTAGGGGCGGCGGCGAACCGCCTCGGTCAGCTGACCACCCTCTTCGTAGCCCACGTAACCGGGAGGCGCGCCGACGAGGCGCGCGACCGTGTGTTTCTCCATGTACTCGGACATGTCGATCCGGACCATGGCCTGCTCAGCGTCGAAGAGGAATTCCGCGAGTGCCCGGGCCAGCTCGGTCTTCCCCACCCCGGTCGGTCCGAGGAAGATAAAGGACCCGATCGGTCGATTGGGATCGCTCAGTCCGGCGCGGCCCCGGCGAACTGCGTTGGCGACGGCCATCACGGCCTCGTCCTGGCCGACCACGCGCGCGTGCAGCCGCTCCTCCATCTTGATCAGCTTCTGGACTTCGCCTTCGAGCATCTTCTGTACCGGGATGCCGGTCCAGCGCGACACGATCTTGGCGATGTCCTCTTCGTCGACCTCTTCCTTGAGCAAGCGATGCTCCTTCTGGAGGGCGACGAGCTCGGTGTTCTTGGCCTCGAGGTCCTTCTGAACTTTGGGCACCTCGCCGTACTTCAAGCGAGCGGCCGCTTCGAAATCCGCCATCCGCTCGGCGCGCTCGGCGTCGAGGCGTAGCTGCTCCAGCCGGGCCTTGAGCTCACGGATTTGCTGGATGAGCGCCTTCTCCTGCTGCCACTGCGAGCGCATGACCTTGCTCTGCTCCTGCAGGTTGGCCAGCTCCTTCTCGATCGCGTTGAGGCGATCTTTCGAGGCACGGTCCTGTTCTTTCTTGAGGGCCTGGCGCTCGATCTCGAGTTGCCGAATCTGGCGCTCGAGCTGATCGAGCTCCTGGGGCAGACTGTCGATTTCCATGCGCAGGCTCGAGGCGGCCTCGTCGATCAGGTCGATCGCCTTATCCGGCAAGAAGCGGTCGGTGATATAGCGCTGCGAGAGCACCGCGGCCGCGACGATCGCGGAGTCCGTGATGCGCACGCCGTGATGGACTTCGTATTTTTCCTTCAAGCCACGCAGGATCGAGATGGTGTCCTCGACTGACGGCTCGCCGACGAAGATGGGCTGGAAGCGGCGTTCCAGCGCCGCGTCCTTCTCGATGTACTTCCGGTACTCGTCGAGCGTCGTGGCGCCGACGGCACGAAGCTCGCCGCGAGCCAGCGCCGGCTTCAGCAGGTTGGAGGCGTCCATGGCGCCCTCCGCCGCTCCGGCGCCCACCAGCGTGTGGAGCTCGTCGATGAAGAGGACGACCTGGCCGTTTGACGACTCGATCTCTTTCAAGACAGCCTTCAACCGGTCCTCGAACTCGCCGCGGTACTTAGTGCCCGCGATCAACGAACCGAGATCGAGCGAATGGACGCGCTTGTCCTTGAGCGACTCGGGCACATCGCCCTGCGCGATGCGCTGAGCAAGCCCTTCGGCGATGGCGGTCTTGCCCACGCCGGCCTCGCCGATGAGCACCGGGTTGTTCTTGGTGCGCCGTGAGAGGACCTGGATGACGCGACGGATCTCCTGCTCGCGGCCGATGACCGGATCGAGCTTGCCCTGACGGGCGAGGGCCGTCAGATCGCGGGTGTACTTTTCGAGTGCCTGGAACTTGGACTCGGGCGAGGCGTCGGTGACCCTGGTCGAGCCGCGCACTTTGGTGAGCGCTTCGAGCACCTTCTCGCGGGTGACGCCGGCCCGTTGCAAAATCTTGGCGCCCTCGCTGTTCGTCTCATCGTTGATCGCGAGCAGCAGATGCTCGGTGGAGAGGTACTCATCCTTGAGCCGTTCCATTTCGTTCGACGCCGAATCCAACAGGCGACGGAGCCGCGAACCCAGGTAGGTCTCGGCGCCGTAGACCTTCGGTAATCGGTCGAGCTGGGCTTTCAGCTCGCCTTCGACTCGCGCTGGTTCGACGCCGATCTGCTGCAGGATGGGGCGGACCGTGCCGTCCTGCTGCTGGAGCAAGGCGTACAACAGGTGCTCGGGCGTGATCTCCTGGTGCTGGGCTTCCTGGGCAAGCGACTGCGCCTGCTGGATCGCCTCCTGCGTCTTTTCGGTTAAGCGGTCAGGGCGAAACGGCATAGTGTGGGTGTACCCGAGTCAGAATATCCCTTAAACGAGCCCGGAACCAAATGGCGCCCCACCCAGCCCTCCCCCAGAGGGGGAGGGAAGGAGTGAGGTGTCGGTGTTTGCTTAGACCTCTTTGAAGTCGGCGTCGACGACGTCACCGTCGCCGGACTTGCCGGACTGGGGGCCTTCCGTGCCGGTGGCCGACTGGGCTCCGGCGCCGGCGCCCTGCGCCTGGCGGTAGACGGCTTCGCCGATCTTCTGCATGGCGGTCGCCAGCTCCTGGCTGGTTGACCGCATGCGCTCGACGTCGTTGTCCTTGATCGCCTGCTTGACCGGCTCGATCTTGCTCTCGACCTCGGAACGGACGGCGGGGTCGATCTTGTCGCCATTCTCCTGCAGTTGCTTCTCGGCCTGGTAGACGAGGTTATCCGCCTGGTTGCGGGCCTCGACTTCCTCGCGGTGCTTGCGATCCTCCTCGGCGTGCGCCTCGGCGTCCTTCACCATCTTCGAGACCTCGTCCTTGTTCAGGGTGGTGGAGGCGGTGATCGTCACCTTCTGCTCCTTGCCGGTGCCGAGATCCTTGGCCCGCACGTTGAGGATGCCGTTGGCGTCGATGTCGAAGGTCACCTCGACTTGCGGCACGCCGCGCGGTGCCGGCGCAATGCCGTCGAGGTGGAACTTGCCGAGCGTCTTGTTGGCGGCCGCCATCTCGCGCTCGCCCTGCAGGACGTTGATCTCGACCGAGGGTTGGTTGTCCGATGCGGTCGAGAAGATCTGACTCTTCGAGGTCGGGATGGTAGTGTTGCGCTCGATCAGCTTGGTGTTGACGCCACCGAGGGTCTCGAGGCCGAGCGACAGCGGCGTGACATCGAGCAGCAAGACGTCCTTGACCTCGCCCTTGAGCACGCCCGCCTGGATGGCGGCGCCCACGGCGACGACTTCGTCCGGGTTGATGCCGCGATGCGGCTCCTTACCGTTGGTCAGCTTCTTGACCAGCTCCTGGATGGCGGGCATGCGGGTCGCGCCACCGACGAGGATCACCTCGTTCAGCTCGGCGGGCGTCAGTCCGGCGTCCTTGAGCGCCGCGGTGAACGGCGCAATCGTCTTTTCCGTGAGGTCAGCCGTCAGCTGCTCGAACTTCGAGCGGGTGATTTTGATGTCGAGGTGCTTCGGCCCGTTCTGATCGGCCGTGATGAACGGGAGGTTGACCTCAGTCTCCATGCGGCTGGAGAGTTCGATCTTGGCCTTCTCCGCGGCCTCGGTCAGACGCTGCAGGGCCTGGCGGTCGGAGCGGAGGTCGATCCCCTGCTCCTTCTTGAACTCGTCGGCGATGTAGTCGACCAGCCGGCGGTCGTAGTCGTCACCACCGAGGTGCGTGTCGCCATTGGTCGCCTTGACTTCGAAGACGCCCTCGCCGATCTCCAATACGGAGACGTCATAAGTGCCGCCGCCGAGGTCGAAGACGAGGATTTTCTCGTTCTCCTTTTTGTCCAGGCCGTAGGCGAGCGCGGCCGCGGTGGGCTCATTGATGATGCGCACCACGTTGAGGCCGGCGATCTCACCGGCGTTCTTGGTCGCCTGCCGCTGCGAGTCGTTGAAGTAGGCGGGCACGGTGATGACCGCGTCCGTGACCTTTTCGCCGAGGTAGGCTTCGGCGTCGGTCTTCAGCTTCTGCAGGATCATCGCCGAGATCTGCTCGGGCGTGTAACGCTTCCCCTGGATCTCGACTTCGACCCGGCCGGCACTGCCGGTGACGACCTTGTAAGGCACCATCTTCCGCTCGCGCTCCACCTCATCACCTTTGCGACCCATGAAGCGCTTGATCGAGAAGACGGTGTTCTCGGGGTTGACGGCAGCCTGCCGGCGGGCCAGCTGCCCCACCAGGCGTTCGCCGGATTTGGTGAACGCGACGACCGACGGCGTCGTCCGACCGCCTTCCGCGTTCGGAATCACCACCGGCTCGCCGGCTTCCATGACGGCGATAACTGAGTTCGTAGTTCCGAGGTCGATGCCTACGGTCTTTGCCATCTCGAAGTACTCCTTAAAGTAGATGCTGGCCCCAGCGCCCTAGTGCCCGGGCAAGCTGGGCGGTATATACCCTCGCCAATTCGGCGCTAAACGATATGAACCCTAGAATAGTTTGAGGTTATATGCGTACGGTGATCGTGGGCTGCGGACGGGTCGGCTCCAGCCTTGCCCGGCAGCTCAGCCAGGAGGGGGACGACGTGGCTGTGGTGGACTCCAGCGAGGCGGCCTTCAACCGCCTGGGCGAAGACTTTGCCGGCGAGATGGTCTTCGGCTCCGCGGTCGATGAGGACATCCTCCGCCGGGCCGGCACGGATCGCGCCGAGGCCTTCGTGGCGGTGACCAATGCCGACACCACCAATATCATGGCGGCCCAGCTGGCCCAGCACGAGTTCGGAGTCAAGAAGGTCATCTGCCGGATCTACGACCCGGCCCGGGCCGATCTCTACGCCGACCTGGGCATCGAGACCATCTGCCCGACGACCGTCGGCGCTGAGAAGGTCGCGCGCTTCTTCGAGAAGTAGGTGGGCCACATGACGCCCTACCGCATCACCCGAATCGTCGGCTTCACGTCGCTGGTGTTGGGCGTCCTGATCCTGCTCCGCGACCTGATCGAGGTGCATTCCGTACCCTATGGCATTGCCGGCGTCGGCTTGTTGGCCTTTGGCGCCTGGCGGCTACAAGCGGCGGCGCGGCTTCGCCATTGAGCCTCACGCTCAGCCCGCTCGGCATCACGCTGGCGGTTGCCTTTACCGTCGGCCTGGCCGGCACCCTCGGCTGGATGCTCCGCGTGCCGCCGCCGGCGCCGCGCGGCGCCACCAGCACGGTGCGGTCGGTGGAGTCGATCCGCAAGGTGCTGGTCCCCATCCTCGACCTCGGCGCGTCGGTGCGGGCCGTTGAGCTGGCGGCTCGCCTGAACCAGGGCCACAAAGCCGAAATGTTGATCGTCTATGTCCACGAGATCCCGCTCCAGGCGCCACTCGCCATGCCCGAGAAAGACCCGCGGATCGAGCGGGCGCTCAACGCGGCCGCGTTCATCGCGACGCAACACGCGATCCAGCCTCGCACCAAGGTCAACGTCGCGCGCCAGGCCGGCCACCGCATCGTCGAGATCGCGCGGGAGGAGAACGTAGATCTTATCGTGATGGGGATCAGCCACCAGAACCGGCCGAATGAGAGCCCGCTGGGCCGTGTCGCCGAGCACGTGGTTCGGAATGCGCACTGCGAGGTGGTCGTCGATCGGGTGCCGCGCCAGAAGATGGCGCTGATCCCGACCGAGATGGACTAGCGCGACAGCAGCGCGTAGACGGTCACCGTGCCGACGGCGTTGTTGAGGCCATGCAGCAGAACGGTGTTGGTCAGCGAGCCGGTCCAGGCATAGACCACGGCGAGCACGATGCCCATGTAGGTGAAGACCGGCAACAGCGCGAAGCTCACAGTGGGGCTGGCATGAGCCAGGCCAAATGCCATCGCGCTCAGCAGCACGGCCGCCCAGAGCGGGAGGTGGCGACGCAGCAGGCGGAAGAGCATGCCGCGAAAGAACGCCTCCTCACAGATGGGCGCCGCGACCGCTGTCACCAGCAAGGCGAGCACCAGGATGCCGAGGCCGTGCGGATGCTGAATGAAGAGCTGGCGGGAGTTGCCCGGAACCACGTGGCCGCCATTCAAGGCCGCGGATGAAAGCGCGGTGACCACGGCGATGCCGATGTACCAGGGAACCACCAGCGCCAGCGTCAGGACCAGGTCCCGCGGCGTTGGCCAGTGCAACCCGAGGAAGGCCAGTGGTGACCCCAATCGCCGGAGCGCGACAGCGATCCCAGCGCCGAAGGCGAGATAGATGGCGAGTGTCGCGCTCAGCGCAATGGTCTCGAGGTTGGCGCGATAGAAGAAATGGTCCAGGCGGGCCAGCGCGACGACCGCGGCGAACACCAGGATGACGCCCAGGATCGTGAAGACGAGCACCGGGAGAAGGTCGAGCCAGCGCAGCTGCGCCTGGGCGCGGGGCGCAGGAGCTACGTCTTCCATCGATCAATTATCCGCAGGCCGGTTTGAGTTAGCTCGCGGTCCGCTGGCTTAGCCGATCGCCGTAGGGTAGGCCGAGCGTCGCACGAATCTCGAGGCTGAGGCGGCTGAGGGCCACCTTCGACTTCAGGAAATAGCGCTGGACGTTGGGAGCGGCGTGCCACCAGAGGTTGTCCTCCGGCATGGTATTGCTCAGGATCCAGATCGGAATCGCACCGGACACCGGATCACCGGCCCAGCGCTCGACGAGTTCCCGGCCGTCGAGGTCCGGCAGCTTGAGGTCGACGAGGATGAGGGCTGGCAGGCGGTCGCGCACGAAGGCATCCGCCTCCGCTCCGTTGCGGGCGTGCTCGACGGGAATTCCGTCACGGCGAAGCTGTAACACGTACAGGGCCGCAACGTCCGCATCGTCCTCGATGAGCAGGACCCGCCGCTCCCTCGCCACACCAGCGACACTAGGAGAGCAAGCTTGCGAAAGGCGTTGCGTCAGCCGGAAACCAGCCGGCTGATCAGGCCGCAGGCCGCATCCGATTCCGCGCCGTGCGGTAGGCGTCGTAGGCGCAGAACGCCCACAATCCCAGTCCGCCGATGTCGAGCGGAATCCCGATCGCGGCTCCGACGACGGTGAGATCGAGCTCGGTGCCGATCACGAGCGGTCCGAGGATGGCGGCGAAGAAGGCCAGACCCTTGATCGGCGCGCCCGCATACCAGTGTCCGAGGCCGGGAATGATCGACAGGCGCGCGGCGCGCCCCGGACTGATCGGTCGCTGCTTGGCAAAGCGCCGGGTGCCGTCGATAATCTCGCCTTGGACCGGCTGCACCTTGAGCTGGGCGCCGCAATGCGGACAGAAGAGTGCCTCGGCCGCCACCGGCCGCTCACAGCGCGCACACGTCTGCATGTAGCAAGCGTACTAGCATTACCGACGGTGCCGGCACCCGAAATGTCTGCGGTTTCGATCACGATCCGGATCCAGGATGGGATCGCTCGGATCACGCTGAATCGACCACCACTAAATGTGCTCGACGTCGAGATGCTGCGACGGCTCAATGAGGCGCTGCGCGAATGCGACGCAACCTCGATCCGGGTCGTCGTGCTCAGGAGCGCCCTTCCCCGCGGGTTTTCCGCCGGCGTCGAGGTGCGGGATCATCGCGCCGCCCGGCTGGACGCGATGTTCTCAGAAGTCCGGGAAAATGCGCGCCTCCTGCTGACCCTGAAGCCGCTGACGATCGCCGCGGTTCATGGGTCGACGCTGGGCGGCGGGGCGGAGATCGCCCTGCTTTGCGACCTCGTGCTGGCCGGCGACGACACCGTGTTCGGCTTCCCGGAAATCAAGCTCGGTGCCTTCCCACCGGTGGCAGCCGCCGGCTTGCCGGAGATCTGCGGCGCTCCGCGGGCCATGCGGCTGTTGCTCGG
This sequence comes from Chloroflexota bacterium, assembly GCA_005882045.1. Classification (GTDB taxonomy): domain Bacteria; phylum Chloroflexota; class Dormibacteria; order CF-121; family CF-121; genus CF-13. The sequence continues at coordinate 28,772 of VBHO01000071.1, read as the reverse complement.
CGAGGCCATAACCGCCGACGTCGCCGAAGAGGCCGGGCTCGTGACCCAGGTCGTGCCCGCGGCACAACTCACGGAGCGCGTCGATCGCCTGGCGACCGACCTGGCGGCTCGCAGTGGGGTGGCCCTTCACGCCCTCACCAGCGCGACCCGTGGACAGCGAGCCCCGGCGCTGCTGCAACGGCTCGATGCCGCAATCGCGACCTACCGCGCGACGGTTGGCCCCTCGCGCGACGCCGAGGAAGGGATCAGCGCGTTCTTGGAGAAACGAGCCCCCGTATGGAGCCACCGCTGACCAGCAAGCGGCGCTCACTGGCAGAGGCGATCCGCGAGCAGGTCCATGACGGCGATGCGGTCGCGCTCGGACTGGCACTCGAATCTGGCATTCCGTTCGCGGCCGTGCACGAGATCATCCGGCAGCGGCGAAAGGATCTGACGCTCATCGGGCCGATCTCGGACATGGCCTTCGATCAGCTGATCGCGGCCGGCACGGTGGCGAAGGTAATCGCGGCCTGGGTGGGCAATGTCGCCGGTGGATCGGGCTACGGTTTTCGTCGCGCCTACGAGCAGGGCCAGCCGCGTCGGATCGTGATGGAAGACCACTCGAACTTCACGGTCGGGCTGGCGCTCAAGGCGGCGGCCATGGGTCTCCCCTACCTGCCGACCTTCACCGGGATCGGTGGTGACATCGTGCGGGGCCATCCTCGCATGCGGCCGATCGAGGATCCCTTCGGTGGACCGGGCCTGCTGGCCGTCGGCGCGCTCAAGCCGGACGTCGCCATCGTGCACGTCCAGCGCGCGGATGCCTCCGGCAATGCGCATCTCTGGGGTAACCTCGGCCTCACGGTCGAGGCCGCCTATGCGGCGCGTCGCACCATCGTCGTCTGCGAGGAGATCGTCCCCGATGACGTGATTCGCAGCGATCCCAACCGCACCATGATCCCTGGCTTTCTCGTCACGGCCGTCGTCGAGGAGCCCGGCGGGGCGCTGCCCTCGTCGGTACAGGGCTACTGGCGACGCGACTTCGAGACCTTTCTCGGCTATCACGGGCTGTCAAAAACCCTCGGGGGATATCAGTCCTGGCTCAAGGAGTGGGTGCTCGACCTTCCCGATCGGCGCGCCTACCTCCAGCACATGGGAGACGCGGCGGTCGAGCGCCTGCAGGTGCGCGATCGCCGGCTCGCTGCCGCCGCCAATTTCGCGCCATGATCGCGAGCTACACCCGAAAGGAGTTGATGGTGGTGGCGGCCGCCCGCGAGATCCGTGATGGCGAGGTGGTCTTCGTCGGGATGCGACTCCCGCTGCTTGGCTTCGGATTGGCCAAGGCCACCCACGCCCCGACCGCGGTCGGCCTCTTCGAGAACGGCGTCATCCGCGATCGGCCAGCCGAGGCGTTCATCTACACGATGGGCACGTCGGCTTCATCGGCGGCGCGGAGATCGACCCGCACGGCAACCTCAACACCACCCGGACGAGCGGCAGCGGCTCCCTGGTCCGCCTGCCGGGGAGCGGCGGCGGCGGCGATATCGCCTCGCTCGCGGGACGGACCGTCTTAATTATGGAGCACGAGCCGCGCCGTTTTCGCGAGCGCGTCGACTACATCACCTCACCCGGGCATTTCGCCGGCCGTCGCCGGGGTGGTCCCGCCACCCTGATCACGACGCTCGGCGTGTTCGACCTTTCCCGCGGACAGGTGCGAGCGGTCAGCGTGCATCCGGGCGTCACCCCCGCGCAGGTACGAGAGGCGACCGGCTTCGCCATTACCGTCGACGACTCGGTCCCGGCAACGACCCCGCCTTCCACGGATGAGCTCGCTTATATCCGTCACGCCGATCCGGAGGGATTCTGGACCGGCGAGCGAAGGCAGGGCGAATGACAGGCCCCCCTGTCTGGTCACCGACCGAGCAGCAGGCACGCGAGAGCCGGCTCTGGCGGTTTGTGCACCAGCTCGGGTGCGCCAGCTACCCGGAGCTCTGTCAGCGCGCGGCGAAGAACCCGCCCTGGTTCTGGGATGCCCTGGTTAAGGACCTCGGCATCATCTGGTCGACGCCATATCGCGAGGTGATGGACACCTCACCAGGCATTCCCTTGACCCGGTGGTTCCCGGGCGGACTGTTGAACGCGTATGCGTCTGCCGTCGTCCGGTATCGGCGGTCGGATCCCGAGCGTCTCGCCATCATCGGCGAGACCGAGGCGGGGACCTCGAGGCAGCTGACCTATGCGCAACTCGATGAGGCGGTCGAACGCGTTGCGGCCGGACTGCGCGAGATCGGCGTCGAGCGCGGGGTTGCGGTCGGGCTCTACCTCCCGCTGGTCATCGAGAATGCGGTAGCGTTGCTCGCCTGTACCAAGCTGGGCGCGGTGGCGGTGCCGCTCTTCTCGGGCTTTGGCGCGGAGGCGATCCGTCAGCGATTATCCGACGCGGATGCGCGCGTCCTCATCACGGCGGATGCCGCCGTGCGGCGCGGCCGGCCGGTCTTGATGAAGCCGATCGCCGTGGAGGCGGCCGCTGGACTGCCACACCTGGAGCGCCTGGTCGTGGTCAAGTGCGCCGGTGTCGATACCGCGACGGATGATGGCCGCGAGGTCGCGTGGGAGGACATCGAGAAACCGGCGCGGCCGCCGGTGCCAACGGAGGCGATGCGGCCGGACGAATCGTTGCTGCTCCTCTACACCTCAGGGACGACGGGCCGGCCAAAGGGGACGGTCCATGGGCACGCCGGCCTCCCGATCAAAGCTGCGCAGGATTGGGCGTTGGGGATGGACGTGCGTCCGGGTGAGCGCGTCATGTGGGTGACCGACATGGGCTGGGTGATGGGGCCGCTGCTGGTGTACGGCAGCCTGATGCTGGGCGCCACGGCCGTCTTCTACGACGGCGCTCCCGACTATCCGGAGCCACGGCGGGTCTGGGAAGTGGCCGACCGTCACGGTGTGACGCACCTCGGCATCTCCCCCACCCTCACCCGAGTCCTGATGGCGTCGGGTGATCGGGCCGCCCCCGAGCGACCCGTCTCCCGATTGCGCGTGCTGGCCTCGACCGGCGAGCCCTGGACCCCCGAAGCCTGGACCTGGCTCTTCGAGACGGTCGGCCGCGGGCAGCTCCCGATCATGAATTACTCGGGCGGGACCGAATGCGGCGGCGGCCTGCTCTCGGGAAACTTCCTGACCTCATCGAAGCCGGGCAGTTTTGCGGGACCGATCCCGGGCGTCGATGCTGCCGTCTTCAACGATCGCGGTCAGCCGGTCACGGGCGAGGTCGGCGAGCTGGTCATCCGCCAGCCATACCTGGGCATGACGCTCGGATTCTGGAGAGACCCACAACGGTACCTCGAGACCTACTGGTCGCGCTGGCCCGACATCTGGGTCCACGGCGACTGGGCGATGGTCGACGAGGATGGGCTCTGGTACATCCTCGGGCGTTCGGACGACACCATCAAGGTCGCGGGCAAACGGGTGGGACCGGCCGAGGTCGAAGCCGCCGCCCTCGATGGCACGGCCGCGACCGAGGCGGCGGCGGTCGGGGTTCCTGACCCGATCAAGGGTCAGTCGGTGGTGGTCTTCGCCGTCGCTCGGCCCGGGGCGGATCCCGCTGCGATTCCTGGTGCGGTGTCTCGCAGCATCGAGCGGTTACTGGGCAAGCCCTTCAAGCCCGCGGCGGTACACGTCATCCCCCGCCTGCCCAAGACCCGCAATGGCAAGATCCTTCGGCGGGTCATCCGGAATGTCTTCCTCGGCGACCCGCCGGGCGACCTCTCGTCGATCGACGACCTTGCCTCGCTCGACCCGATCCGCCAGCTTGGCAGTTCTCCCTCCCGCTCTGACGGAGGGCAGGGTGGCGGCTAGTTGCGGAAGTACTCTCGCAGAGGGAGATTGCTCGCCCATCCGGCAGCTCCGAGGTGGCTGAGGTGGAAGCCGTCTTCGATGGTGCGCAGCAGGCCGTAGTGATTCTCGGCGACGGCCGAGCGGAAGCCGCTGATGGCATTCGGCGCGATGACCAGGGTGGCGACGTGTCCACCCCAGCTGTCGCTGCAGCAGCCGGCGCTGGTGGAACCCTCGTCGTAAGTGATGAAGAGCACGCCGCCGTTGCGGAAGGCAACTGAGCCGGTGATCGTCGGCACCACGCTCCGCAGCCACGCGTCGCCGGTGCCGACGGGACAATCGTGCGTGTCATTGCACATGTTGGGCGTGATCCACACGAAGTCGGGCGCGTGGCCGCTGCTCATGTCGACCCAAAACTGGGTGAAGGGCACGACGTGCGCCGCGCACCGCGCCGCGTTGTTGCGGATGTCGTTGTAGTACATGAACGGGTTGTGCTTCATTGCATAGTTGCCGGTTAAGGCCCCCATGTAGCACGGTACCGGCATGTCCTCCATGTACGCCTTCCACGATCGACCGCTCCCTTCCACCTGGTCGGCGATGTTGGTCGCGCTGACGAAGCAGTTGGTGCAGTCGCTCGCGATCCCGACCGTGCTGCCGGCGGTGAGGGCGAGATAGTTGGGCAGGCTCGGATGGGATGCCCCGTAATAGTTGGTCGCCAGGCCGTAGCTGTTAACGAGGCCGTTGGTATAGGGGGCCGCCGGATTGCCGATCACGCTGTTGTATTCGTGGTTTTCCATCACGATCACGAAGACATGTGAGAAGGACGGAACGGCGCCCACGGCCGGCGGGGGCGGCGCCGAATGGAGCGCGGCTGCCGGTCCATTGGCCTGGGCGGCCGCGGTCGGCGCCGGCGCCGAGGCTGGGGTGGGTGTTGCCCTGGCGAGGGCGATCCGCTTGGCGCGCTGGACCTGAAGGTCGTCATCGTCGCGGGCAGGCTCGGTGACGTGGGTGGGCGCGGGGGTGGTCGACGCCGTCGGGCTGCTCCGCAGCACCATCAGCGTGGGGACGGTCATGACGGCGCCCGCGCCGACGATGATGATCGCGGCTTTCAGACCCAACCCTCTCATGCCACGATTGACGCGATCGGCCAGCGCGTCTTGCGATTTGCACGTAGCGTGACACAACGCGACGTGAATCCTTCTGGCGAGTTGGAACGTTATAGAGAGTAGGAGAATCCTGATGAAGCCCCTAAACGCCGAGCTGGCCGCCCGCGCCTGGGAATTCGCCCAGGGACTCGACCTGGAAGAGTATCGCCGGTTGCAGTCGGAAGTCCGTTCGGCATGGCCGGCCACCACCAAGCTGCAGGGCCTCGACTTCGACCGGGCTTTCCTGGCCTTCATCGCCGAGCGCTGGATCGATAAAGCGGCGTAGGCGCCCACGCTGTCCCCAGTCCGCAAGCACGCCTGAACTCAAGCGTTACTCGGGCTAGGCACCGGACATGTCGATCAATGATGGCCTGGCGCTCATCCGCCGGCATGATTTCGAAGGCGCCCTGCCACTGCTGGCCGCCGAGGTCCGCAAGCGTCCGGACGACGCTTACGCGGCCTACTACCTCGCCTATGCCTTCGTGGGCGCCCAGGATCCCCAGCCCGCGGTGACGCTGCTCGCCAAGATCATCGAGGTCCATCCCGACTTCACCGATGCCCGCAGCCTGCTTGGTCTGGCCCGCATCCGGATTTCCGACTTCGTGGGGGCGACAACCGAGTACGAGACGGTCCTGGCCCGTGAACCAAAGAACGCCGCCGCCCTGCTGGGCTTGGGGATGATCGCCTACTGGAAGCGGGAAACGGCGGTTGCCGAAGACTACCTCGATCGCGCCTTGCGCGGCGACCCCGCTGCTCGCGACGCCCTGGTCTTCAAGGCCGATCTGCGCTACGCGGCCGGCGACGTTACCGGAGCGGTCATGCTGCTGCGAGACGCCAAGCGGCTGCGCCGGCCGGCGCTGCCCGAGATTGCCGATACGGAGATCGCCGATCGGCTATCTCGGTATGAAGCGGCGCTCCAGCCGATCCGCCGGGCTCGCGGCGGCTTGCCCGACATGCCCGGCTGGGTTCTCTGCGTGCTGGGCGTGACGCTGGCGCTCACCTTTATGGCCGGTGCCGGCCTCCCGGGAGCGTGGAACGGCATGCGGCATTACCGGGACGGCAAGGCACGGCTGGTCACGCTTGACTATCCTGGTTGCGCCGCCGAGATGGAACAGGCGGTGGAGTCGGTGCCCAACTCGCCAAAGGTCTGGGCCTATGAGGCGTACTGCTTCCTCCTCGACAAGGACACCAAGGCCGGGCTCAGTGCCTGGTACACGGCACGGAGCTACGATCCCGCGGTCACGCTGGACACGCAGTCCGACCAGCTGGTTCTGCTGGCCAAGATTCGGGCCGCCAACGCCCCACCAAAGGTGACCGCCAAATGAGCGGGGCAACCGACCCGATCCAGGAAGACCTGCCCTTCGAGACACCGGTCCGGCCGCCCGCCTCGGCCGAGACGCCGGCCTGGGTGGCGGCGCGACCGAAGACCGAGCAGGGACCATCGCTCTACGACCAACTGTTGACGCGACTGCGCGCCATCCCCTGGGCGCGGTGGCGCGCGGCGGCAGCCCCGGTGCTGAAGTCGGGAGCCGGGCAGCTGAGCACCGTCGCCAAGGTGGCCGTCAGCCGCGGCGGCGGCGTCGCCCGTGTCGCCGTCAGTCGTGGCGGCAGCGTCGCTCGTGTGGCAGTCAGTCGTGGCGGCAGCGTCGCTCGTGTCGCCGTCAAGCGCGGAGCGCCCTACACCGTGCGGCTGGCCAAGGCCACCGCCCGAATCAGCCTGATCCGTGCCTTCCCGCTGCTCGTCGCCCGCACCATCCACCTCTTCGGCTTCCCGGCGGTGGTGCTGCGCGCGGCGATCCAATTCGCCGTCGCGCACCGCGCCGGCCTCGCGATCGACGAGGTCACCTATTTTGTCGTCGACGACCCAGCCGGCTACACCGTCTACGAAGCGCCGCCCTGGCTGGGGACGGCGATCTCGATCGCCTACATTCCGACGCTTGTTCTCTTCATCCTCGCGATCCTGTGCCTGGCGCCCGCGCTGACGCCGCGCACTGTTCTGGAGCTACCCACCAACTGGGTGACGGGCGTGCAGCTCTGGCTCGGACTGTCGTTCGCCGCCCACGCCTTGCCGTCCTATGAAGAAGCGGGCCCGGTTGCGGAACAGGCGCGCGTGGGCGTCGTCAAGGCCGACCCGATCTCCGTGTTCTGGTTGATCCCCGCGCAGATCGTCGCCGTCCTTACCCGCTTCGGCGGCATCGTACCCGCGATTGTCGGCGTGCTGGCCTGCTGGTGGCTGGCGACGGCGATCTTTCACTAACGCCGCGGTCCGTACCGCCTCCGTTTCCTGTACGCTTCCCCGGTGGCCAGCAGCCGCTCCCTGGGGGTACTGTTCAGCCTGCTCGCCGCTACCCTTATCGCTGGGTGCGGCGAGGACACCGGCGCCGCGCCACCGCTTCAAGCCAGCGCCTCATCATCGGTCGGCTGCAAGAGCGGACAGGGGTACCAGCACACTACGCTCGGCTACCATCTCTGCTTCCCGAACGGCTGGACCGCACGCGATTACACCGCCGAGCCCGGCTCCGGCGGCGCCGTGAGCGTCGTCGCCTTTGGGGCGCCCTCGACTGTGCCCGCGCATGTTCCGGCGTCGGGCACGTTTACCCCTCCGATCGAGATTCGGGTGGTCACTGGCCCCAAAGACCAGGCCGAAGCGAGTCTCGCGGGGGGGAACCAGGTGACCCAAACCACGGTGGCCGGCATCAACGCCGATCGCATTGTGGTGGTCGATTCCGGCCCCGCCAACGGCGCGGTGATCGTGGTCTTGGAGCACCAGACCAACACCTTCGAGCTCGAAGAGGCGCCCGGCGGCAGCGACGACGCCGCATTCCAGCAGGTGCTGGAGAGCTTTACCTTCCCGGCCGGCTAATCCGCGCTGCGGAAAATCAGGGCCGGACAACGACCCTGTGACAAATCGCTCCGGCCGGCTGGTGGAGGCGGCGAGAATCGAACTCGCGTCCGAAGCAGCGTCCCGCAAGACATCTACGAGCGTAGTCCCGGATTTGATCTCACCCTAGCGTCTCCCTTGGGACCGGATCCGCCAGAGCCAGTCACGGTAAGAAGTCCCCCCGGCGGCCGCGACGCCCGCCGGAAGCGAGTCAGCGGAGTTTACGCCGGACACCGCTCCTGCTGACCGAGAGCGGGCCGGCGCCGGGGATAAATCCCCGGTTGACTACGCTACTTACGCAGCGTAAGCCAGTTGACGATTGGCGTTTATAGCCTTGCCGCTTTTACGTGCTCGGCGACACGGCCCGCCATCTTGCAGACCACTACCCCGTCGAGACCTGGCGCCCCCGCCAGTCAGTCGGAGCAACCTTATTTTACCCCCGCCGTTGGCGAAGAGAAACGTACGGAATTTAAACCCGCGTTCTGACTGCGCGGTCCATTTCCCGCCGGGCGTCCCGCGCCGCGATCGTTTCCCGCTTGTCGTACTGGCGCTTGCCCTTGGCCAGGCCAATCTCCAGCTTGACCCGGTTTCCTTTCCAGTACAGGCGGAGCGGAACCAGCGTCAAGCCCTTCTGCTTGAGCGTGATCTCCAGCCGGATGATCTCTGCCCGGTGCAGCAGCAGCTTGCGCTCGCGCTTGGATTCGTGATTACTGCTCTGGCCTCGTGCGTAGGGACTGATGTGCACGTTGACCAGGTACGCCTCTCCCCCGCCAAATCGGACATAACCCTCGCGCAGGTTGGCGCCGCCTTCGCGCAGCGACTTGATCTCGGTACCAACCAATTGGATGCCGGCCTCGACCGACTCCAGGATGAAGTAGTTGTGGAAGGCCGCCCGGTTGCTGGCAATCGTGGTGTCGGCGTCACGCTTCTTCTTCCCCATCAGCGTCGCCCTCGCGCCCAGGCAGCCGCCGTCATCCGCCGCCCGCCCGGTGGCTGGACCTCGTCGATGACGTAGGTTCCATCGGCCGTCGCCACCGGGATGCCGTCCCCCGGGGCCCCGTCGATGTGGCCGCGAATCACCTTCACCTCGACACCGTTGAGCGTGATCCAGCAGCCGAGCCGCTCGCTCAACGCGCGCACACGACGATCGATTTCCTGGGCAGACATGGTGGCCGGGTTAAGCTTGCCATCCTCCGACGTCAGCCGAGGCGCACGCGTCGCTCCCTCGGCGGGTTGAAGCTCCGGCCTGATCGCCCCGCGCTGCAGCTTGTCGAGGGTCTCGACCAGGAGCCCGGCACCAAGATTGGCGAGCTGGCTTTCGAGCGGACCCGCCGTCGTATCCGGGGCAAGCGGGACGCGCGCCTGCGCCAGGATCGGACCCTTGTCGACGCCGGCATCCATCTGCATGATGGTGACGCCGGTCTCGGTATCGCCGCTGAGAATCGACCATTCGATGGGTGCTGGGCCACGATGCCGGGGCAACAACGAGGCGTGCACATTGAGCGTCCCAAACCGCGGCGAATCGAGCAGGCTCGCCGGAAGGATTTGGCCGTACGCCACCACGACCATCACGTCCGCGCCGACCTGGCGAATCCGGGCCTGCGCGGCCTGGTCGCGGATGCGCTCGGGCTGAAAGACCTCGAGACCAAGGTCCAGGGCCAGGCGCTTCGTCCCCGATTGCAGGAGCTGGAGTCCACGTCCGGCGACCCGGTCGGGCTGGGTGACCACCAGGGCAACCTCGTGGCCCGCCTCGACCAGACGATTCAAGGTCGGCAGGGCAAACGTCGTGGTGCCCGCGAAGACGATGCGCAGCTTAGACGCCGACGAGTTCCGCTTCCCTCTCCTCCTCCTGCGGCTCCACCTTGCGCAGGGTGTCGAGGCTGGTCAACCGATCGGTGAAGAGAATGCCGTCGAGGTGATCGATCTCGTGCTGGATGGCACGCGCCAGCAAGGCGTCGCCCTTGACCTTGACCGGCTTGCCCTGACGGTTCAGCCCGCGCGCCACCACCTGCATGTATCGCTTGACCTCACCCACGTAGCCCGGCACCGAGAGGCAACCTTCGAGGCCGATCTGCTCACCCTCCCACTTGACCATCTCCGGGTTGACCAGCGTGTGCAGGTTGGTGTCGGTCTTGATCACCACCACGCGCAGCCCGACGCCGACCTGGGGCGCCGCCAGCCCAACGCCGGGCGCGGCGACCATGGTGTCCACCATGTCGTCGATCAGCTGGCGGATGCTGCTGTCGACGCGCGCCACCCGCTTCGCCTTCTGGCGAAGGATCGGCGCTTCCTGGGTCAGGATTGGAAGGATAGCCATGGTCAGTAACTTACATCGGGTCGACGTCGAGGCTCCAGCCTCGCCCGCGCGGTAAGCCGTCTGCCGCGCGGTGCAGATCGTTCCCTTTGAGGGTCACCTCGAAACGGAATTCGTCCTTGAGGCGGTACACGAACGCGGGAGAGGGTCCGAGGACCTCGATGTCGCCCAAATTGAGCAGGGCGATTGTAGCACGCAGATGTTCGGCGGCCGTCTTGGCCTCGAGTTCGGCGCGGGCTTCGTCGCGATGCCCGTAGGTCGCCACGATCAGCTCGCCGAAGGGCGGAAATCGATAGGCGCGCCGGACCTCGAGCTCCTCGCGGTAGAAGCCCCGGTAGTCGTGGTAGCGGGCGTGGCGGATGGCCGGATGGTCGGGGGTGTAGGTCTGGATGAACACCTGCGACGCGCCCGTCCCCCGGCCGGCCCGTCCGGCGACCTGGGTCAGCAGGCTGAAGGTGCGCTCCGAGGAACGGTAATCGGGAAAGTGCAGACCGGTGTCGGCATTGACCACGCCAACGGTTGTGACGCGCGGCAGGTCGAGGCCTTTCGCCACCACCTGGGTGCCGACGAGGATGTCGGCCTCACCGGAAACCATGCGGTCGAAGACCAGGTCCGCGGCATCCGCCGTCTTCATCACGTCGCGGTCGAGCCGCAGCACCCGGGCTGTCGGAAACAGCGTCCGGACCTCGTGCTCGACGCGCTCGGTGCCGATGCCGAAACTCTTGATGTAGCGGCTGCCGCACGCGGGACAGCGCCGCGGCATCGGCTCGCTGCTCCCGCAGTAGTGACACTGCAGCCGGTTCAGACTGGCGTGGTAGACGAGGGCCACGCTGCAGTGCGGACACTCGCGGACCGCACCGCAATCGCGGCACAGCACGAAGGTCGCGAGTCCCCGCCGGTTGAGAAACAGAATGGACTGTTCCTGCCGGGCTAACGAGCCGCCAATCGCCGCTTGGAGCTCGCGGCTCAACGGGCTGAACTGTTCCGCGGCGAGCTCCTTGCGCATGTCGACCACGGTGACCGGCGGCAGGGGACGTCCCTGCGCGCGGTGCGGGAGCTCGAGCAGGTGCTCCCGGCCCGCCAGCGCTGCGCTGTAGGTCGCCACGCTGGGCGTGGCGCTCCCCAGCACCAGCACCGCCCGGGTGCGCCGCGCCAGCCATCGCGCCACCGTCGGCGCGTGGTATCGCGGCATCCGCTCCTGCTTGAAGGCCGACGATTCCTCCTCGTCGATCAGGATCAACCGCAAGCGCGGCAGTGGCGCAAACACCGCCGCGCGCGGGCCGATCACGATGTCGGCTTCGCCGCGGCGGATCCGCCACCACTCCGCCGCCCGTTCCGCCTCGGTCAAGCCGCTGTGGAGCACCGCGAGGCGGCCCGGGAATCGCGCGGCGAAGCGCCCGACGGTCTGCGGCGTGAGCGCGATCTCGGGCACCAGCACCAGGGCCTGCCCCTCAGCGGCGAGCACTTCCTTGAGGAGTGCCAGGTAGACCTCGGTCTTGCCGCTCCCGGTGACGCCGTGCAAGAGGAAGACCTCGGACTCCTGTCGGGCGATCGCGACACTGATCCGTTCGCGCGCCGCCAACTGGGCCGGCTCGAGCTGGATGGGGGCCGGCACGGTTACCTCGTTCGCCTTCTGGAGGATTCGGCTCTGCCGGCGCCGCTTGACCGTCCGCCGGATGACGGCGCGGACCCGGGGCGGGACGATGGCCCGAATCACCTCGTCGAGGGGCACGAGGTAATGCGACGCGACAAAGCCGGCCAGCTCCACCAGGAACGCCGGCAGCACCGGCTCGGCGTCGATCATCGCCTCGATCGGTTTCAGCTCCAGCACCGCCGGCGCCTGGTCGAGGGCATAGACGAACCCGGTCACGGACCGCTTGCCGAAGGGCACCCGGACCCGGTGGCCGACCTCGATCAGCCCGATCAGCTCGTCGGGGACCGCATAGTCGAAGAGCCCGCTGTGGCTGCCGACGCGCGCATCGACCGCGACCTGCGCGACCTGGCGAACCGCGGTCTCAGGCGCCGCGGTTGCGACAGGCATCAATGGCATCCCAGATCCGTCCGGCTACCTCCCACTTGGGCAGCCGCGGGACCTCAGCCACGACACCCGATGAGCCGACGATAGTGACGGCGTTGTAATCGCTGGCGAGACCCTGGCCGTCGACCCCCACCTGGTTGGCGACGATCATGTCCAGGCCCTTGCCATCCAGCTTCTGTTGCGCCTGGGAACGAAGATCTTCCGTCTCCGCAGCGAAGCCCACCCTGAACAGTCCGGGGCGACGCCCAAGCGATTTCAGGATATCGACGTTCGGCTGGAGGTGGAGATCCAACGGCTTATCGGTTCGCCGAAGCTTCGCCGGCGCAACCGTATCGGGTGCATAGTCGGCCACCGCCGCCGCCATCACCAGGACGTCCGCGCCCGCGGAGGCCTGCTCGAGCGCCGCCAGCATCTCTTTCGCACTGCCAACGGCGACCTCGTCGATGCCTTCCGGATTCGTGGCCACCGTCGTGACCAGGGTGACCGCCGCGCCGCGGGCCGCTGCCACCTCCGCCAGGGCGCGCCCCATCTTGCCGCTGGAAAAGTTCCCGACGTAGCGCACCGGGTCGACCGCCTCCCGGGTCCCGCCGGCGCTGACCACCACGCGCAGCCCGTCGAGGTTGCGGCGGTTGGCGAGCACCGCCTCGAGGATGGCGACGATCCGCTCAGCGGAAGCTAACCGCCCCACCCCGAACTTTCCCGATGCCAGCCGGCCGCTGGCCGGGTCGACGATTACGGCGTGTCGCGATTGCAGCGCCGCCAGGTGATCTTGCGTCTGGGGATGCGTGAACATCAGGTCGTTCATCGCCGGGGCGATCACCAGCGGCGCGCGGCTCGCGAGCACCGTCCCGGAGACGATCTCATCGGCGATCCCGAGCGCGAGCTTGGCGATCGTGTTGGCGGTGGCGGGCACGATGGCGATCACCTCCGCCCACTCTGCCAGCTTGATATGTGTTTCTCCGCCGCCGGTCGCGGCCAGCCAGTCGGCGGCGACCGGATGGCCAGACAGCGCTTCGAAGGTGAGGGGCGTCACAAAGCGCGTCGCCTCCGGCGTCATCAACACCCGCACCTCGGCGCCGGCCTCGGTGAGCAACCGGATGCAGTCGATCGCCTTGTAGGCCGCGATTCCGCCACTGACCGCCACGGCGACGCGGCGGCCGTTCAGCTGGACGGCGCTCATACTGGCGTTTGCCGGCGGGTGTGCTCCGCGGCGATCATGGCCAGAATCTCGCGCGCCGTCTCGTCGATATCACGATTGCACACCACGTGCTCGTAGTCCTTCGCCAGACCCAGCTCGATCAGCGCCTCTCGCTGACGGATCGCGAGCGCTTGCGGCGACTCGGTGTTGCGGCCGGTCAGGCGGCTCAGCAGTTCCTCGGTCGACGGCGGCGTGATGAAGATGAAGAGCCCATCAGGCTTGCGCTTGCGGACGAAGGTCGCGCCATGGACGTCGATCTTCAGGATGATGTCCTCACCCCGGTTGAGCGCCTCCTCGACGCGCCGGCGGGAGGTGCCGTAGTACTCGTCATAGACCCTGGCCCACTCCAGGAACTCCTTTTGCTCGATCAAGCGAAGGAATTCCGGCTGGGTCACGAAGGTGTAGCTGTGGCCGTCGACCTCACCCGGGCGCGGTGCCCGCGTCGTGTATGACACGGAGTACTTCAGGTGGGGCGCCAGCTCGAACAGGCGCCGCAAAACGGTATCCTTCCCCACTCCGCTTGGACCGGAGATCACGATCAAGAGCCCCTGCTTGGGCTGGGTCATCTGATCAACGCATTTTACGTTCCGCCAGCGAATTCCACGCCAATTCGAAATCTTCCGGAGGTGGAGCCTCCCAGGTCATCGATATCCCGGTTCGTGGGTGACGGAGCGTGAGGGCCTCGGCATGGAGGGCCGGACGGGCAATCAGCGGCGAGCGGCGGCCATAGACGGGATCGCCCAGCACCGGGTGATGGATATAGGCGAGGTGAACGCGGATCTGGTGGGTGCGGCCGGTGCCCAGCGTCACCGCCAGCAGCGAGTGGCCGTCCGCCACCTTAAGTCGCCGGAACTCGGTGATGGCCTCGCGGCCGCCCGGAACCACCGCCATCCGCTGCCGGTTCTTCGGGTCGCGGGCGATGGCGGCTTCGATCCTGGCCGCTTCATCGGCCACCTCGCCGACCACGATCGCGCGATAGCGACGCGTCATGATGCGCTGCTGCAACTGGCGAGCCAGCTCGCGATGCGCCTGGTCGTTGCGCGCGACCACTATCAGGCCGGAGGTGTCCCGGTCGAGCCGGTGCACGATGCCCGGACGCTCCACCCCACCGATCGTCGACCAGCCAGGACCGCGGCCGAGCAACCCGTGGACGAGCGTGCCAGTCGAATGGCCGGGCCCGGGGTGGACGACCAGCCCCGCGGGCTTATCGATGACGACCAGGTCCTCGTCCTCGTACAGGACGCGAAGATCCATCGGTTCCGCCTGGAGGCGGGTTGGCTCGGTCGCCGGCACCTCCCAGCTGAGGCGATCGCCCGCGTGAAGCTTGCTGGCGGCGCGCGCCGGCCCGTCGTTGAGGCGAACGTGCCCATCGACGATCAACCGATGCACCTGGCTGCGGCTCTGTCCCGAGAGCAGCCCGGCCAGGTATTGATCGAGACGAGGGGCGTCGGCCGTGACGGTGTGCTGAGCCGCCTCGCTCAAGCGCGCCGCGACCGGCCGCTGCGCCAGACGGTGCCGATCAGGAGCACGGCCACGCCGACGGTGATCGCCGAATCAGCCACGTTGAAGATCGGGTAGTGCGGCACCTGGATGAAATCGACGACCGAACCCTTGACCCCCCGATCGTAGGCGTTGGCGATCGCGCCTCCAAAGACGAGCGCCAGCCCCAGCCGGGCCGGCCAGTCGCTTGTGGGCAGCCGCCCGTAATAGAAGAGGATGGCGACCATGACAACGGCGGAGATCAGCAGGAAGCCAACCGTGAAGTTCTGAAAGAGGCCGAAAGCCGCCCCCGCATTGCGCGTCACCGTGAGGTACAGCACGTGGTCCACCACCTGCCGCGGGCCGTAGGGAACGCCGAAGTGGCGCTCCACGTAGATCTTGGTGATGCGGTCGACGATGACGACGGCGGCAGCGATCACCGCCAGCAGCCAGTAGCTGCGGAGGCGGGTCAGCGCGCCGCCACCCGGACGACGCCCACTTTGAGGTCGTGCCCTTCGATCTGAAGCGTTTCGCTGGAAGCGCCATCCGGGGCCGCGCCACGCGCCACCGCCACCGCCAGGGTTTCCGTGGCGATGTAGTCGCGCCAGCGCTCGAGCGCCTCGGCGAGGATCCCGTCACCCTCGTAGAAAAGGCGGATGCGGTCTTCGACGGCGAAGCCAGACTGCTTGCGCAGCTCCTGGATCTTCCGCACCAGGTCGCGGGCCAGACCCTCAAGCTTGAGCTCGGGACTGATCTCAGTATCGAGCGTCAGGCCGCCGCCTCCGCCCTGGTAGCGGGCGGCTTTGATGTTCAACTCCTCGAGCAGGATGGTTTCCAGCGCGGAGTTCAGCGGCTTTTCGGCAATGGTCACGGCTCGTAGTGGCTGGCGTACCTTGATGCCGGCGGCATTGCGTGCCGCCAAACCAGTTGCGACCAGCCGTCGCACGACCGACATCTGTTGCCGCAACTCATCGTCACGCC
The DNA here is from genome assembly GCA_005882045.1 of Chloroflexota bacterium. Taxonomy (GTDB): domain Bacteria; phylum Chloroflexota; class Dormibacteria; order CF-121; family CF-121; genus CF-13. The sequence goes on along the minus strand of VBHO01000071.1, from coordinate 12,920 downwards.
AGTCGGCCGCCGGAACCGGCCAGTCGCTCAGGTGAACGCTTTCGGGTTGGCCACCTTTGCCCGCTGCCAGGTTCTGGTAGATCGTCTCTGAAACAAAGGGCATGAAGGGCGCCAACAACTGAGCCAGGCTGACCAGCACCTGGTAGAGCGTCTGGTAGGCGCTCCGCTTGTCCTCGTCGGATTCAGATTTCCAGAAGCGACGGCGTGAACGCCGAACGTACCAGGTGGAGAGGTCGAGCACGAACGCCTCCAGCCGGCGGGCCGCCGTCGGTGGATCGTACGCCTCCAGCGCCTTTTCCACGTCGGCGATCGTAACCGCCAACTCGGCCAGCAGCCAGCGGTCGAGCAGCGCCCGCTCGCGCACCGGGACCACTGCTGCGGCCGGATCGAAGCCATCGAGGCGCGCGTAATTGGCGAAGAAGCCGTAAGTGTTCCAGAGGATCAACAGAAAGCGGCGGATCACGTCTTGCACCGCCGGGAGGTCGAAGCGGTAGTCGTTGCCGATCGCAACCGCGGAGAAGAAATACCAGCGGGTAGCGTCCGCGCCGAACTTGGACATTACCTCCATCGGGTCAACCGAGTTTTTTAGCGACTTGCTCATCTTCCGGCCCTGCTTGTCCAGCACGGTTCCGTTGACGATGACGTTCTTGAACGCCGGCTGGTCGAAGAGCATGGTGCCGATGGCCAGCAGGCTGAAGAACCAGCCGCGGGTCTGGTCGAGACCCTCGGCGATGAAGTCCGCGGGGAAGCGCTGCTTGAAGAGCTCCTGGTTCTCGAAGGGGTAGTGGTACTGAGCCATCGGCATCGAGCCGGAGTCGAACCAGACGTCGATCAGGTCGGGGACGCGGCGCATGGTGCCGTCGCATTTCTCGCAGGGCAGCGTCACCCGGTCGATGTAGGGCCGGTGGAGATCATCGTTCACGGTGAGACCGAGCTCGGCGACCGAGCCGATGCAGCGGCGCTCATCGCACTTCTCGCAGACCCAGACGGGCAGCGGGGTCCCCCAGTATCGCCAGCGGGAGAGCGACCAGTCGACCAGCGTCTCCAGCCAGTTGCCCATACGCCCCGGGCCGACGTGCGGGGGAACCCAGTTCACCACAGAGTTGTTGCGGAGCAGCTGGTCCTTGACCGCCGTGGTCTTGATGAACCATGAGGTCAGCGCGTAATAGAGGAGCGGTGTTCCGCAGCGCCAACAAAACGGGTAAGTGTGCCGGATCGTCTCCGCCCGGTACATCAGGCCCCGCTGCGTGAGGTCCTCGATGATCTTCGGGTCGGCCTTCTTCACGAACAGACCGGCGAAGGGGGTGACCTCAGGCCGAAATCGACCCGCCAGGTCGATGACGTGGCGAACCGGGATCCCCTTTTTCAATGAGAGATCGAGGTCGTCAACGCCGTAGGCGGCCGCGGTGTGCACGATGCCGGTGCCGTCCTCGGTCGACACGAAGTCGGCATCGACGACGAAGAAGGCCGGCTTGTCAGGGATGAGGTACTCGTAGAGCGGCTTGTAGCGTTTGCCCAGCAAGCTCTTGGCGTCGATCTCGGCCTCGACCCGGTATTCGCCCTGCAAGATCGAAAGGCGCGCCTTTGCCAGGATGTAGCGCTCATCCCCCTGGCGAACGCGAACATATGGGATGTCGAGTCCCACGGCCAGCGCGACGTTACCGGGGAGCGTCCAGGGGGTCGTCGTCCACGCCAGGAAGTAGGTCTTGGGCTCGTCCTCGAGCTCGAACTTCACGTAGACCGACGGATCCTCGACATCGTCCCGGTACCCCTGCGCCAGCTCGTGGCTCGACAGCGGCGTCTGGTCGCGCGGGCAGTAAGGCACCACCTTGAATCCCTGGTAGAGCAATTGCTTGTCCCAGAGCTGCTTGAGAATCCACCAGACGCTCTCCATGTAGGTGGTGTCGAGCGTGCGATAGGCCTTGTCGAGGTCAACCCAGTAGCCCATCCGCTCTGTCACATCGGCAAACTGATCGATGTACTTGAAGACGCTCTCCCGGCAGAGCTTGTTGAATTCCTCGATGCCGAATTTCTCGATGTCCTGCTTGCCTCTGAAGCCCAGCTGCTTTTCGACCTCGATCTCGACCGGCAGGCCGTGCGTGTCCCAGCCGGCCTTTCGCTCGACGTAATAGCCGCGCATCGTCTTGTATCGAGGAAATAGGTCCTTGAGGGCGCGCGAGAGGACGTGATGGATCCCGGGAGGATTGTTCGCAGTGGGTGGGCCCTCGTAAAAGACGAACGGGGGCCTTCCTTCACGCTGGGTGAGGCTCTTATGAAAGATATCGCGCGCCTTCCAAAAGCGAAGCACGTCGAGTTCCATCTCGGGGAAGCCGGCGCGCGTCGAGACTTCGGCAAACATAGTCGCCAAATTCTAGTGGCTCTCGATCAGCCGAGGAACTGGCCGAGCACGTAGAGCACCGCGATCGCGATCATGGGCGAAAAGTCGATGCCAAGGCCGGTGGGGATCAGCCGCCGGAGCGGACCCAGGATGGGCTCGGTGACGTCCACCAGGAATCCCATCGCCGTGCCGTGGTAATCGCGGATGAACCAGGACGCGGCCCCCCGCACAAAGATGGCAAAGATGAACAGGTAGATCAGGACCTGGGCGAAGGTGTGGAGGTAGTTGATGGCGGTGTGCACGAGAAGTTCAGCGCGGTCCGAAGAGCGCGCGGCCCAATCGTAGCATCGTGGCCCCTTCTTCTATGGCGATCGGATAGTCGTCCGTCATCCCCATCGAGAGAACCGGGAGTGGCATGCCGAGCTGCTGACTCGTCGTGTCGCGCAGCGACCGTAGCCCACGAAAAACCGGCCGCACCTGCTCGGCGTCGGCCACCATCGGGGCCACCGTCATCAGTCCACGGAGCCGAAGATGTTGGGCCGCATTGACGCTGCGGGCCAACGCTGGCAGGTCCGCCGGCAGCCCGCCCGTCTTCTGCGGCTCTTCCGCCACATTGACTTCGATCAAGACATCGAGCGCCGTCTGGAGACGCGCGTCGAGCGCCTCGGCCAAGCCGACACTGTCGACCGACTGCACCATCCGAAAGCGGCCTTCGATGAACTTGACCTTGTTCGTCTGGAGGTGGCCAATCAGGTGCCAGTCGAGATCGGCAGGGCCGATCTCCTCGATCTTGGGCAGGGCCTCCTGCACCCGGTTTTCGCCAAGCCTGGTGAGCCCGAGCCCAATCGCCTCACGGATCCGTTCGACCGGCAGCGTCTTGGTGACCGCGACCAGCACGACCTCACCCGGATCACGCCCGGCGCGCTCGGCACTACGAGTGATGGCCTGGCGGATGTGGCGGAGGTTTGCTTCCAGGGACTCAGGCATCGGTCACGGCGCAACCACCACCGAGAGGAAACGGCCGGCCCGGCCACCGCGATGCGAAAACCAGCGGTCCTCTTCGCGAGTGCACGAGCCGGCGCCTTTGATTCGCTCGGGGGCGATGCCGGCGTCTTCGAGCTGGAGCCGAAGCACGGCCTCCAGGTCGAGCCGGACGTCTCCGTTGTCAACCGCGAGGTACCGATCCTCCCGGCCGTACCGGACCGCAAACTGGTGCCCGACCTCGGCGCCGACCTGGTAGCAGCGTCCGCAAATTCCGGGCCCGATGAGGACGTCGAGTTGGCCAGGCCAGGAGCCGTAGGCGGTCTGAAGCGATTGCGCGATTTTGGTCGCCACCCCCGCCAGCGTCCCGCGCCAGCCCGCGTGCGCGCCCGCGACCACTCCGCGGCTGGTGTCGACGAAGAGGATCGGGAAGCAGTCGGCGTGGTAGGTCACGATCGCCTGGCCGGGAACGTCGGTCGCCAGCGCATCCGTCGAGAAGACGCACTGTCCCCCCTCCGGTTGCCGGCGGTGAAAGGTGGCGACGTTCGCGCCGTGCTCCTGCACCGTCATCAGCGCGCGGTCGAGGTCGAAGCTCACGTGGTCAGCGAGTTGCTGCCGTCGGTGGATGACCGCCTCAGGATCAGCCGCGCCTGTCAGTCCCATCGAGCCAAGCGCCACCGTGCTGAAGCCATGTCGGGCTGGAAAACCGGCGACGCTGAGGACGGTGTCGAGCCCCACCATCGAGTCGGGTCAGCCTCGCTTTTCGCGGCTCAGGAGCTGATCGATCTCGTGCTTGACCTCCTGGAGGTCCATGAACGAGCGGTAGACGGAGGCAAAGCGAATGTAGGCGACCTCGTCGAGCCCTCGGAGCTTATCCATCACCAGCTCGCCGACTTCACGAGACGGAATGTCGACTTTGCCCCGGGTTCGTAGCTCAGTCTCGATCTCGTCGACCACCCGCTCGATCGTACCGTGCGAGATCTCCCGCTTGGTGGTGGCCTTCATCAGCCCGCTGAAGAGCTTCTGGCGATCAAAGTCCTCCCGGCGGCCGTCCTTCTTCATCACATAGAGCGGCACCGTCTCGATCCGCTCGTAGGTCGTGAAGCGCTTGGTGCACTGCAGGCACTCCCGGCGCCGGCGGATCGACTCGCCGGTATCGGAGTCCCTGGAATCGACCACCTTCAGGTCGATGTGACCACAATATGGGCACTTCATCTCAGGCCAGTATCCCAGATATTGTGCTCAAGCGAGTTGGCGTCCAGTGAGACGAGGGCGAGGACCGGGCGTCGCCCGACGCGAGTGGCGCTTTAGTGCCATACGAGCGTTTGAGACGTTAAACCCGCTCCTCGCGTGGCTAACCATGAACCGCTTCGCGGGAATGAGTGCGAGGGCGAGGAGCGGGAAGGGGGCGCTCCTCGCCAGAGGTTATCGGCGACCCCGCAGAAACGCGGGAATATCGAGATTTGAGGGATCAAACCCTCGGTAGGCCGGCACTTCCTCGACCGGAGCCGGGCGGCTGTACTGCTCGTCGATCTCTCGGCTGGGCTCGTCCCCGACGACGAAGCCGGTGGCGACCACCGTGATCTTGATTTCGCCGGACATCTTCTCGTCGATGACGGTCCCGAAGATGATGTTGGCGTCCTTGTCGGCGGCGGCGCGGACGATCTCGGCCGCCTCGTTGACCTCGTGCAGCGTGAGATCAGTTCCGCCCGTGATGTTGAAGAGGATGCCTCGGGCCCCGTCGATCGAGGTCTCCAGCAGCGGGCTGGCGACGGCATCGCGGGCGGCATCGGAGGCCCGCTGGTCGCCGCTGCCGAAGCCGATCCCCATCAGGGCGGCGCCCTGGCCGGACATAACGGCCTTGACGTCGGCGAAGTCCAGGTTGATCAGCCCCGGCTGGACGATCAGGTCCGAGATGCCCTGCACGCCCTGGCGGAGGACGTCGTCCGCGATCTTCAGCGCCTCGGTGAACGGCACCTTCTTGTCGGTGACGTCCAGCAGCCGCTGGTTGGGGATGATGATCAGGGTATCGACCTTCTCGCGGAGGGTGGTCGACGCTTCTTCGGCGATCGCCCGGCGGCGGGTCCCCTCGAAGGTGAAGGGCTTGGTGACAACACCGATCGTCAGGGCGCCGTTGTTGCGGGCGATCTCAGCAACCACCGGCGCGGCGCCGGATCCGGTCCCACCGCCCATGCCGGCGGTGAGGAACACCATGTCGGCGCCTTGCAACAACTCCGAGAGTTCCTGCTGGCTCTCCTCGGCGGCTTCGCGACCGATGGTCGGATTGCCGCCGGCGCCGAGGCCGCGCGTCAGCTTCTTGCCGATGTTCATCTTGGTCTGCGCTTCCGAGTGAGCCAGCGCCTGCAGGTCGGTGTTGATGGCGATGAACTCGACGCCGCGCAGCTTGGACCGGATCATCCGGTTCACCGCGTTGCTCCCACCGCCGCCGATACCAACGACCTTGATCCGCGCATTTCCTTCCAGGGTCCGGTCGACGTCGCGCATTGCTTCCTCCTTATCGCGCTCCAGGCGCGCCCTTACGAACCGTTCTGCAGAGACGCGCGGGCCCTGGCCCCCGCCGTAGTCGCCGGGGATGACGGGCCGTGAGGCGAGGCCCTTCATTCGAAGCTGATCGTCAATATTCATATCGGCCTCCTTCCTCTAGAAGAAATCCTTGATCCAACGAACGGTTCGCGCGTAGACTGCCGAAGCGCCCGCGCCAACGGGTGTGTGCCCGTTGCCGTGGTGCCGAAGTTTTGTTCCCCACCGCAGCAGCCCGACCGCCGTCGCATAGGCGGGACCGCTCACCTGGTCGCTCATACCAATGGTTTGCCCGGGCGATCCGATGCGAACGGGCAACTCGAGCAGGCCCTGGGCGGCTTCCGTGAAGCCGAGGAGGCGGCAGCCACCGCCGGTGAAGACCACGCCGCCCGGAAGGAACCCGTCGTGACCGCCACGACGCATCTCGAGCTTGACCATCTCGAGGATCTCGCGGGCGCGGGGGGCGATGATCTCAGCCAGGTGCCGGCGTGGCACCGCCTGCATGCGATCCTGGCCGATCTGATGCACCTCCACCATCTCCTCACGCGGGATGCACGCCGGGATCGCATGACCGTAATTGATCTTCAACATCTCGGCCTCGCTCAGCGTGGTACGCAGCCCGATAGCAACATCGTTGGTCACGTGCGTGGCCCCCACTGGTAGGACCGCGGTGTGCACCACGCTGCCCTCGTTGAAGAGCGCCACATCGGTCGTTCCACCCCCGACGTCCACGAGCGCCACACCAAGGTCGAGCTCGTTGTCGTTGAGGACGGCCTCCGCCGATGCCAGCACCTGCACTACCAGGTCTTCGACGCTCATGCCCGCCTGGTGGACGCACTTGACGACGTTCTGCACCGCAGTCAATGAACCCGTGATGATGTGCGTCTCAACCTCGAGCCGCGAGCCCGACATGCCCACGGCGTCCTTGACGCCCTCCTGTCCATCGACCACGTAGCCACGAGGAACGACATGGATGATCTCGCGGTCGTTGGGCACGGAAACCGCGCGCGCCGCGTCGATGACGCGGGTTACGTCTTCCTGTCCGATCTCGCGGTCCGAGCGCGCGACCGCAATCACGCCACGGCTGTTCTGGCTCAGGACGTGGGTGCCCGCCATGCCGACGAAGCAGGACTCCAGCTTGTGACCGCACATGCGCTGCGCCGCATCGACGGCATGTGTGATGCCGCGCACGGTCTTCTCCATGTTGACGACCACGCCGCGACGCAGACCTTCTGAGGGCGCCTCACCGACGCCGACGATGTTCATGCCGCGCTCCGTCGGCTCGCCGACGACGCAGCAGATCTTGGTTGTGCCGATATCGAGTGCTGTGACGTATTTAGATCGAGGCAAAAACCTTTCCTGGAACGTTGGCTGGAACCGGCGAGCCCATTATAGAGGGGTTCGGCTGTAACGACAACACAAGCTGGCCAGTTTTCCACAGGCCAGTTCCGAGTCTCTAGAGCAGGTGCCTCCGAATGACGGCCAGGTTGTCGAAGATGCGGACGCCGAAGGCCACGATGGCGGCGAAGTAGAGCTCCACCCCGAGCTTGTCCCCGAGGTAGGTGAGCGCGCCGGCGGCCAGCGAGTTCACCAGCAGCCCGGAGATGAACACCTTGTTTTCGAAGTTCCCGTTCAGCCAGGCTTTGACGGCACCGAGGACGGAGTCCAGCGCGGCGAGGATCATGACCGCGGTGTAGCGCGAGTAGCCAGGCGGGATCTGGACCGGGGCATTGAGGCCGAGGACGATGCCGAGGATGCCGAAGACGATCACGGCCGCCACCAGCCAGAGGGCCTCGCGCGAGCCGCTGGCCAGCAGCCTCATTTCCGGCCTCGCATCTGCACCGCCGGCGCGCCCGGATTCTCGAGATTGATGTACTGGATCTGCGCGGAGGTGAAATCGATCCGGCTGCTCAGCGCGCGCAAGGCCGCCAGCTTCGGCTCCAGGGTTGCCCGGTCGTCGCCGGTGACCATCTGGCCGAAGATGATGATCCATCCGTGGTCGGTTTGTGCGCTGAGCAGCTGGCGGCGATCGATCTGAAACGACATTAGCGAGATCTTGAAGGCCGGGGCAAAGCCGGCCTTCAACTGGAGCAGCATCGGCAGCAGGTCGCGGTCGACCGCGCGCTGGCCGTAGGCCACAGGGCCGAAGTCCGGGCGGTTGATCACCGTCAGGTTGCCCGGCTCCGCCGCTGGGTCGAGAACTTGACCGAGATCATTCATGGCGTAGGTCGCCTCCCCCACCTGCAGGACCGCGGACGGCTTCCACTCGGTGATCCTGGCCGTGACCCGGTCGGGCAGGGCCAGGCTGACGCTGGCGGATCGGACCCACGGCAGGGCGATCAGGCGCTGCTCGAGCTCGCCATGGTTGAGAAAAAAGATGTTGCGGTCGGCCGGGAGCGAAAGTGCCGCAATGATTTGCGCGGGTGTGAGATGGGTCGTCCCGATCACATCCACATGCCGCGGTCGGAAGGCCGGCTGCGCCAGGAGGAAAAGGGCGGCGAAAACCTCAGCGCCGAGGATGGCGATCTGTGCCACCGCCCAGATCCAGCCGCGCGAGGAAGCGGTGGGCTTGGCCGAAGCCGGGGCAGTCCGCCGCCGTCGCTTATCGATGGTGCTGACGGTCATTCACCGGCCTCGGGCGGAAGCAGGCGGCTGTCGATCGCCGTCTGCGAGCGCTGCCGGTCATTGAATCGCTCGATGGCGAGCTCGACCAGGCGCTCGATCAGCTTCGGATAGGGAAGCCCCGAGGCTTCCCAGAGCTTGGGATACATGCTGATCCGGGTAAAGCCGGGGATGGTGTTCAGCTCGTTCAACAGCAGGCGGCCGGTGGTGCGCTCCATGAAAAAGTCCACCCGGGCCATGCCGGCGGCGTCGACCGACTGGAAGGCGCGCACCGCCATGCTCCGAGCTTCTTGCGCGACCGCATCGTCGACGGGCGCCGGGATCAGCAGCCGCGACCCCTCATCGAGATACTTCGCGTCGTAGTCGTAGAACTCGTGCGCCGGCACGACCTCGCCCACGACCGACGCCTCGGGCTCGTCATTGCCGAGCACGCTGATCTCGAGTTCGCGGGCATCGACAGCGCGTTCCACCAGTAGCTTGCGATCAAAGGTACTGGCCAGGCGAAGCCCCTCGACCAGCTCAGCGCGGTTGTGCGCCTTGGTGGTGCCGACGCTGGAGCCGGAGTTCGCGAACTTCGTGAAGCACGGGTATCCGATCCGCTCTTCGACCAGCGCAATGAACGCATCGGAGTCGCGCTCAAACTGACGGCGCGTGATCGGCACGTAGTCGACCACCGGCAGGCCGGCGGCAGCAAAGGCACGCTTCATGTAAATCTTGTCGAGCCCCAGTGCCGATCCGAGCACCCCGGCGCCGACGTAGGGCAGGTGACCGGAAAGACGACATCGAGCACGGGAATGCCCCCGCCCTGAACTCCCCCAGAGGGTGAAGGAGCTCCGCTGTAGGCGGGAACGAGTGAGTGTTGGGTTGGGTCTGGAGGCAGGTAGACGTACTCGCGGGCCGCGGCGTTGCTGACCAGCCGCTTGAGAGAATCGCCGGTCAGCCAGCGCCCTTCCTTATCGATGTAGAGCGGCACCGCCTCGAAGCGTTGTGGATCCATGGCGGCGATGATCGACTGGGCGGAAAGGATGGAGACTTCATGCTCGGTCGACCGCCCCCCGAACAGGACTCCGACCCGCAGCCGCTTCACGCGCGCGGCGCCCGGCCGATGACGCGGATCTCCGGTTCCAGCTCGATGCCGAACCGTGCTCGGACGCGATCCCGCATCTCGGCCATTAAGGCTAGCACGTCATCGGCGCTCGCCCCGCCCAGGTTGATGATGAAATTCGCGTGTTTCGGCGAGACCTGAGCGCCGCCGATTCGCAGGCCTTTGAGGCCGGACGCATCGATCAGCCGGCCCGCGGAATCGCCCGGTGGATTCTTGAACGTGCTGCCAAGGCTGCGCTGCTCGATCGGCTGCGTCGCACGCCGATGCTTCTGGACCTCCAGCAGCCGCGCACGAACCGCCGGCGGCGGTTCGCTCGTCGTCGCGAACGTCGCGGACGTGATCACCCATCGATCGCGCGATCGTTTGAAGACCGAATCGCGATAGGCGAAGGCGCACTCGGCCGCCGTCATGGTCTGACGCGTTCCTAGAGGGTCAACCACCTCCGTATGCAGCAGGCGGTCCTTGACCTCGCCGCCAAACGCGCCCGCATTGCCAAACACCGAACCGCCCACGGTACCCGGGACCCCCGCCGCAAACTCCAGCCCTGCGCGGCCTGCCCTGGCCGTCTCCGCCGCCAGCTTCGGCATGAGGGCGCCCGCGGAAACGGACACGGCATCACCGTCGATAGAAATTCGAGCGGTCCTCAGTTTGATGGTGAGCCCAGGCAGTTCGTCGGTTGCGAACAGCGTGTTGGTGGCTGCACCGATGACAAGGTATGGAACCTGGTCGCCGTTCAGCCGCCCGACCAGCTCGGGCAACGCCGCGTCGTCGGCCAATTCCAGGAAATAGCGGGCGCGGCCGCCGATGCCATACCAGCTATGCGGTTGCAGCGGTTCGTGCTCCCGGACGCCGGGATACGAAGGAAGCCACGCGTCAGGCAACCGGTGAGCGCTCCAGCACCTCTGCGGTCTTGCCGACGGCATCGTCGAAGCCGCGCACCGACATGAAGACGATCACATCGCCGGGTCGAGCGGCCGACGCCAGCTTGTACGCCGCCGAACGCGCTGAGTCTACGGTTACGACCTCGTCGACGCCCCGAATGCGGTTCGCGAGGTCCTGCGCGGTGACGGTGTGGGCGAGGTGCCGCTCGCGGGCTGGCTCGATCGGACCGATGACGACCAGCGCACAGCCTTGAAAGGCATCCGCGTAGCCCTCGATCAGAGCCAGTGTCCGCGAGTAGGTGTGTGGAACGAAGCAGGCCAGCACCCTGCCCGGATGAAAACGTTCCCGCGCCGCCTGCACGGTGGCGCGCACTTTCGCCGGGTGGTGCGCGTAATCGTCGACCAGGGTCACGCCGCGCACCTGGCCGCGGACCTCGAAGCGGCGGGAGACACCCTGGAAGCGAGCGATGGCATCCACGGCCACCGGCACCGGCACGCCCACCCGCACGCTCGCCGCCAGCGCCGCGAGCGCGTTGGTCGCATTGTGCTCTCCGGGGATTCGTGTGCTGACCACCGCGAGCACTTTGCCCTCGTGCCACGCGGTGAAGCGCATCCCGTCTCCGTCGATCTGGACGTCGCGGCCCTGCCAGTCGGCCCCGCCGCGCAGCCCGTAGGTCTCCACGTTGGCGCGGGTCCGATTGAGAAGCCGCCGCACCGCCGGATCATCCGCGTTGGCGATCAGGCGGTCCTCCGGTCCGAGATCCTCGAGGAACTGGCGGAACACCGCCTCATAAGCGGCCGGGTCCGGGAAGACGTCGGGATGGTCCCAGTCGATGTTGGTCAGCACCGCCAGCTGGGGAGAGAAATGCAGGAACTTGGGCCGCGGATCGAAGACCGCCGAGGTGTACTCATCGCCTTCGAAGACGAATTCCCGGCCGCTGCCCCAGGCGGCCGCGGAGCCCAGGTCTTTGACGGCCATCCCCAGGCGAAACCCCGGATTACGGCCCGCCGATCGAAGAATCCAGGCGATCAAGCTGGCGGTAGTGGTCTTGCCCGCCGAGCCGGCGACCACGATTCGATACCGATCCGCGGTCAGCTCGCCCCAGTATTCCGCCTCGCTGACCAGCCGGATGTGATGCCGGCGCGCCGCCTCGGTTTCGGGGTTGCCCGCGCGCACCTGGTTGCCCTGCACCACGAGGTCAGGCTTCCCCCAGCGCGTGAGGTTGGCGGCGGCGTGGCCGTCGACCCACTTGATGCCGGCCTTGGTCAGGATTTCCGTCGTGGGCGGGTAGGCGTCCTCATCCGAGCCGGTCACCTCGTGGCCCAATTGCTTGGCGACCAGCGCCAGCCCCGACACCGCGTAACCGCAGATGCCGATGAAATGGATGCGCATCAGTGGCGAGACACGGACTGGAGCAAGCCCGCTACCTCCTCGGCGGCGCGCGGACGGCCCAGGGATCGCATGGCGTCCACCATCTTGCTATACCGAGCCTCATCGTGGACGATGGCCGAAATCTCGCGGAACAGGCGAGCACCGTCGCAGTCCTGATCGGCGATGACCACCGCCGCGCCCGCCTGTTCGAACGGCCCGGCGTTCAGCCGTTGATGACCACCCGCGAACGGACCGGGAACGAGCAGCATGGGGATGCCGGCCGCGCTGACCTCACTGATCGTCCCCGCGCCGGCGCGGCTCAATACCAGGTCGGCCCGATAGATCTGGTCGGGCAGGTCGTTCGAAAACGCGAAGGGGTGGTACCGCTCACGAACGGTCCACGCAAATGCATCGCTTTGCGATTCGATCCAGCCGTGATCCTTTTCCCCGGTCTGGTGCCAGACCTCGAGCTCCGCATGGGTGATGAGGTCCAGATCCCCAACTGCCGACAGCACGGCCTCGTTGATGCGGTGGGCTCCCTGGCTGCCACCCAGGACCAGCAGCCGCTGCGGGCGCGTTGGAAAAGCTTCGCGCCGCTTCCAGAATTCGGTGCGGACCGGCGTGCCGGTCACGACCGCTTTCGCATGCAGCTGGCGGGCCGATTCCGGGTACGCGGTCGCAACCACCCGCGCGACACGGGAGAGGAGCCGGGTCGCTCGGCCGGGCATGGCGTTCTGTTCCTGGAGCACCACCGGCACCCGGGCCGCAGCCGCCGCGAGCACGACCGGCGCGCTGACGTAGCCGCCGGTGCCCAGCACGACATCGGGCCGAAAGCGGCGCACGATGCCGGCTGACTGCAGGAGGGCCTGCGGTGCGACGAAGGGAAACGACCAGTTGCGCCACGGCTTCTCCATGTCGAGCTTGGCGGCAACGATCGTCTGCATCGGGATGCCGTACCGCGGCACGACCTGCTCCTCCATCCCACCGCGCCGGCCCACATAGAGAAGTTGTGTCTCAGGTGCGTTCCGCGACAGCGCCTGCGCGACGGCGATCGCCGGGAACAAGTGTCCGCCCGTTCCG
>VBHO01000185.1 GCA_005882045.1 Chloroflexota bacterium | reverse complement strand
CAGTTCGCCTTCAACCTGCTGACGCGCAGCCGCCGGATCACCTACGTCAACCTGACGCAGCGCGATCCGGAGCTGGTGCGGACCGTGGACTCCTGGTTCGCCGCCGCGGCGACCGGTTCGCCGGACGGCGCCTTGCGGCTCAGCCCACCACCCATGTTCACCCCGCTCCGAATCGGGGAGCTGACGTTGCTGAATCGCGTGGCCGTGGCCGCGGGGTCGGACCTCGAGGCGGCCGCCCGTCTGGGAGCCGGCCTGGTGATCACCGAGTTCGTCAGCGTGACGGAGGACGGACGCATCACGCCGGAGACGCCGGTGATCGATCGGACGACGCAGGAAAGACTGAGGTCGTCGGTGGAGCTCTTCCATAAGGCCGGCAGCCGCGTGGCCCTGCAACTGGGTCATGCGGGTCGACGCGGTTCGATGCGGCCTCGCTCGGAGGGTGTCGACCGCCCACTGCGGCAAGGCGGGTGGAAGCTGATGGCGGCTTCGCCCGTCGCGTACACGCCGCACGCGGCGCTACCAAAAGAGATGTCTGCGCGCGACATCGCTCATCTGGTGAGGGTGTTTGCGCAAGCGGCAAAGGCGGCTGCGGGCTGCGGGTTCGACGCGCTGGAACTCAACTTCGCGCATGGATATCTACTGGCCGGCTTCATCTCGCCGTTGACCAACCAGCGCACCGACGAATACGGAGGTTCGCTGGAAAACCGCATACGCCTTCCCCTTGCGGTGCTTGACATCGTTCATACCACCTGGGAGTTGCCCCTGCTGGTTCGGATTTCTGCCAGTGATTGGGCGTCCGGTGGGAGCGACCTCGACGAGGCGGTGGCAATCGCCGCCCTGCTAAAAGCGCACGGGTGTGACCTGGTACACGCCGTGATGGGTCAGACGGTCTGGGAGAGCCGCCCGGATTATCGACGCTTGTTTGGTGTTCCGGCCAGCGACCGGATCCGCAACGAGGCGGGCATCCCGACGCTGGCCAGCGGCAACATCACCACCGCGGACGACGTCAATACCATCCTGGCGGCCGGTCGTGCCGACCTGTGCGTAATTGAGCTCCCGGACTGCACGACTGGGCGCGACTGACTGCCCAAAAGTTCAGTCGGCGGGGACATTGGCAGGAAGGGCCAACAGAGGTCTCCTTAGGCTGGTGGAGACTAGGATCCAGCAGAAGCCCGAGCCTGCGATGCTTCGTGGTCAACCCGCACAGGGTCCTCGTCAAAACCAACCTTCTATGGACGCGCAGCTGCGCGGAGGGAACACCACCCCGGACCGAATCCAGTTCGATCCATCAACGCTCATGTTGTCGTCGCTGGTAGCGCTGCAGCGGTCAGTCGGGAACGCGGCCGTGACCCGCTTGATCCAGCGGGCCTCAGCGCCAGCGCCCACACTGAGCGCGGCCCAAGTGACCGCAGCCCAAGCCAAATCCGCCGACCTGAGCGCGGACGCACTCAAGCAGCTACGCACCGCCTTGGGTCTGGATGAGTCCGGAACATACGACGACGCCGTGGCCCAGGCGGTTTACAAGCAACAAAGGGCATGGCAGATCATTCACTCGCCCGGGGTCGCGGACTACGACGTCTTCGGCCGGCTTGGCCTCGTTCGCACGCGAACGTTCACTGCGGCCACGCTTGCGGCCCCGATCGATGCCAAGGCGTTTGCCGCCAGCCTCGAAGCGCAGTTTCCCACGGGCGTTTCGGTCGCCGTGTACAGCGACTACGACTTAACCCCGGTCACGCCGGGAATGACCGAGCAACAAAAGAAGCATGCCCGTGAGTTCACCGGTAACCGGATCGAGTTCAAGAATCAGGCCACCATGTTCGCCACCGGCCAGCGTGCCATCGGGCTTCAAGGTGGCGGTCTCGTCCAGGGCGTGCCGGTTCCGATTACGAGCGCCGGCGAGGTCGTAGAAAAAGTTCAAAGCATCCACCTCGGTCTGGTAGCCATCTGGAAAGCGGCGGCCGGCCTCGACTCTCCGGATGCTGTTCCACCCGCCTGGACGAGTGTGGGAAGCATCGCAACCTTCTGCCATGGCCATCCGAAGCACCGCGCCCTGGACCTGGGGCACGCGCAGGAGGAATACTGGGCGACTGGCCTTCTCTCCATGAACCAGTCAGCGGCGGGCAGCGCATTCAAGGCAAACTTGCAGTCGTTTGTGCAGGGGCTGAGCGGCGCCGTGTCGCCAGATCTCAAGTTCATGATGTTCTCCTGCAACGTCGGCGGATCACCTGGCTACTCCACTTCGGCCGTGCTGGCCGGGCCGGAAGGCATCGTCAAGGCAGCCGGCGACGCGGCCCACGACGCCGCGATCGCGGCGGGGAAGAGCGAGGCCGATGCCAAAAAGGCGCGACGAGAGGCCGAGGACAAGGCGCGCCCGGGGGCGATGGCGAAAGCCGAGGCGCGCGCCGAGCTGGATCTCCCGAATCAGGAAGCGACCGGAGCGGGATCTCTCGCCGAGTCCCTGGAAATTGAGTTGGAGGCGCAGCTCGGTGGCTCACCGAGCGTTTTCGGACACTTGACCGCGGCGCATACGACGAGAAACCCGGAGGCGCGGGTATTCGGCGCTGAAGCCGGCCCTGGCGGTGCGCAAGCGATGTTTGACCTGGTCTACGACGACGCCTACGTCGACGCGGAGATGAAGCGGCTCTTCCCCACCCTCCACGAGACGACGAAGATCGCCGCCGTGCGCAAAAAGTTGCGCATCCGAATGTACGTGCACTACTTCGACCAGATCACCCAACCAACGTTTGCGAAGGTGCTCGACCGCGGGCCAAAAGGGCACGAGAAGCAACCGATCGAGCAGGAGATGTTTGCCGACCTCCCCACTGCGAAGACGTGGCTGCGGCCGGAGATGTCGGACTGGCTCGACATCCACAGCGCCGACATCGGGCCAAGGCCGGGCGATTATCCGGCGGCCGCCCCGAAGCCTGGGCAGGAAGGAGCGATGGTGGTGGCGGCGCTACACGACGAGAGCAGACCACTCAAGGTTCAGCGGCGTGACGTCTCGGAGGAGCTGGCCTCGGCGACCACCCTGCCGGCTCCCAGCCCGACCCTCCCCGGGCTATCGAAGCCGGAGGAGCAGGTGTTGTCCTGGCTCGAGCACCACAAAGCCGAGATCGAGGCTGGTGAGACGAAGTTTCACGTGGACCGGCGGGCGATCGCCGGCGCGATCGCCTGGGAAGCTCTGAAGAACCCCGAGACCCATTTCGGCGGTGTCGGCCGCTGGGCACTCGCCCCCGGCAAACCGCATTACTCGGCGAACAAGACTCTTGGGGAGGGCGAACCAATCACCAAGGAGGTCGAGGAGATGGGGATCGAACCTTCTCGTACGATGGAGAAGCGGCGGCAATTTCTGGAGGCCTCCCCGGCCAACTCGATCGAGTACATCGGGGCGGTTATGTATGCGTACGCCGACATTGCCAGCAAGCATGGTTATGACATTCGGTGTGATCCGGCGATGCTGACGAACTGCTATCAGGGGGGCGGTCCGCAGGCTGACTTCCGGGAATGGGACAAGCATCTGAAGGCGAAGAAAGGCGCCAAGCTGGTTCCCGGAAACGACATGGCTATCTGGACGAGTGCCCACATCACGTACCTGGAGACTGGGGTGGGTCCCGGCCGACGTGACCAAGCTGCCCTGAAGAGCTCTCCTTGATGGTTGCCGACCTTAGGAGGTTTGCCAGGGACGTGCCCAAGGCCGAGCTGCATCTCCATGTCGAAGGCACGCTCGAGCCGGAGTTGATGTTCGAGCTGGCCCGCCGAAATGGGGTCAGCTTGCCATACGATTCAGTCGAAGCCGTTCGCCGAGCCTACGTGTTCAGCAATCTGCAGTCGTTCCTCGACATCTATTACGCGGGCTGCTGCGTGCTCCTGAAGGAGCAGGATTTCTACGACCTCACCTGGGCCTACCTCACGCGGGCCGCTGCCCAGGGTGTGCGCCACGCGGAGATCTTCTTCGATCCGCAAACCCACACCGATCGAGGCGTCCCATTCGAAACGGTGGTCACCGGCATCCATCGCGCACTTGAGGACGGCCGCGCCCGGCTCAACATCACGGCCGGCCTCATCCTCTGTTTTCTACGGCACCTGAGCGAGGAGGCTGCCAGGCGGACGCTCGACGAGGCGCTGCCCTATCGCGACTGGATCCTCGCGGTCGGTCTCGACTCGTCAGAGGTCGGCCATCCACCCGGGAAATTCAAAAATGTCTACGCACGCGCTCGCGATGCCGGGTTGCTGGCGGTCGCGCACGCCGGCGAGGAAGGACCGCCTGAGTACGTCTGGGAGGCGCTCGATGTCCTGAAGGTGCGACGGATCGACCATGGGGTTCGAGCGATTGAGGACGAGCGTTTGGTCGAACGCCTGGTTCAGGAACGGATTCCGCTGACGGTGTGTCCCTTGTCCAACGTCAAGCTGCGGGTCTTTCCGAACCTCGAATCACACAATCTCAAGCAGCTGCTGGATCGCGGTCTGTTGGTGACCGTGAATTCCGACGACCCCGCCTACTTCGGGGGCTACGTGGCCGACAACTTCGGGGCGTCCGCCGCCGCCCTCGGTCTCAGTCGGGAACAGTTGCTTACGCTGGCGAGGAACTCCTTCGTGGCGTCCTTCCTTTCCGATCAGCAGAAGCGTGCGCACCTCGACGAGCTCGCGCGGATCTCGGCTCAACCTTCGCTGAAGACGATCTCCTGAGCGCCGTCGTAGAGAACGCGCCGGCCGAGCTCGGTGAGCAGCTCGCGGCCCTCCTCGATGGTCGCGAAGTGGTTGCCGGCGAGCGGACCCGCCTTGCTGGCGAAGCTGCTCGGGCCGTAGGGAAAGAGGACTTCTGTCTCACTGATCCCGCCGGGGTACAGCAGCAGCTGACCGGCGGCCGGATAGCTGGTGTGGTTCTCGAAGCCAAGCCCGGTCTCGAGGTCGCCGAGCGGCACCCAGGCGGATTCGCCGCTCCATCGTGCCTGCACCAGCCGGGCGCGCAGCGGGAGGAGCCGGCGAAAAGCGGCGCAGGTCTTCGGTGCTACCTGCGTCTCCCAGCGCGCGGTGAAACGAAGCGAGCCGACCGTGATCTCAAGCATCGCGTCTAAGGGTAAGGCCGATACTGCCGTGGGCGGGTTTCGGATCGCTGAAGACACGGGTCTTCGGGTCGGCGTCGGACACCTTCGATGTGTCCCACAGGCGATTCTCCGCGTCGAACGAAACTTCGCTCATCCCAGCAAATCGAGCCAGCAGCCGGGAGCCCATCTCGTAAACGAGGTGCTGGATCGACATGCTGACGAAGTCATCGAAGCTCGCGATCACGGCTTTGCGCACCGCTTCCGAATCGATGCGCGCCTTGCCGTCGCCCACGCCATCCGCCATTGTCAGATAGCGCCAGAACACATCGAGATAGATGAAGAGGGGACGATCGGAGACCTCCGGCAGTGTCGTGTAGGCATCGCGGGCGAAGTCCCGGAACGCGCTGCCGGTCAGTTTGACCAGCCGCAGGTTGCGCCGGCCGCAGCGGAGCGAGCGAAGCCCCTCGCGACCGAGCTCCAGCTCCACCGTCCCATAGTCATCGTCGAGCGGGCTCAGCAGTTTGTCGCTGTGGGTCGCGAACGGGACTTCGCGGACGAAGATGCGCAGCGCCTTCATCTGGGGGTAGGTTTCGAGCAACCGGTGGCCCAGGAATGCCGTGAAGCCCTCGTGA
>VBHO01000184.1 GCA_005882045.1 Chloroflexota bacterium | reverse complement strand
CAATGGCCCTCGAGGGCGACTTCGGCGAAGTGCCCAAGGCGTTGCGCCCCGTGCTCGAAACGGCCCAACGAAAGACCGAGGAAGCCAAGGCCCTCGCCGCTGAACTGCTGACGGTGGCCCGGCTCGAGGGCAAGGCCTTGACCCCGAAGGTGAAGTCCGTTTCCGTCGCCGAAGCGGTGCGGGAGGCCCTGGCCAGGGCGCGACCGCGTGCTGAAATCGTCAAGGCCAACGTCCAGATGGAACCCGGCGACGATGTCACGGTCCTCGCGGACGAGGCGCTCGTGGGCAAGATCCTTGACAACCTTCTTAACAACGCCCTGACCTACGCCGACCGTCCGCCCACCATCCGGGTCGGCGCCTCCCGCGAGGGTGAGCAGGTGGCGGTAAGCGTTGCCGACGATGGCATCGGGATCTCACCGCAGGACCAGGGCCGGATTTTTGCGCGCTTTGCTCGAGGGACCGATCCACTGGTTGCGGAGAAACCGGGAAACGGCCTCGGCCTCTACCTCAGCCGCGGCCTCGCCGAGCAGATCGGCGGATCCCTCCAACTGCGATCGAGCCATCCCGGCAAGGGCTCGACCTTCGTCTTGCGTCTGCCGGCCGTGGCCTCGTAGCTGATCAGGCGACGGCGTCGAGCAGTCGCCGGGAGCTGGCGCTGACCTCTTTCACGGCGGATTCAAAGGCCGCCGTGTTCGATCGCGACGGCACCCGGTAGCCACTGATCTTCCGCACGAACTGCAGCGCGGCGTCGTGAATCTCCTGGTCCGTTG
This sequence comes from Chloroflexota bacterium, assembly GCA_005882045.1. Lineage (GTDB taxonomy): Bacteria > Chloroflexota > Dormibacteria > CF-121 > CF-121 > CF-13. Next base: position 9,333 of record VBHO01000184.1, on the reverse strand, counting down.
GTTTGCTTTCCTTGCGACGGAGCGTCTTGATACTTCGGCACATGGCCTCAAGTATGGGATACCCTGAGGAAGAGCTCACGGGTCGCAGCTGCATGAGATTGCAAGGGGACATGCTATGAAGTCACAAGACCGAACAAAGTTGCGCGCCAAGACGGGTATCAGTCGTTTGTGGCTCGGCGTTGCCGCCATCGCGGGAGCCGCCATCGCCTACCTGGGTGACCAGGAACGGGGCAAGGCTCGCCGCCAGGCGGCGCTTCGCCAGCTTTCGGGCGCCGCTCAGGCTGCCGCCGATCGCACCAGCCGCTGGCGCCAATTGGTCAGCGCACGCCTTCCTGGCCAGGGTCAACCTCCGCCGCAGGTGACGGTCCCGAGCGACCCCGGAGGCGCCGAAACGGCGCCGTCGCCTTCTACGAGTAAGGATCGCGAGCAAACCTGACGTCGCCCTGGGCGCTTCCGCCGACGCCTATCGTTAATACCGGTGGCGCGAGGCATCGACGCCGATGTTGCCGTGGTTGGCGCCGGGCCAGCCGGTGCAGCCGCTGCGCTCTTTGCCGCCGCCCGCGGCCATCGGGTGATCATCTTCGACAAACAAGCCTTTCCTCGCGACAAGCCATGCGGTGAAGGGCTCATGCCAGGGGGCCGGCCGGCATTGCGCGAGCTCGGCCTCGAGGAAAATGTTGTATCGGGCGGTGCGCCGCCACTCCGTGGCATCCAGTTCGGCCGGGTCGAGGAGCCGCATGTGGCGGTGCCTTTTCCCGCGCATGACGGCGAGCATGCGGGGCTGGGAATCCGGCGGCTGACCTTCGATGCGCAACTGGCCGACGCGCTCGGCCAGCACTCGGGCATCCAATTCTCCCCGCAAACCGAAGCGCGCGATATCCGAAGGGACAGCGATGGGATGACGACGGTGCTCACCGCGGCGGGCGAGGTTCGAGCACGCTTTGTTGCCGTGGCCGACGGCCTGCGTTCAGCGCTTCGTCATCGCCTGGGCTGGACGGTTGGACCGCGACCACCTCACCGCTACGGCATCGTCGCCCACTGGCTGATGGCCGGCCCCGTCGACCCGTGGGTGCGGATTACCTTCGATCGAGGTCTCGAGGTCTACGAGGGCCCGGTCGCGGGCGACCAGCGAATGGTCGCGCTGCTCTGCTACCAGGACCGAATGCGGGAGTTCGGCGGCCGGCTCGAGGCGCGTTACCGGGAGATCGCGCAGGCGATACGACCAGGGCTGCGCCAGGCCGACATGGTTGGTCCAGTGTCGGCCGTTGGTCCATTCTGGTACGGCACGAGGACGGTGGCCGACCGTGGCATCTTTCTGGTCGGCGATGCGGCGGGCTTCACCGACCCGATCACCGCAGAGGGGGTCGCTACCGGCCTGCGACAGGCGCGCGCCTTCGCGGACGCGCTGGCATCGCCCAATCCCGAGCCTGCCTATCGTCACCCGCATCGGCGACTGACGAAAGACCCGCATCGCGTGGCGGCGTTATTCCTCCGCCTCAGCCGCACGCCCGCACTGGTCGATCGCGCGATTCACAATCACGCACGATCCCCGCAGACGCTGACCAAGCTGCTCGGGATCGGCTTCGGCTACTGGGGCTTCAACCGCATCACGCCGCGGGAATGGATCCGGATGTTCAGCGGCCGCTGAGCACGCGCGGCACAAAGGCTGGCTTATCCCCCATCCGCTCCCGATACGCTGGGATCGCCATCAGCAGAGCGTCTTCTTCGACGACGCGCTGACGGAGAAGAGCCGCGTTGACAAGGCCGAGGCCGAGCGCACTCAGATAAGCGCCGCCGATCAGTGGCAGGCCGAGAAACTCGAGGCCGAGCGCGACGTAGTTCGGATGGCGGATGAAACGGTATGGTCCACGGTCGACAACCTGTAGATCGTCAGGCACAACCGCGTGGACGTTCCACGACGCACGCAAGCTGAGAACGACGCTCACCCTGAGCGCGACGCCGGAGAGCGCCGCCACCCAGCCGAGCCCCGCCACCAGCGGCGGCGCTGGACGCCGGCGTAACCACCGTTCGAGCGCGGGCAAGGTGAACAGGCCAACGTTGACCAGGCCGATCCACTTGAAGATCGATGCAGCGGCCCGGGGCGCATCAGGCTGCCGGCGACGGATCATGCGCTCGTTCCTGGCGGAGTAGATCAGCTCGAAACCACGCTGGGCAGCAAACGCAAGCAAGACCAACGCGTACGAGATCTCCCTCCCCCGCTCGCCGGGGAGGGCCGGGTTGGGGGCGTTCACGTCAGCTGCATCAGCGCCAACTCGATCGAGAGCCCCGGACCAAGGGCGATCGCCAGCACCCGACCCGATGTCCCCACTCGCTGCATCTCCTCGAAGACGAAGAAGATGCCGGCACTCGACGCGTTGCCGTTGCCGGCGAACACCGACCGGGACGTGGCTAGCGCGTCGGGATGCAAGTCGAGGGCGCGTTCGATGGCGTCGACGATGCGCGGGCCTCCGGGGTGCGCGGCCACCGCGTCGATGTCGGCCAGGCGGAGCCCCGCCTCCGCGAGGAATGCATCGACCGCGCCGCGCAGATGCGCCTCTACCACATCCGGCAGCTCGCGGCTCAGGATGACGCGAAGCCCACCATCGCGCAGCTCGTAGCCCAGGTGGCGCGCGCCTTCGGGCACCAGCACCGAGCCAGCGTGCTGCAGCGTCCAGCCCGGCTGGCCGTCACCCCCTCGCAGAACGACGGCACCGGCGCCGTCCGCGAAGACCATCGCCGCCACCAGGTTGTCGACCGAGTGATCGTCGGGTTGGAACGTGAGCGACGGGATCTCGACCGCGAACAGCAGCACGCTTCGCTGCGGGTAGGCGCGCAGGTAGTCGAGTCCCCGCGCCAGGCCCGCCACCCCGCCACCACAGCCGAGCTCGGTGATGGGCAGGCGGGCGGTGTCCGGCCGCAGCCCCATCAACGGGATCAGCTCCGCATCGAGCGACGGCAGGACGACACCCGTGCAGGACACTCCGATCACCAGGCCGATGTCCGCCGCCGTGCAGCACACCCGCCGGGCGAGGACACGCGCGTGTTCGAGATAGGCGTCAGTTTGCTGACTCAGGCTGCGCCGCTCCATCAGCGAGGTGAGCGGCTGCGCGAAGTAGCGGGTCCGCGCTCCGTCGTCATGCTGCAGCTTTGGCATCCGCCGTCCGCGTACCCGTCCGAGCGCGTCCCACACCTCGTCGACGGTGGCCGTGATCGGCGGCACCGCGGTCGCCATACCGGCGATCTGTGCTTGGGCGAGCGACATCCTTATAGATGTCATGAAGCAGATGCTAGGCTGGCCCGATGCTTGTTCGTCCGGCGGAACGGAAGGATCGCCCTCAGCTGCTCGACTTGATCGAGGGCTACTTCGCCTTCTACCGCACCCCTTTTGCCAGGCCGAAGGTCGAGGCCCTGCTCGATCTCCTCGAGCAGGATTCCGGTCTCGGGGTGCAACTCGTCGCCGAGGCGGACGGGCGGCTTCAGGGTTTCGCCAGCCTGTATGCGTGTGTCGACACGCTGGTTGCCGATCGCATCCTGGTCATGAACGACCTCTTTGTCGACCCGTCAGTTCGCAATCGGGGCATCGGCGCGGCGCTCTTCGATGCCAGCCTGGAATACGCTACGGCGCACCGTTACGCCCGACTGGACTGGGTGACGGCCCAGGACAACCGCGATGCCCAGCGCTTCTACGACCGCCACGGCGGTCGGCGCGGGCCCTGGGTCTCTTACAGCGCCGCCCCTGGCGAGCGGCGCGACCGCTGAGCGGAAGTGCCCTGCGTCAGGCGGTTTTTCGCTTGCGCCGGGGAGCCGGTTTGGCGCGCCCCTTCGAGGCGCGACGCGCCTGCTCGACACTCGCGCGCAGCGCCGCCATCAGGTCATCGACGCCGCTGCCGGTTGTGACCTCGGCCGTCGCCGGCCGCGCCGAGGCCGCCCGGCCCTCGATCAACGTTTTCAGGCGCTGCCGGTAGTCGTCGGGATAGCGCTCGGGCTCGAACGGCCCGGACAGGGTGTTGATCAAGAGCGCCGCCATCTCGCGTTCCTTCTTCTTCAGGTCGGTCGGCGTGGCAGGTTCCAGCGCGGCGGTCGGCAGGATTTCGTCCGCGTGGAACATCGTGGTCAGGACCATGAGACGACCTTGCGGGCGCAATGCGGCCAGGTAGCGCTTGCGGCGCAACACAAACCAGGCGATCGCGACTTTGCCCGTCTCCCGCATCGCGTCGACCAGCAACCCGTAGGCGCGCTCGTAATCCCGATCGGGCACCGCATAGTAGCTGGTTTCGTAGTAGATCGGGTCGATGGCCGAGGCGTCGACGAATTGCTCGACGTCGATCGTCCGGCTCCTCTCAGGGGCGAGCTCCTCCAGCTCCTCGCGGGCGACGGTGACGTACCGGTCTTTTGCCACCTCGAACCCCTTTACCACGTCGGGCGCCGCTACGGGTCTCTTATCGGCCTCGCGCGGCCAGCCCGCATGAACTTCGGAGATCTCCCTCCCCCGCTCGCGGGGAACTTCGGGCATCTCCCTCCCCCACTCGCGGGGGAGGGTCGGGGAGGGGGCTCCCTCCACCACTTTCTGGTGGCGAATGCGCTGCCCGCTCGCCCGGTCGATCTCGTGGAAGCGGATGTCCTGGCGGCGTGTGGCCGGGTAGAGACGCACGGGAACGCTCACCAGCCCGAAACTGATCGTGCCGGACCAAACGGCCCTCGCCATCTTTTGATTATGGCGCTCGCGTCCTTCTAAGCCGCGACCGCCTGATTCAACTCCATCGGGTAGCCCGCCGCGCGCCAGGCGGGTAGCCCGCCCTCGAGCAGCCAGGCGTCATAGCCCTGGCTGCGCAGCGCGCGCGTCAGCCGTGTGCTGGCCTCTTCGTCTGCGCAGGTGCAATAGGCAATGATGGTCTTGTCATGGGAAAGGTCGGGCAGGTCGCTGACGAGCTCCGCGGCATGCCGATTGCGGTCGAGAATCGCCCGCGGGGCCACCCGGAGCGCTCCCGGGATCTTTCCCCTGACCGCGTTCTCGATGAACGGGGAGGTCACGTCCAGGACGATCGCCTGGCCGGCTTCGATGGTTTGCCTGGCTGTTGCCGGATCGATCCAGTAGGGAACAAACGCCATGTCTCTGCCTCCAATGCTTGTCGAGGTCATTGAACGATTCACATGAGTAAACCATTGATCTCGCGGGTATATTCCATCCGTGGCCACTAAAGTCGAAGGCAAGCCGACCCAGGCGCTCTGGAAGCTCCTCCGTGACGACGCTTTTGCCAACCTGCGCGACGACTTCACGGCCCGGGTTGCCGAGTGCAGCCTTTCCCTTTCCCAGGGCAAGCTGGTACGAGAGTTGGCACAGCCGCAGTCTCAGCGAGAACTGGCCCGACGACTCCATTACGATCCGTCCAATATCAATGCACTGGCTGACTCCCTCGAGGCTCGCGGCCTGGTCGAGCGGCGACCGGACGCCTCCGATCGACGGTTCCGCCTGCTGGTCCTCACCCCCGAGGGCGAGCGGCTGCGCACGACGCTGGAAGATCGCCTGGCCCAGCCGCCGCTGTTCCTCGACCGCCTGACGCCGGCGGAGCAGAAGCAGCTGCTGGCACTGCTGGCCAAGGTCTTCGATACCGAGCGCCGCCGGCCCCGCTAGCGCGGCGCTTTCAGCGGTCCGAGCATGGCCCGGTCGGCTTCTCGCTGCAGCCGGGCCTCGTTGCGCCGCAGGAAGACGATCACCAGGATGATCACCGCGACGCCGACGACCGCCAGCGCGAAATCCACCCGACCGGAGAGTTGCAGCAGTTGTTTCCCGAGGAGAAAGGCGGCCACGCCGTAGATCGTCGACCAGACGATACCGCCCGCCGCATTGAAGATCAGGAACCGGCGCCAGTGCATTCGGTTGACACCCGCCAGGAAGGCGGCGAAGATGCGCAGCACCGATACGAATCGCCCAAAGAACACCACCTTCGAGCCGTGCTTATCGAAGAGGTATTGACCGAGGCGCAGCCGATCCTCCTCGAGACGGATGTAGCGGCCATATCGTTTGACCAACCGATAGCCACCGGTGCGACCGATCCCGTAGCCGATGTTGTCGCCCACGATGGCGCCCGCCGATGAGGCGACGATGACCCAGAAGATCGACAGCCGGCCGGTCGTCCCAGCATAAATGGCGGCAGTGACCAGCATCGTCTCCCCTGGCACCGGGATGCCGATGCTTTCCACGCCGACAAAGACGAAGACCGCCAGGTAGCCATAGCTGGCCAGCAGGCTGTCGAGGTTGCTCGCAAAGAACTCCAGCACCGCTGGGTGTCAGCCTAGCGTGACAGCTGGGTCGCGCTCAGCCAATCTGGCTGCTCGGCGGGGCCTCGTCGATCGCATCCGATCCGGGGTAGCGCCAGCGCGCCAGGCTGCCGATAATCAGCACCGGGACCGTGACGATAGCGGCGATCGTGAACAGGCTCGAGTATTGGTGAGCGCCCGCCAGCCCGGCTACCCCTGACGTGGCCAGCGCGGCTCCGCCAAAGATCGCCGTTGCAAACAACGAGGTCGCGGTGGCACGAGCCTCCGGCACGACATCGGTCGCCCAGGTCTGAAAGGTCGACTGCATGAACGCGTAGGCGCCGCCGGCAAGATAACCAATCAACAACATGCCCGCGCCCCCGGCCAGGATCAGCGCCGCCGGTGTCCGCCGCGCGACGTAACGAAAGGCGCGGGTGCAGATCAGGACGGAGAGCCCGTAACTTGCGACCACGACGCCGGCAATGGCCGGGCTCTGTCCCATCGCCTCGAGCGCGGGCGCCAGGTAGGTGACGAAGCCGAACATCACGGCGCCGACGAGGACGGCCACGGCGAGCAAGAAGAGCGCCCAGCCGTGCTTTAGGACACTGGCCACCTGCCGCAGCGGGTTCTGACTCGATCGCGTCGCGAGCGACTCCGGGACCCGTCGAAGCGCAATCGCGACGCCGAGCGCGATCGCTGCCGGGATCACGAAGAAGGCCCGCCAGCTGAGCAGGTGGGCGGTTAGACCCGCCCCAAGGGTGCCGGCCGCGGTGCCGAGGGCGACGAAGACCAGCACGTTGGTGATCGCCTGCTGCCGGACGGTGAATGGGAAACGGTCCGCCAGATAGACCAGCGTCGTCGGCATCACGCCACACGCGATGCCGCCGGTGAGGAAGCGAGCCACCAGCAAGGCGGTGAGATTCGGCGATAGCGCAGAGAGCACGTCCGCGACGGCGGTTCCCAGCAGCGCCACCCTGATAACACGCACCCGTCCGAAGCGATCCGCCAGCACCCCGTACGCCGTCGGCAGGAGACCGTAGGCGAGGTAGTACAGGCTCGCAACCCCAGAGATCGCCGCCAGCGAAACGTGGAAGGTGACCGCCATCGGGATGAGCAGCGGCGCCACTGCGAAGCGATCGGCCATGGTCGCGAAAGGGCCGAGGTACAAAATTCGTGGGACGCCCCGCTGCGCCGTCGCCGCCAACGGTTCCCGGCTCAGCCCAGTGGTTCTCGCACGCCTACTTCGTCGAGGTGCAACAACAGGTCTCGCGGGTCCTCGTAGACCCGATAGGCGCCGGCCTGCTGCAGTTCTTCGCGACCGTAGCCACCGGAAAGCAACCCGACACTCAGCGCACGTGCCCGCCGCGCCGCCAACAAGTCCCAGACACTATCCCCGAAGACGATCGAGTTGGTGATGTCGACCCCCAGTTTGGCGGCGGCCGCCAGGAACAGGTCCGGGTCGGGCTTGGCGTGGGCCACGTCGTCGCGAGTGATCACGACCTGGGGCTCGACGTCGAGCAGATTGATCGAGGGACCTGCGGTCTTCAGGCTGCCGCTGGTGGCAATCGCCCAGGGTACGCGCTGCTTCGTCAGCCGGCTCAGCAGGTCGTGCGCGCCGGGAAGCGCGCGCACTTCACCTAATCGCCGGACGAAGGCTTCGGCGTGTTGGGAGAGAAGGCGCTTGGCCTCCTCGAGAGTGAGACGCTTGCCCGTCTCCCGCAGCAACGCGTTGACGAAGAGGCCGCCGCTCATCCCGATGCGCCGGTGGATGCGCCAGACTGACAGCTCCATTCCAGCTTTGCCCAGGACCTCGTGCCAGGCGAGGACGTGCTGGTAGACGCTGTCGACGAGCGTGCCATCGAGATCGAACAAGAGCGCCGGCGGCTGTTCCGGCATAAGGCTAGTGTGCCATGTAGGCATCGGCCCCGGCCGCAAACGGGTTTAACCTGCGCTTAATCTGGGACGTGTAGACTGCACCCCCATGTCACGCAACCCCCGACTCGCGATCATCGCTCACGACGGCAAGAAGGCCGACCTGGTGGCCTTTGCCACCTTCAATCGCGACCGACTGGCCGAGTTTCAGCTGGTTGCGACGAGTTCGACCGGCAAGTTGCTCAAAGACAAGGTTGGGCTCGACGTCGAGTTTGTTGAATCCGGGCCGCTTGGCGGCGACGTCCAGATCGCGAGCCGCGTGGTCGAGGGCGAGATCGACGGCGTCATCTTCATGGTCGATCCGCTCTACCGGCACCCGCACGAACCGGACATCCAGACGCTGCTGCGGATCTGCAACGTCTGCAACGTGCCGCTCGCGACGAACAGCGCGACGGCCGACGCCCTGATCGGCTCACCGCTCCTCACCGAGCTCCGCGCCGCCAGCTAGCCCCTGGTTGCTACCTCATAAGCGCCGGCGCGGGCTGATAGGTGGCCGGAAGCGGCGTGCCCACCTGGCTTGAGTCCACCTCGACGATGTCGCTCTTGAGCGGGCCGAGCACACCCAGGATCTCTGCCTGTTCCGTCTTGCCGACCTTGAAATGGTCCAGGGTTGCAACCAGATCTTCAACCAGCGCGTTGAATTCCCCGCTTGTTACCTTCATCCCGGCGTGCGCATCCTTCATGTTTCGCCCGGTGTAAGTGCACGGTCCGCCCGCCACTTCGCAGACTTGATCGATCAGCATCTTCCTGAGCCGAGCGAGGTCCGTCCTGGCGAACTTCTGATTGATCCGAGCGTCCTTGGCCACGCGATCCCTGAAATCTTCGACGACGCCGACAATGGACTCCATCCCACCGAGGCGCTCATACAGCGAACGTTCCATCTTTCCCACTCCCTTCACCGGATTTCCCGGTGCCCTGCGGCCCAATAGACCCTCGTCCGTAGGCCTCGACTATTCGACGTCTTGCCCAGGATGTCAATAGGACCACCGGCCCCGCTTGGCCGAAACGATCGGCGGTCTAGGCCGGAGGCTGCCGAGCAGCGTTGTCAACCTTGACTCGGGCCGTCGAGATCATGCGCGCCGCCCTGCCCTTTCGCTTCTGGTTCCGTGCCCGTTGGTTGGCACCTTTGCGCCTTGAATGCGA
>VBHO01000130.1 GCA_005882045.1 Chloroflexota bacterium | reverse complement strand
CACGGAGAACGTGGACCGAGCCCTGATCGAGGATATCCAGGACAACCCAGCCGGGTACTACGTCAACGTCCATACGTCGTGTGGCGGCCAGCCGGCAACCTGCGGTCCGGCCTTTCCAGTAAGCGCCGTCCGCGGGCAGCTGACGCACCCCTAGTTCCAAGGCATCGGAGGGCGGGGCTTATGCTCTGCCCTCCACCGATAAGCCGGGGGACGGCAAGCTTGGCTTCGTAATCTCTGGACCCCTCCAGCGTTGAATCGGGCGTGAGGTGGCCGTTCCTCGTGATCGCGGTCACACTGACGGCCTGCCAGCCTCCGGCGTCGGCTCATGTCACCCCATCGTCATCCTCGGCTGGCCCTCCGGGCGACCTCATCTACGTGCAGGATCTGAATGCCCCGCACATGCTCGAGATGGATTGGTCCGGGAAGGTTCGCGGATGGGTATCGGCACAGGGTTTCAGCTTGCCTTCCCCAGATGGCTCCAGGTTCCTCCGAGCAACTGACCACCTCGTTGTTGAGGATTGGCGTGGCAAATCACTCGGTCAGTTGGACGCCGACCTAACCTCCTACGGCCTGTCGACGTGGGCTGATGATGGTCAGCACATCTGCGGCATCAGCTTTCCTCCCAACAGCAGCCCCGACATGGGAACGGGGTCGCTCTGGATCGCAGCCCCAGGCGAAAGGGCTCGGTTCGTAGGCGGACCGGTAGGAAAGCCGGGGTCGGATCCGGCTGTCGTCGCGTGCTCGATCAAGAACAACCGAGCGATCGTGGCTGGGGGACTCACGGCTCACTGGCCGCCAGGGGGAACCAGCTACCTGATTACCGGGGACGTCGAGTTAGTCAACCTCTCAACGGGCGCGATCGAGTATGCCCACCAATACCCTCTTGGGAATCTTGGCGGCCAGCAAGAACCTGGGACGCGTGGCGAATGGGTCCTCGTCGTGGCCTCTCGCGATGGGCGTTACCTGGCGGAGAGTGGAGTCTTCAATGGCAAGGCGACCATCCGCGAGGTCCCAACGGGAAGAGAGCTTGCCAGCTTCCAGGGGTCAGTCGGCGGTTTTTCCTGGGACGGGTCCCGCGTTGCGGTCGCCGTCAGCGTCGGAGGCACCACGGAATCGAGGGTTATCACTTGGATGGACCAGCGCGTCATCTGGCACGGATCCGGCGTTGCACAGTCCGCCTTCGCGAAGCCCGACTCGTCCGACCTCCTGGTCGGGAGGTCGAGCGTGGCAGGAGACTGGTATGACCAGGTGGTCGTGAGAGAAGACGGCACGTCCAGCGTGGTGGTGATGAACGGCCGCGTTTGGTCGCCCTAAGCCGTTTCCGGTAAGCGGTTCAGCCTTCGGAAGGACGCCGAAACAGATCGCGGGCGATGATTTCCCGCTGGATCTCCGACGTACCCTCGTAGATTCGGGGCGCGCGCACTTCGCGGTAGAGGTGCTCGAGGAGATGACCGTGTTCGAGGGCGATCGCGCCGTGCACCTGGATCGCGACGTCGATCACCTGCTGCGCGGTCTCGGTGGCAAACAACTTCGCCATCGCTGACCGCCTGGCGACATGCTCGTCCTTGCGGTCGTATGCCTCCGCGGCTGCGTAGACGAGCGCGCGAGCGGCCTCGAGCCTGGTCGCCATTTCGGCCAGTTGATGCGAGACGGCCTGGAACTCTTTGATCGGCCGGCCGAAGGCCTGCCGGCTGGAGGCGTGCGCGACGGCGGCATCGAGGGCAGCCTGAGCCATTCCAATCACGGAGGCGCCGACGCTGGGCCGAAAGAGATCGAGGGTCCGCATCGCCAGCTTGAAGCCGCGGTCAACCTCGCCCAGGACTTGATGCTCGGACACCAGAACGCCATCCAGCTCGAGGCGACCGATCGGATGCGCCGAAAGCAAGCGCAGGACGGTTCCGCTCAGCCCTTTCGCATCGCCACTAACGATGAAAGCGGTGATCCCCTTCGTCCCCGCTCCGGGCGTGGTCCTGGCAAAGATGGTGTAGACGTCCGCATCCGGGGCATTAGAGATAAACACCTTGGTCCCGGACAGCCGGTACCCTTTGCCATCGCGCTCGGCCCCCAAGGCGAGGGCCCCGGCATCGGTCCCGGCATCAGGTTCCGTAAGGGCGAAGGCGGCGACAGCCTCTCCGCGGGCGACCGGTCCGGCGTAGCGTTCGGCTTGCGCGTCCGAGCCGGCCAGGACGATGGGATAGGCGCCGAGCGTCTGGATGGCCACGGCGTTTTCGGTCACGGTCGACTCGCGACCGAGAGCCTCGCGAACCGCGCAGAGTTCGGCCGCCGATACGTCTTCGTCCCGCGTCCCCCCGGCGCGGCGCGGAAAGAGCCGCGGCAGCAGCCCCTCCTCGGCCAGCCCACCGATCAATCGGCGATTGACCCGTCCCTCCGCACCCGAGGTGGCAATGGGAACGAGTTTCCGGGCGATGGCCGACGCGTCGCTTGCCAGCCGGTCCCGGTCGCTCATCCCTGCAGGGCGCCACCGTCGATGACGAGGCTCTGCCCATTGATGCCTCGAGCCACGTCCGAGCAGAGGTAGGTCGCAAGCGCCGCCACCTCCGGAGCGGTCATCAACCGCCCCTGCGGACTGAACCCTTCCAGGATCTTTCGGGCATCCTGTTCGCTACGCCCGGTCCGTTTCGAGATGTTCGCGGCGGAGGCATCCGTCATCTCGGTATCGACGTAGCCGGGACAGACCGCGTTCACCGTGATACCGCGAGCGGCGACTTCCGCGGCCACCGCACGGGTGAGCCCGAGCAACGCATGCTTGGAGGCGGTATACGCCGCGATATAGAGCCCACCGGCCTTCGCCGCGATCGACGCGAGGTTGACAACGCGGCCCCATTTCGCCTGGAGCATCATCGGCAGCACCGCGCGGGTGCAGTAGAAGGCGGCGGTCGCGTTGACGCGCAGCATTCGATCCCACATCTCATCGGTCGTATCGGCCAGCTTGGCGCTCCCGGCAATGCCGGCGTTGTTGACCAGGATCAACGGGTCACCCAGGGCACTCTTGACGCGGGCGACCATCGCATCGACCAGCGGCCGGTCGGTGACGTCGCAGACGATCGCCTCGGCCCGACGACCCAGCGCTCGGATCGCGGCCGCGGTTTCCTCCAGCTCTTTGGAGGAGCGGGCCGTGACCGCAACGTCAGCTCCTGCTGTTGCCAGCGACAGCGCCACCGCGCGGCCGATCCCACGTCCGCCACCGGTGACCAGGGCGATCCGGCCGGTCAGCTCCGGCACACTCAGTGCTCGCCCAGGATCTTGGTCAGCTTCGGCAGG
>VBHO01000129.1 GCA_005882045.1 Chloroflexota bacterium | reverse complement strand
CTCCTGCGCCATGACGAGCATGTTCGCGAACACGGTCTTGCTGCCGATGCCATCGACAAAGGACGGCCGGTAATCGACAACCTGGGGAGTGCCGGCTTTAAATGAAGCAGTGAGCGGGGCGCCGGTCTCCGCCTCCACGGCGTAGATCCGAACGGTTGGCTTGAGCGCGCGTAGCGCGGTCGCGATCCCGCCGGCCAGCCCGCCGCCGCCCCATGGGATGAGTACGGCGTCAACCTCGGGGAGATCCTCGAGCAGCTCGAGGCCGATGGTTCCGTTGCCCGCCATCACGCGATCGTCGTCGAAGGAGTGGATGAAAGTGGCGTCGACCCCGGGATAGCTCCGGTCGGTGAAGGTCTGCCACCACCGGTCGAACGGCACCTTGATCACGCGGCCACCGAGCCGCTCGATCGCCTGGACCTTCGTGTCAGGGGCATAGTCGGGCGCGATCACCGTGCA
>VBHO01000128.1 GCA_005882045.1 Chloroflexota bacterium | reverse complement strand
GATCGTGCGGTGGCGAATGGTCCAGGGTCCGACGGCGCTGATCGGCGACGGCGCCTACCAGATCCAGCTGGCGCGCAACCTGCTGATGGCCGGCATCGACCCCTACGGACACGACTACACCGGGAGCGGGCTCGAACAGGCGCCCTGGGGCCAGCCCTTCCCCAATCCAGCCCTCCACCATCTCGACTACTGGCCGGGGACGATCGTGTTGCCGCTGCCGATTCAGGCGGCCTTCCAGAACGTGACCGGCTGGTGGGATGAACGGATCTGGCTGCTGCTCGCCGGCGTCGCCGTCTTCATCCTGCTGCGGTGGCTGCTCCCCGGCTCCGCCGGCCGTATGGCCGCGGTCGCCTTCTTCTTGATCCCTGGCCACAGCCTGCTCGCGGTGCTGGGCGACAACGACCTGCCCATGATCGGGCTGCTCCTGGCCGCTACCCTGGCCATCGCGCGGCGGCGCTTCGTGCCGGCGGCGATCATCATCGGGCTCGCGATCGCGACCAAGCAGACGGCGCTGATCGCGCTCCCGGTGCTGGTAGGGTGGGGCTTCGCCAACGGCATCACCTGGCGATCGCTGCCCCGGTACGCCGGCCTTGCGGCCATCCCTGTGGCAGTGCTGATCGTCCCCTTCGTCGCCTGGAATGCGTCCGCGTTCGTTCGCGACACGGTCCTCTACAACGTCGGCAGCGGCGGCGAGGCCTACCCAATCCAGGGCATCGGGCTGTCGAGCTGGCTGCTCCAGGCGGGCATCATCCACGGGGCGCGCGACGCCTTCCCCTTCCTGCTGATCCAGCTGCCTCTGGTGATCGCCGCCTGGGTCCTGGGGTGGCGCTGGCTGCGCCACCACCGCCTCGCCGCCGACGCCATGCTCTGGATGGGTCTCGCCTTCTTTGTCTTCCTGTTCGCCAATCGCTTCGCCCAGCCGACCTACCTTCTGCTTGGCGTCGAGCTCATGACGGTCGGCGGGATCTCGCGCCTGGTGGCCGTCCGAGGCGAGCCGGCCGAGCTCGAAGTCGCCGCCTCCGCCGCCTGAGTTCCGCCGCCGGTCTGATCGGGTAGAGTCGGGGTCGTGCCCCTTCGCTGGCAGAACATCGTGGTCGATTGCCACGACCCCGAGCGGGTCGCCCGCTTCTGGAGCGAGGCGCTCGGGCTACCGCTGCAGGGCCCCCACGACGGCGAATGGTGGTTGGAACCGGGCGGCGACCATCCGGACCTCCTGTTTCTCGAGGTTCCCGAAGCCAAGGCCGTCAAAAACCGCGTCCACCTCGATCTGCGGCCAGACGACCAGGCCGCCGAGGTGCAGCGGCTCCTCGCCCTGGGGGCGCGCCACGTCGACATCGGGCAGGGGGAGGTGAGCTGGGTGGTCCTGGCTGACCCGGAGGGCAACGAGTTCTGCGTGCTGCAGCCCCGTCCCGCACCAGCGGGTTGACACCGGCGCTCCAGCAGCCGTAGAATAGCGCTTCGCGCCCGAAAACTCGGGCGAGGTTATGGCATGCCCACCATCTCACAGTTGATCCGCTCCGGCCGCAAGCCGCTGGTGAAGAAGACGAAGGCACCGGCGCTGCAAGGCTCCCCGCAGAGGCGGGGCGTCTGCGTGCGCGTCTATACCACCACGCCCAAGAAGCCGAACTCGGCGCTTCGGAAGGTCGCGCGTGTGCGCCTGACCTCCCGCCAGGAGGTCACCGCCTATATTCCCGGGATCGGGCACAACCTCCAGGAGCACTCGGTGGTGCTGATCCGCGGCGGTCGCGTCAAGGACCTCCCCGGTGTCCGCTACCACGTGGTCCGCGGCACGCTCGACACGGCCGGCGCCAAGGGGCGCAAGCAGGGCCGTTCGAAGTACGGCGCCAAGCGCGAAAAGGCAAAGAAGGCCTAGCATGCCGCGGCGGCCGCGAATTCACAAACATGTCATCCTGCCCGACCCCGTGTACACACACGAGGGCGTAGCGAAGTTCGTCAACGTCGTGATGCAGCGGGGTAAGCGGAGCACGGCCGAGAAGGTCGTCTACGGCTCCCTGGACCGCATCCGGAAGGTGGCCAAGAAGGACCCGATCGAGGTCTTCGACGCGGCGCTGAAGAACGCCACCCCGGTGCTGGAGGTCAAGCCCCGCCGGATCGGGGGCGCCACCTACCAGGTTCCGGTCGAGATCCGGCCCGACCGGCGCTCGGCGCTGGCCCGTCGCTGGATCGTGCGTTACGCCAGGGCCAGATCTGGGAAGAGTATGCAGGAGAAGCTCGCCGGCGAGCTGATGGACGCCGCTAACGGGGTGGGGGCGACGATCAAGCGGCGGGAAGAGACGCACAAGATGGCTGAAAGCAACAAGGCCTTCAGCCACTTCAGGTATTAGGAATTGGCAGAAACAAAAATGGCTCGGACTTACGCACTCGACAAGGTACGGAACATCGGCATCATGGCCCACATCGATGCCGGGAAGACGACCACGACCGAACGCATCCTCTTCTATGCGGGACGGATCCACAAGATGGGTGAGGTGCACGACGGCGCCGCCACCATGGACTGGATGGTCCAGGAGCAGGAGCGAGGGATCACGATCACCTCGGCGGCCACGGTCGCCAACTGGCGTGGCCACCGGATCAACATTATCGACACACCCGGACACGTAGACTTTACGGTCGAGGTCGAGCGCAGCCTGCGCGTCCTCGACGGTGCGGTCGCGGTCTTCGACGCCGTCGCCGGGGTCGAGCCCCAGTCCGAGACGGTCTGGCGTCAGGCCGACCGCTACGAGGTGCCGCGGATCGCCTTCATCAACAAGATGGACCGCATGGGGGCCGACTTCTTCGCCGCCTGGAAGTCGATCCGGGAGCGGCTGGGCGCCAACGCCGTCCCGATCCAGCTGCCGATCGGCAGCGAGGAGAAGTTCGAGGGCGTCGTCGACCTTATTAATAAGGTCGCGATCACCTATACGGACGACCTGGGCACCACGATCGAGACCGAAGAGGTCCCGGCCGAGATGCGGGAGCAGGTCGAGCTCTACCACAAGCAACTGGTCGAGGCGGTCGCCGAGTTCGACGACGTCCTGCTGCAGAAGTACCTGGACGACAAGCCGATCGCCGGCCCCGAGATCGTGGCCGCCATCCGTAAGGGCACCATCGCGAACCGCTTCGTGCCGGTGCTCGCCGGCGCCGCGCTGCGCAACCGCGGGGTCCAGCCGATGCTGGACGCTATCGTGGACTTCCTGCCCTCGCCGCTGGACAAGCTCGGCGTGGAGGGGATCAACCCCAAGAGCAACGTCACCGAACGGCGCAAGCCGGCCGACAACCAGCCCTTCGCCGGGCTCGCGTTCAAGATCGCGACCGATCCATACGTTGGCAAGCTGACCTTCTTCCGCGTCTACGCGGGCACCCTGAAGTCCGGCTCATACGTCTGGAACGCGACCCGCGGCACCAAGGAGCGGGTCGGCCGCATCCTGCAAATGCACGCCAACCATCGCGAGGAGATCCCCGAGGTCTACGCCGGCGA
>VBHO01000070.1 GCA_005882045.1 Chloroflexota bacterium | reverse complement strand
TCGAACGCCCGGGGGCAGCGAGGGGCGAAGGTGCAACCCGGCGGAAGGTTCAGCGGGTGCGGGACGGTCCCGGTGATGGCGGTCAGCGGCCGGCCACGCGCCGCCAGGCTTGGGATCGAGGCCAGCAGGCCCCGGGTATACGGATGACGGGGGTTGTCGAAAATCTGGTCGGCACTGCCGTGCTCGATAATTTTCCCCGCATACATCACCGCGACCTCGTCAGCCATCTCGGCAACGACGCCGAGGTCGTGCGTGATAAGAATGATGGCCATTCGGTTGCGCCGCTGCAGCTCCCGCATCAACTCGAGGATCTGCGCCTGGATGGTGACATCGAGCGCGGTGGTCGGCTCATCGGCGATCAGCACGGCTGGGTTGCAGGCCAACGCCATGGCGATCATCACCCGCTGGCGCATCCCGCCGCTCATCTGGTGGGGATAGTCCCGCACCCGTTTGCCCGCGATCCCGACCAGCTGGAAGATCTCGAGCACTCGACCGCGCACCTGCCGCTCCGGCAGGTCGAGATGCTGGCGGATCGCCTCGCCCACCTGATCGCCCACTGTGTAGACTTCAGCGACGTCATCGGCTCCTGGAAGATCATCGAGACCGCATTGCCGCGGAGCTCGCGCATCTCGTCCTCATCGGCTTGCACGAGGTCGCGGCCTCCTAACAGAATGCGGCCGCCGACGATGTGTCCGGTTCTCGGCAGGAGGCGCATGATGGAAAGCGCCGTCACCGTCTTGCCGCATCCGGATTCGCCCACCACGCACAGGGTGCGCCCAGGGCGCACCTGGAGATCGATGCCATCGACCGCCTTGACCATCCCGTCCCCGGTGGCAAAGTAGGTCCGCAGCTGCTCCAAGCGGAGCACGGCCGCTGCGTCTGGCGGCCCGCTGCCCATCAGCGCTCGAAGGACCGCGGGTCGAAGGCATCCCGCAGCCCATCTCCGACGAAGTTCACACAGAGCACCGCGATCAGAATCATCAGGCCTGGGAACAGAGCGGCGAAGGGTGCGTACGGCGCGTCATAGATGAAGGCGTTGGCGTTGAACAACATCCCGCCCCAGGAGGCGATCGGCGGGCCCAACCCGTAGCCGAGAAAGCTGAGCGCGCTCTCCAGGATGATGGCAAAGCCGATGGTGAGGGTGGCCGCCACCATGATCGGTCCCAGGGCGTTGGGCAGCACGTGGCGCGCCAGGATTTTCCAGTTGCCCGAGCCGGTCGCGCGGGCGGCCTCGACGAACTCCTTCTCGCGGATCGACAGTACCACCGACCGGATGATGCGAGCGGTGTACGGCCAGGACGTCACCCCGATCGCGAAGATGATGACGGCCGGCGTGTGACCGGCCTGACGGAACGAGGCGATGATCAAGATCAGGACGAAGATCTGCGGAATGGCGAGGACAGCGTCGGTGAATCGCATCATGGCGTTGTCGGCAAGGCGCCCAAAATACCCGGCCAGCGCGCCGATCAGGCCGCCCAGGACGATGGTGACCAGCATGGCCAATACGCCGACGGCGAGCGACACCTGGCCGCCCTCGAGGATTCGCTTGAAGAGATCGCGTCCCAGGTCGTCGGTGCCCATCACATGCGGGAAGGACGGCGGGGCGTAGCGATTGAAGAGGTCGGGCTCATCCCAGCGCATGGGCAGCAGCAGCGGGCCAAGATAGCCGCCGGCGATCACCGCCAGGCGATGGCGGAGGAGCCGGCGCCACACCAACTGGTAGTAGCCGATCTCCCGCGTGAGGTCGTAGTCGGGGACGAGTTGTCCTGCTCCCGGTGGTAGCTCCGATTGTTCGAGGGTGGGATTGATCATCGGTACTGGATCCGGGGGTCGGCCCAACCATAGGCCAGGTCGGCGATCAAGTTGCCCAGCACGACGAGGACCGCCAGGATGATCATGATGCCGAGCAGCACCTGGTAATCGCCCTTGCCCGCGGATTCCCAGAACAACCGCCCCATGCCGGGCCAGGTGAAGACCTGTTCGGTGATCAGCGCACCCGCGAACAGTTGCGGCACGTCGAGACCCATCAGTGTGATGAGGGGCAAGAGCGAGTTGCGAAATCCGTGCCGAACCACGACGCGCAGTTGGGAGAGGCCCTTGGCGCGGGCGGTCCGAATGTAGTCCTGGCCCAGGACGTCGAGCATGCTGCTGCGCACGAACCGGCTGTACTGCGCGATCGACTGGACCGCCAGCACGATTCCCGGCAGCACCAGGTGCCAGGCCAGGTTGAGCGGATCACCCAGGTTCAGGTGCGCGAGGTTGCCCTCGTGGCCCGAGTCCCACATGCCGTCTGTGGGAAAGAGGCGGAAGCCGAGGTGCTGGTAGGGCAGCACCGAGAGCAGGATGATCAGCATCAAGCCGAACCAGAACTGGGGCAGCGAGATACCAATGAAGGCGCCCGTGGTGAGGAAGTTGTCGAGCTTCGAATATTGCCTCACCGCCGCCACGATCCCAATCGGGATCGCGACCAGCAGCGTGAAGATGTAGGCGGTGCCCATCAGGAGCGCGGTGTTGGGCAGCCGCTCGGCGATCAGGCTGACGGTGGTCTGGTGGCTGAAATACGAAAACCCGAGGTCGAAATGCAACAGGTTGCGCATGTAGGTCAGGTACTGCGTAAGAAACGGCTGATTGAACCCGTAGTAGGCCAACAGGCGGGCGCGATCGGCGGCGGTCATCCGGGGATTGCGCAGCAGCAGGTCCCACGGCTTCTCCGGCAGCACCTGCAGGATGGCAAAGAGCACGAAGGAAATCACGAGCAGGAGCGGGATCGCCTGCAGAATCCGGCGAACGGCGTAGGTGGTCACGCCCCCACCCTAATCCTCCACCCTGGAGAAACTTATTGGCTGATGTACCAATCGGCGGACTGGTTCATCCACCAGAATTCGTTGCCCTTGTAGCCGGCCAGCTTCTTGTTGTAGGCCTCGACGTCGACCGCCTGGTAAAGCGGAATCTCGGGGATGACGTCGGCCAGCCGCCTCTGGGCCACGATGTACTTATCCTTCCGATCCGACAGTTTGACCGACAGCCGCGCCTGGTCGAGCGCCTGGTCAAGCTGGGGGTCGCTCATGTAGGTCGTGTTCTGACCGACGCACCCATTGGCGTCGGTCGGGATTTGGGAGCTGTGGTAGGCGGTGTAGGCGAGCGAGTCGGGCTCCGCCGGGTAACTGTAGTTGTTGGTGTACATGGCGAGATCGAAGTTGTGGCTGTAGATGATCCCGCCGCTGGTGCAGGAGCCGAACATGCGGCTGGCCGGGACGTTGGCGAAGGGTTTGATGATCTGAATCCCGATCCCCGCGAGGTCGGAGGCGATCACGACCTCCTGCTCTTCGCGCAGCGGCAGGGTGGTCGTGATCAGATGGAGCTGCACGCAACGTCCTTGCGGGTCCGTGCGGAATCCCTTGCAGGGCCCGGAGGTCTGGAGCTTGTAACCGGCGTCGTTGAGCAGCTTGTTGGCCGCCGCCACATCGTAGGGAGTGTGCTTGGCATTCGGATCCAGGCACCAGGCGCCCGTCTGGATGCACATCCAGGCGTCGGGGGGCACCACTGTCCGGCCGAGCAGCAAGGTGTCCACGATTCTCTGCCGGTCGATCGCCATCAGGATCGCCTTTCGCAGGGTCACGTCCTTGAGGAAGGTGTTGTGCAGGTTGATGTCGAGGTGCTCGGTGGCACTATCGAGGATCGTCACCGTCGTGACATCACTCTGCCTCGAGAGTGATGGCAACAATGACGGCCGCAAGTCCAGCGCCATGTCGATGGTGTTGGTGCGCAGCTCGTTGAGCTCGGTGTTGGCATCCGCGTCGAATTTGACCCGGATCTCGTTGAGGTAGGGGCGGCCACCACCACCCCACCAGTGGGGATTTCGCACCAACGTCAGGTGGTCCCCCGTCACCCATTCCTTGAACATGAAGGGCCCCGTGCCGACCATGATCTTGTCGAGCGTGTCCGAGCCGCTGTAGCCGTTCGCGATGCTGACCGTGACTTTGTCGTGGGTGATATCGCCGGTCTGGGCCCAGACCTGCTGCAACAGGTGCTCGGGCAGGACGCCGTAGGGGCCGGTGCCGAGCGTCAGGTAGGCGGCGTAGACGCTCTTGAAGTGGACGATGGCCGTGAAGTCGTCTGGCGTATCCACGCTATCGACCTGGTCCCATCCGCTGGTTGATATCAATGGCGTCGGGTTCTTATCACGGTATTTGAGCCACCAGAAGTCGAACGTCGCCTTGACGTCCTTGGAGCTGAAGGCCACGCCGTCGTGCCACTTGACGCCGTGTCGCAGCTTCCAGGTGACGTCCATTTTGTTTCCGTTGACTTTGACGTCCCCGTTTTCGAGCGTGGGGACCTCCGTCGCCAGTTCGGGAACCCAGTAATCGGACAGTTTCGGATTGGTGGGCAGCGGATCCTGGTTGGCCTTGACGGTCAGCAGTCCTTCCATCGCCGGGTTGATATAGGCGCATGCGTGCGATGCGGCGGACGTGATATTGCAGGCCAGCAGGCTGTCCTGCTCCTGCCACGAGGCAACGGTAAGCCTCCCACCCGCCTTGGGCGACGTGGTCGGCGGGCCGGCCGTCGGAGCGCAGGCCACCAGCAGCACGGTACCCGCGGTCGCGACCACAAGGAGGCGCAACCAGCGTGGGCAGGTTTCTGTCATACGACCTCTGGTGGCCCTGATGCTTGGCGCATTGTACGGGCGCCCGCCCGAGAGGGTCAACGAAACCCGGGCTTTTCTAAGGTTCACTAACAAGACTTATCAGTCGATCCACCAGTCGGCCGCGTTCCAGAGGGTGGTATCGGGGGCAGGGTTGGGCAACAGGTTGTGCAAATGGGGACTCCCCAGAACGACGAGCACCCGCTCAAAAAGGGGCAGCTCAAAGCCAAGATGCGCGTAAGTGCGTTCGAAGGCGGCGTAGGCTTTGGCCCGCTCGACCATCACGAGCGTGCTGCGACCGCGATCGAGGTGGCGATCGAGATCCGGATTGCTGAAGCGGCCAAAGTTCGAGCCCAGCCCCTGGTTCTGATCGGTCGGGATCTGCGAGGAATTCTCGAGCGGATAGACGCCGTCAGGGTCGGGACCGATGCTCCAGGTCCACAACCCAGCCTCGAACTGGCCACGCTCGAGCAGCCCACCCTCGGCATAGCCGCTGAATAGCTCGCTGGGGTGCGCGTCGGTTGGGATCACCTCGGCGCCGATCTTGCGCCAATCGGCGATCAGCTGATCGCGGACGGCGTTGCGCAAGGGGCTGCCCAGCGCCGTCACCAGGTGAAAACTCAGGCGCCGTCCCTGCTTGCTGCGAATCCCATCCGAACCGACGGCCCACCCGTCGCCATCGAGCAATCGGGTCGCGGCCTCCGCGTCGTAAACGAGCGAGACGTTGGGATCATGAAATGCAGCCAGGGCGCTGGGGATGGGCGACTGGGCGAGCTGTGCCTGGTCGCGGAAGAATTTCTTGACGATCGCCCCGCGGTTGATCGCCGTGCGCAGCGCCTGGAGGAGCGCCGGATCGTCCTTCCACGGCGGCGGCTGGCCGGTTGCCGGATTCGGATCGGCCTGGTTGAAGGTCACATGCTCGTAGGCGAGCTGAGATCGATGCTGCGTCGTCGCCAATCCGGTGTTGGTCAGCGTCGCCAGCTGGTCATCAGGGATTTCCAGCGCCACCGACACCTGGCCGGCGCGCACCGCATCGACGAGCTGGCCCGATTCCGGGTAGAGCTTGTAGACAATGCTGTCGAGGTGCGGTCGCCGACCCGACCGACCCTGCGACCAGGCGTCGTTGCGAATCAGTGTGATGTGGTCGTCCGGAACCATCTCGGAGATCTTGAAAGGGCCGCTCACCACATCCGGTCGGGACCAGAAGGGATCGCCGCCCAGCGCCTCAGGGGCAATTCCGCCCAATCGATGCTTGGGCAGGATCGCCGGGAAGAGGTTGAGATACTTCGGATAGACCCGATCGAAGTGCAGCGTGAAGCGTTGCGCGTCGTGGATGTCGACCCGCGAGATCGACCGGTAGCCGTCGGGCGAAAGAACGCCCTGGACCTGCGGGTTCACGATCACCCCCCAGGTGAACGCCACGTCGTCCGCAGTTATCGGCTGTCCGTCGGACCAGCGCAACCCGGACCGCAGCCGGTAGGACACGTCCATCGTGCCGGCGGCACGGTTCCAGTTCACGTCCCCGTTTTGCAGCGTCGGGACGCGTTCGGCGAGATCAGCGATCGGCTGCAGGCTGTTGTCGAGCTTCACCAGGCCGCCGTAGAGCAGCGCGTCGACTTGCGCAGCCGGCACTTCTTCGTTGAAGAGCGGGGAAAAGTTCGTGGGGCTCTCCCAGTCCCCCACCAGCAGGGTTCCGCCCTCGTGGCGAGCGGGCTCCGGCTGGTACTGAGACCCGGAAGGGCTGGCGGTGCCCAGAGAGATCCGCGGGACCGAGGGCAGTGAACTGCAGCCGCCAAGCAGGGGCAGCAGCGCCAGGGCAACGACTGAGGCTTTCAGGGGCCCCCGGTGTGAAAAGGGCCGCGGGGCTTTCAGCGGCCCCCGGTGTGGAAAGGGCCGCGAGGCTTTCAGCGGCCCCCGGTGTGAAAAGGGCCGCGTGTTAGATGTTATCGAGGATCTTGCGGCGCTTCCGTTGGAATTC
This sequence comes from Chloroflexota bacterium, assembly GCA_005882045.1. GTDB lineage: Bacteria > Chloroflexota > Dormibacteria > CF-121 > CF-121 > CF-13. The sequence goes on along the minus strand of VBHO01000070.1, from coordinate 32,074 downwards.
GCCTTCGGTGATGGCGCCCCGCTTGCGGAGCTTTTCCAGCTGACCCATGTTGGAGATCAGATCCACGAGAGGCGAGGAAAGCCGCTTACTCACATGCCGATCTTTGGTGCCGTCGAACTCCATCGGTCTGGTGTCCCAGGTCTTCAAGTAGAAGAGCGCCTTCAAGGCGGTGTACGGAATGCCGAGGGTTTCGATCCGGTCCTTCTCCACCGTCAGCAGGCGCATTGTTACCCCGTGGCTCGCGTGCCGAAGCTCGCCATCGAGGTAGCCGCGCAAAACCTCACCATCCTGAAAGCGGATGGCGACTTTCTTTCCGGCCCGCGCCTGCTCGTCTGTGGTCGGGGGCCCGGCGGAAAGGGTGATGCGCTTGATCGACGGCAGCGGAATGAGAGCACGCTCGTTGTTGCTCCCCTCGTCCGGCATCTCGAGCTCGATGTTGGGTTGGTCCAGATCGATCCCGCCGACCCGGCCCTCCATGATCTCGTCGTCCATAAAGCGGACTGTTACGGTGGTGGCTTTTCCAGCCTGGGGACTGCCCATGTGTGGCCCTCGTGAAGGTGACGTCAGCGGCATTATAACGAGCCAATTGCGGAACTCCTGCGAAAAGATCGCGGCCGTGTGACAAAGTTGGAAATTGCCTCGCTGAGTCGTGCAATCGGCGCAAGACTGGGTGCTATGATTCGCCAGCGACTCGGCGGGAGAAACCTCTCGTCGAACGATTTTGCCGAGTCCGGGTGGGAGACAAAGTAGTGACGCGAGTTGCCAAAGGGCCCTCGGATCTCGATCTCATACGCGACTACCTCGGCGGCGATGTGGCGGCTTTCGACACTCTCTTCCGCCGATATCACAAAGCGATCTACGGTCTGACCTTCCGGCTGCTACGCGACCGACAGCTGGCCGAGGACCTGACCCAGGAGACCTTCTTCCAGATCCTCCGCACCATCCACCGCATCAACGACAGCTTCAACTTCTCGGCCTGGATCCACCGCATCGCGACCAACCTCTGCTACGACGAGCTTCGCCGCCGCAAGAAGTTCCCCGAGGCCCAGGAAATCGACGACGAAGAAAGCGAAGATTCCGTGCTCCAGGTGCCGGATGGCGACGCGCGCAAGAGCCCTGAGGTCGCCCTTGAGATCAGCGAACTGCGGGACGCCGTCTGGTCAGTGGCGCGCCGCTTGCCGGAGAAGTACCGCCTGGTCCTGACCCTCCGCGAGCTGCAGGGTCTCAGCTACGCCAACATCGCCCGCAAGATGAAGGTTTCCGAGAGCGCGGTGGAGACCTTGCTGCACCGGGCCCGCCGCCGCTTCAAGGAGGAATACCTCTTCATGGAGGGCAAGGCCCAGACCGAGGAGACACGCTGCCCGACGATCGCCTACTTGCTCGATAACTTCCCGCCGGGAACGCTTCGGCGGGAGCAACGGAAGATGGTGGCGCAGCACCTCGAGTCCTGCCCCGCCTGCACCGATCGGTATCCAAACCCGCCGCATCTCCAGCGCAACGACGTCATCGTCCAGCTGAATACCGGTGTGGTCACGCGGCGTCTGACGTCGAAAGTGCGCCACCCCAAGATCTCCTTCATGGACGGGCGCGTGCAGGGCGGTTACCGCAAGCACTAGTTCCGGCGGCGTTTCGGGGGCTCGACCGTCACTTCGATCTCCGTGATCTCCACCCCATGCCAGTGGCGATCCCGTTCTTCGTGCTCGATCTCGCCCAGCTGGTGACGGTGCCGCGGATCCTCTGAGGGATGGTCGTGCTCGAAGGGCGACTCCAGCCGGTGACGGTGCTGCGATGCCTTACCGCCGCTCTCAGCCGGCGCGGTCATGATGATGTGCGTGTGGTCGTGGCGGTCGTCGCCATGAGCCCCGTGCGCATGCTCGATCACCTCGATGAGGCGGTGCCGGTGGGGCGCCGCATCAAAGGCATGACGGTGGAGGTACTCATCGTCGTGGCGGTGCGGCACTCATGCGATCTTAGGCGGTGGGGCCGGCGCCTACCGGAGGCGACGACCGGTCAACACCAGCCACATCAGGCGGGTCGCCGCCCGCACCAGCAGCGGCCGCGCCTGGGCGATCGCCTCTTCGAGCGTCCCGGGCTCGACCACGGTCGCCTCCAGCCCGTCGAACAACAGCCGGAGTTCGGTCTCGTCGGCGACGCTTCCGCCGATCGCGGCCACCGGGATGCCAGCCTGTTTCGCGTGGCGCGCCACGGCGGCGGGCCCCTTCCCGAAACGCGCCGTTTGCGAATCGATGCGGCCCTCGCCCGTGATCACGAGCTGCGCACCGGTCAGCCGCTCGTCCAGGTGCAGCGCCTCCATCACCATCTCGGCGCCGGGCCGCAGCCGGGCGCCTGAAAAAGCCATGAGCCCGGCACCAAGTCCGCCCGCTGCCCCGGCGCCGGGCAATGGCTCGACGTCCACCCCGAGGTCGCGGCGGATGATCTCGGCGAAGTGATGGAGCGCGTCATCGAGTTCCGCGACCATCTCTGGCGTCGCGCCCTTCTGCGGGCCGTAGACGGCGCTCGCCCCACGTGGTCCGGTCAGCGGGTTGGTGACGTCGCAGGCAACGTCGACCTCCGTCTCCTTCCAGTTGGCGTGCACGCCGCCCACATGGATCCGCGCCAAACGCTTCAGCGCCAGGCCGCCAGGGGGCAGCTCGCGACCGTTTTTGTCGAGCAGGTGATAGCCGAGCGCCTGCGCCATCCCGGCGCCGCCGTCGTTGGTCGCGCTGCCGCCGATACCGACGATGAAATGGCGCGCGCCCGCGTCGAACGCGTGTTGCATGAGTTCGCCGACGCCGTAGGTGGTCGTGACCCGTGGATCTTGCTTGTCGGGCGGTACCAGCGCCAGGCCGGCTGCCTTCGCCATTTCGATCACCGCCGTCGAGCCCCCATCGATCAGCCCGTACTCCGCATCGACGGGATCACCGAGTGGCCCGCGAACCCGGCGGCTGCGTCGCTCGCCCTGGGTCCCTTGGACCAGCGCGTCGACGGTGCCGTCACCACCGTCCGCAATCGGGACCAGCGCCAGATCCGCATCCGGAGCGGCGATCCGCACGCCCTCGCCGATCGCGGTCGCCGCCTCGAGCGCCGACAGCGACCCTTTGAAGGCATTGGGCGCGATGACGATGCGCATCAGCGCCCCGCCAGCAGAGATACGGTCGCGGTCAGTAGACGGGCGAGAGCCAGGACCGGTATTTGTTGTTTCGTCCGCGGACGATGTCGAAGTAGAGCTTCTGGAGCTGACTGACTACCGGGCCAACCTGGCCATCGCCGATCGGCCGGCGGTCGACATCGATCACCGGTGAGATCTGGGCGCCGGTTCCGCACAGGAAGATCTCATCCGCGATATAGAGCTCGGAGCGGTCGATGGAGCGTTCCACGACCTCGATGTCGAACTCCTTGCGTAGCAGTTCGATCATCGCCAGCCGGGTCAGACCTTCGAGGATGTTGTCGGAGGTGGGCGGCGTAGAGACCTTGCCGTCGCGAAGCAGGAAGATATTCTCGGCGCTGCCCTCGCAGACGTGGCCGTCATGGGTCAGCATGATCGCCTCATCGAACCCGTTTTCCATCGCCTCGGTCTTCGCCAGTGCGGAGTTGACGTAGATACCAGTGATCTTGGCGCGAGCCGGTGCGACGTTGTCGTCGATACGCCGCCAACTCGACACCATGCAGCGGATGCCGCCATCGACCTCGACGTAGTTGCCAAACGGGGTGACGTAGATGGCGAACGAGTCCTTGAGGTTGTGGAGACGCACCCCGATCTCTTCGGAACTCTTGAAGGCAAAGGGTCGAATGTAGACGTCCTGTCGGAAGTTGTTGCGCCGAATCAGCTCGATGCTGGTTTCGCAGAGCTCGTCCAGGTTCATCGGGATCTTGAGCTTTAGCAGCTTGACGGAGTTCTGCATCCGGCGGTAGTGCTCCCGTAGCTTGAGGACGAAGAGCTGCTCGTGCTCGGGGCTCCAGTAGCCCCGGATGCCCTCGAAGGCCCCGGTCCCGTATTGCAGCGCGTGGGTCATCAGGCCGACCTTGGCGTCGGCGTAGCGCTTGACCTCCCCGTCGAGGTACACCCAGTACTGCCCCTGCTCCTTCCGCCGCCCCTCGGACGCGCGGGTAACGCCTTCTGTCTTGATCGCCATCGACCGACGACCTCCTTTTGCCTTGACACGAGGCGGCGTGAACTGGGCCCAGAACGCTCCCGAGGACCCTGGGCCGATTATATGCCCGCCTCCGGGGGCCCGAATAGAGTCCAATGGACGTAACGAAATCGGCGTGAAATGAGTTCAAAAAATGCTGTGCTAAGCTTGGGGCGCCGGTGGCCCCCTTCCGTATGAACCCCCGGGTGGTGCGCTGGTTCACCCCCGGCCTCCACGTCAAGCGTTGGCTCGTCCTCCTGATGGTTGGGATGGTCCTGATCAGCCTCGGGATCGGCTACGCGCTGGCCAATGTTTACCGTTCGGGCGTACGGCTTCCGGCGATCTTTTACTACCTGACGCTGCAGTTCCTCCCACGCTACGTGAGGGGCGGACTCTTCGGCGCCCTCGGCCTGAGCATCATCCTGTACGCGCTTTACAAGCTCACCCAGTCGGTGCTGGGGCCGTTCCTGCCAGGCCGGGACCGGGCCCTCTCCGAGATCATCTACAATTACCGTTTCCTGCAAAAAGGCCCGCGGGTGGTGGCCCTGGGCGGGGGTACCGGGCTCTCCACCTTGCTCCGGGGGCTGAAGAAATACACCGGTAACCTGACCGCGATCGTCACCGTGGCCGATGACGGCGGGAGCTCGGGACGGCTTCGCAAGGAATACCGCATCCTGCCCCCCGGCGACTTCCGGCAGTGCATCACGGCACTGGCCGACGTCGAGCCCCTGATGACGACCCTCTTCCAGCACCGCTTCAAAGAGGGCAGCCTCAACGGGCACTCCTTCGGCAACCTCTTCATCATGGCGATGGCCGAGATCACCGGCGACTTCGAGCACGCTATCCGTGAGTCCGGGCGGGTCCTCGCCGTCCGCGGGCAGATCGTGCCCTCGACCTTGCGCGACGTGACGCTGATCGCCGAGATGGCCGACGGCGAGACCCGGGTCGGTGAGTCGAGCATCCCGCATGCGAACGGCAACGGTGACGGCGACGGCCACGGCGCGCTCGCGACCGTCACCGCCATCAAGCGGGTCTTCCTGCAACCCGAGTCCACCATCAACCCGGAAGCCGAGGAGGCGATCCTCAACGCCGAGATGATCACCGTCGGCCCGGGCAGCCTCTACACCAGCATCCTGCCCAACCTGGTCGTCGATGGGATGGCGGAGGCACTCAAAGCGTCGCCCGCGATCAAGGTCTTCATCTGCAACGTCGCCACCCAGCCGGGCGAGACCGACTTCTTCCGCGTCAGCGACCACCTGAAGGCGATCGAGAACCACCTGGGGACGAACATCTTCGACTTCGTGGTCGTCAACAGCAACAACAACTTCCCACTGCCGACGTCGGCCCAGACCGCCGGCATCAAACGCGTGGTCTACGACCCGGCGACGGTCAACCAGCGCAGCATCCACGCCGTCCTCGTCGACGTGGTGAATCCGCGGATCTCCACCCACCACGATCCCGACAAGCTCGCCCGCGCCATCATGAAAAAAATCTGGCGGTCCTGAGCTAAGCAGGAGCGAGGCCGCAGGCCGAGCAGCGGCCCTCGGGCCGCCGCCCTTTCGGGCGGAATAGGGCGGGCGTCGTATGCGGCCTGTACGCGCACACGAGGCCGTCGTGATTTCGGCCGAGTGCGCGATGGGCCGCTGGACGACGCACCCGCCCGGTTAGGTTCTGTGTAACTGTGCACTTGCATGACGCGAGTGCCACCAGGTGGTGAAGGCGTCTTCGCCGAAGAAGACGGCGAGGGCGAAGATGACCCCACCGATGATGTCGACGATGTAGTGCTCGCCCAGGTAGACGATGCTGAGCCACACGCAGGCGGTATAGGCGAGCGTCAGCCAGGCGCGGCGGCCCCAGAGGCGTAACGCGAACAGTGCACCCATAAAGGGGAAGGCCGCGTGTAGGGACGGCATCGCCGCATACTGGTTGGGCGTCAGCCAGTGGTAGATAGTGGCCGGCACCGGCAGCCCGGGTATGTCGGTGAAGCTCGGCAACGTGTGATCGATGATCTTGACCACACCGGGCACCGCCTTCCACGGTGGTGCGACCGGCAGCAACAGGTAGAAGACGAAAGCGGCAAACGACATCGCGATCAGCGCCCGCGAGAATCGTAGAAAGCTGTGCCGGTCGACGATCCAGAAGAGGTAGCCGAGCCCGAGCGGAAACGCAAAGTGTAGGAAATAGAACATGGTACCGGCGATGTCGTACCAGCTGACCTGACCCGCGTGATAGAAGGCCTGCTGCAGGAGCAGGCTGGGGATCTGCCCGAAACTGATCAGCCGTTCGAGCGATGTCACGTCATGAATCGGCATTCCCAGCTTGCCGCTCAGGCCGCGCAGGTACTCGTAGGAAAGAAAGAGAACGAGAAACGGGATCCAATCCGCGAGGAACAGCCTGGCCCGCCCGAGGATCAGGGCCGCGATCAGCATCAGGAGCAGCAGACGCTCGGGCGACACCGACAGGTGGAGGACGAAGACCATGAAAAGGGTCACGACCGCCAGGTACCCGCCGACCAGCGACGGCAGGAGCCACGAGCGCCGGCGGGTCACGGGTGGACGCTGTGGCGCGTCAGCCGGCTGCACCGGGAAAGCTTACTCAAGGACGGCGCAAAATCGCCTTGCTTAAAGCCCCCTTAGAAGCCCGTCAGAAGATGGGATTTCGCCAAAACCGCCGTTATATTGAGACTCGACATGGCAGAGACGGCTCCCGAGGTGTCGCCCTCCCGCAGCCCGCGGGTGCTCGTCGTCGACGACGAACGCAGCATCGTCGACTTCATTCGCCTCGGGCTGCAGTACGAAGGGTTCCAGGTCCAGACCGCACCTGACGGCCAGGCCGCGCTACGCATGATCAGCGAGTTCAAGCCGCACGTCGTCGTGCTGGACGTGATGATGCCCAAGCTCGACGGCCGATCCGTGGCAACAAGGACACCGGCGTCATCATCCTGTCGGCTAAGGACGAGGTCGCTGATCGCATCAAGGGCCTCGAGGTCGGTGCCGACGATTACCTGGTCAAGCCCTTCGATTTCGGCGAGCTGCTGGCGCGAATCCGGGCCGTGATGCGCCGGCGAAATCCGAGCGCAGGGCCGCTCCTCCAGGTACAGGACCTCACCATGGATGAAACGACGCGCGAGGTGCGCAGGGACGGGCGCGCCATCGAGCTCTCGGCTCGCGAGTTCGACCTTCTGCGCCTGCTGATGATGCATCCCAACCAGGTCCTGGCCCGCGACCGCATTCTCGACCAGGTGTGGGGGTACAACTTCTTTGGCGACGCCAACAACGTCGAGGTCTATATCCGGTACCTTCGCCAGAAGCTCAGCGATGAGCCGCATAAGTTGATCCAGACGGTAAGGGGCGTCGGGTACCGCATCAAGGCATGAGCCGTCAGTCGCGCCGCGGCGGGCGCGGCTAGTCATGGCCCGCTTCCGATCGCTGCGCTGGCGTCTGACCTTCCTCTATCTCGGTTTGCTGGCGGTGTTGCTGCTCGCCGGAGGCATCGCCCAGTACTTCGCCGCGCGCGAGGTCCTCTTTCGCAGCAACGCCGATGTCCTGGTCAGCGAATACAACGCGGTCTTCACCGCCTTCAAGAGACAGAACGCAAGCCGGCCCGCCACCGTCGTGCGCGCGCTCATCCTGTCGCAGACGTTCAGCGACGAGCTCCGCTCTCGACGGACCTCGGCCGCGATCCTCGGACCGAATGGCGGCTTGATCGCGTCCACGCCGGCGACGCTCGCCACCAGTCCCGATGTGCCGACGCTGACCATCCAGGACTACCGCACCGCCGCCCTGAGCAGGCCCAAGGCCTACTACATGGCGACCGCCGCCGACGGCTCGACCTCTCTCGTGGTGCTCAACGTCATCCGCAACGGCACCAAGGCGATCGCCCTGGCGCAGCTCTCGATCCCAACCGATGACATCGACCGCACCCTGAGCCTCGACCGCCAGGTCGCCGTCATCGGGTCGCTCTCTGTCTTGCTGTTGGCTCTGCTGCTGAGTCCGCTGATCGTCGGCCGCGCGCTCCGTCCCCTGAAGCAGATGTCGGATACCGCGGGCAAGCTGGCGGCCGGCGACTACAAGCAGCGAGTTACGGTGCCGAGGTCGAGCGATGAGATCGGCACGCTGGCGGTTGCCTTCAACCAGATGGCGGCGGGCATCGACCAGGCCTTCGAGGTCCGCCGTCAGTCGGAGGAGCAGATGCGGCACTTCGTCGCGGACGCTTCGCACGAGTTACGCACGCCACTGACGTCGATCGCCGGCTACATCGATGTGCTGGGGCGGCGGGAGGTTGTCGACCCCGAGACGCTCCAGACGTCTCTCGCCGCCATGCAGCAAGAGAGCGCGCGGATGACCCGGCTGGTCAATGACCTGCTCACGCTGACCCGGTTCGAATCGGGCCGCGCACCCAGCCGCCAGCCGGTCATGCTGGACCAGTTCGTCGGCCAGGCGCTCGACGAGTTGAGCCTGCGCGACAAGGGAGCCGTGGAGTCACGCGACCTTCAGCCGGGCGTCACGGTGCGAGCCGACCCGGAGGCGCTCAAGCAAGTGGTGACCAACCTGGCCCAGAACGCCCTCAAGTACGCCCCCGGCGCGGAGCAGCACTGGAGCGTCTTCCAGGCGGACGGGCGAGCCGCCATCCGGTTGCAGGACACCGGCCCTGGGATCTCGCGCCAGGACCTCCCCCATATCTTCGAGCGCTTCTACCGGGGGGAGAAGGCGCGCGACCGGTCGACCGGCGGTTCGGGGCTAGGGCTGGCCATCGCCAAGTCGATCGTCGAGGCGCACCAGGGCACCATCGAGGCATCCAGCGAGCCCGGCCAGGGAGCCACGTTCACGGCATGGCTGCCGCTGGCGGCTTAGGGCTTGAGGCGGATGATCGCCGAGATCTCGACCGGGACCCCGAGCGGCAACTCGCTGGTGCCCAGCGCCTGCCGGGTGTGCCGCCCGCGTTCTCCGAACACCTTGTAGATCAGGTCTGAGGCGCCGTTGAGGACCTTCGGCTGCTCTTCGAAGCCGGCGGCGGAGCGCACGAACCCGCTGAGCTGGATGAACTGCTCCACCCGGTCAAGCGACCCGGCGTGCTGGCGAATCAGCGCCATGATGTTCAGGGCGCAGATCTCGGCGGCGCGGGCGGCATCCTTGACGCTCACATCCGCGCCGACGACCCCGCGGAACTGGACATCGCCGTTCCAGCTGGGGATGACCCCCGAGGTGTAGAGGAGCTCGCCGACTTGCTGGACGGGCACATAGGAGGCGAGCGCCTTGGGCGGCGACGGCAACTCCAGTGCCAGCGTCTTCAGGGTCGCCTCAGCCGAGTCCACCATCAGGACACGCCTCCGGGTCGTGAGCACGCGGGATCGACCTCCTGAGCCCGCCTTCGACGGGCCGTAGCCATGAGGGTACCGGCGTGGGCCGCCCACCGCCAGCCTGAACCGGTGAAGAGATGGTTAACGGCGGAGCGCTGCTTGTGACGCTGAGTCACGGGCGGTAAATGCGGCTGTCCTCGCGCCGCATGCGCCAGCGCCGCGCCAGGATCGCACCGCCGAGGGCGACGAGCAGCGCCAGGGCAACGGCGTAGGTCGCGTAGGCCGGCGAACCGCTGGAACGCCGAACCGGCGCCGGACTCGGGGTGCTGGCCCGTGGCGTCGCCGAAGCCCTGCCGCTCGCGGAGGGTGCGGCTGTCGGAGTCACGCCAGCCACACTCGCGGCGGGGTCCTCGATCCGGTAGGCCCCAGCCGAGCCATCGGTCGGATTCCAGGTGGCCGCGACCACCTGCGCTGGGTTGAGCGGCTGCAGTGCCAGCGCCGTGACGCGGGGCTTGGCCGGGAGACCCGCACCGAAGGTGCCCCAACTCGCGCCCCGATCGAGGGACCGGAAAACGCCGCCATTACCCTGGTCGCCGTCGCTGCCGACGTAGATCTGGTCAGGGTTGGCCGGATTGAAGAGGACGAGGTTGAAGTCCGTCGAAGGCAGGCCGGCCAATGGATTCCAGGTCACGCCTCGATCGTCGCTGCGAAAGAGGCCCTCCGAGGTGCCGGCGAGGAGCGGCGGATCGGTCCCTCCCGATGGGGCCGACGCGACCGCCAGCGAGGGAACGACCGCATCGGCGGGAAAGTTGCCTTTGACGACCGCCCAGCTGCCGCCCAGTCCCTCGCTTTTCAGCAAGAAGGCAGCACCCACCGGGCCGTTATCGACCCCGGCAAAGAGCGTAAAGCCGTTGGCGCTGGGGAGCACGGCGACCGCGGCGATCGACTGGGTGTCAAGGCCGAGGGCGTGCCAGGAGCCGGCGCCGTCGCTTGAGTAATAGACGCCCAGAGCCGTCCCGGCGAGGACCAGGCCGGTGCCGAACGCAATCGACCGGACGTCCAGGTTGTTGAGTCCCTGGCTCTGTGCCCTCCAGGTCTTGCCTTCGTCGAGAGACTTGTAGAGGCCCAGGGTCTGGGTGCCGGCGTAAGCTGTCGCCGGCTGTTGCGGGTCGAATCCCACCACCCACGCGCCGTCGACGCCCGCGATCGCCGATGTCCAGGTTGTGCCGGAGTCCGTGCTTCGCAGGACGCCACGGCCTTGCGTTGCAGCGAGCAACACTGCCGGATGAGTCGGTGACACCGCGATCGACCAGACGGGCCGATCCGGCGACCCGGGCTGCTGGGCACCAGTCGACGTCCAACGCGTGTCCGCCGCGGAAACCGCGACAACGGTGGCGAGCAACCCGGCGGCCAGGGTGATGGGCGTAAGCAGCGTAATGCGGCGCGAAAATCTCACGTGGGTGCCCGGAAAAACGGAGTAAGGATAGCAGACGTTCTTCGGCGGATCGCCGCGGCTTTGGACGCAGCGTCCAAGTCTGGGCCAAATTCCGCCGGAGCTCGACTACAATGCTCGTCGTGCGACAGCTCTGGCGAGCGCTGCATGGTGTCCCGCAGCTGCTCCTGGTCCAGCCGGAGCAACTCAACTACGACCTCGCCTACGCGCTCACCCTGCTGCCGCTGGTGATCGCCGGCATCCTCTTCTTCTTGCAGGACGCCCTCCTGCTCTTCGCCATCTCGTTTCTCGCCGGCATCGTGTGCCTGCTCGCATTGCAGCTGGCGCGCCTCACCTTCGGGCTGCCGGCGTGGATCGGCTACAAGGCCACACATCCATTGGTAGCGAGCATTCTGATCGCCTGCTTCTTCCCACCCCGGACGCCCGCCTGGGTCGCGGCCACGATGGTGATCATCTTCATCGTGGTCGATACCATCATCTGGCCGCAGCTCCAGCGCGTGATGTTGCATCCGGCGCTGATCGTGTTCGGCATCCTGTTCTTGATCCAGCGGCAGCTCGGGTTCGGCTACGTCAATCCCTTCGACGGGCGCCATCTCGACGATCCACTGACGCTGTGGTACAAGCTGCAGCTGGTCATCGACCCGGTCAAGCTGTACGTCGGCAATGTCTCGGGACCGATCGGTGTCACCTCGGCCGGTGCCGTGCTCATCGGCGTTATTTATCTGTGGTACACGCGAAAGATTTCCCTCGGCATCGTCACGGGCTTTTTGTTCGGCATCGCCGCGCTGGCGCTCGTGATCCGATCCGACCTCGGCTTCCAGCTCGCGTCGGGGCCGTCGCTTTTTCTCGCCGGCTATGTTGCCGCGGATCGGCGTCGCGTGCTGATCCCGGAGCGATTTACCTTCGCCTTCGGCGTCGCCGCAGGCATGGCAACGATGATCCTGCGCTGGTACGGCGAGGGACAGCAGGCCGCCTGGCAAGGGCTGTTGCTGGTCAGCGTGGTGGCGACCATCGCATTGCGAGCCCAGGACCTCCTACGCGGTCGCATTCGCCTGCCAAGCCGGCCCGCGCCGCTTCGCACGCTCACGGTCGAGTCCGGCGAGCCGCCCGACCCGCATCGGCTATGGGCACCGGTGCGCCAGGAGGCGCGGCAACCCGTGATGGCGATGTCGCCGGTGGCGACGGCCTACAGTCGCGCCGCGAACACCCGCCCGGTCCGATCCTTCGACGTGCAAACGGATTCCAACGATCTCGTGCGGCAGATGCGCCGCGCGGCGACGCGCGGCGGGCCAGTGCGCGGCGGTATCCGAAGTCCCCTCGCCATCGGCCTCGCCCTGGCGATCATCAATCCGGTTGGTCTCCTCCTGACCTGGACCACCCCCTCGATCAACCGCCCGACCCGGTTATTGCTCACCGGCATCTCATTGATCTGGTATCTAGCGGTGGCTGGGTTGGCCTTCCTGCTTCTGACGCACCGCTAGCTTCTCTGGCCCGCCCTGCATCCAGATCGTCTGGTCGCGGGAGGGTCCGACCGAGACGATGTCGATGGGGGCGCCGCTGAGCTCGGCGAGCCGGTCGATGTAGCGCCGAGCCGCTTTGGGCAGGTCGTCGGGGTGACGCACATCCGCGATCGATGAGCGCCACCCGGGCATCGTCTCGTAGACCGGCTCCGCATGCTTGAGGTGGCTGATGTTCGACATCGGAAACGACTGCAACTCGCCCTTGTTGAGGTACCCGGTGCAGATGCGGATGGGATCGAATTCCCCGAGGACGTCCAGCTTGGTCAGGGCGATCGAACCGATCCCGTTCAGCGCCACGCTGTAGCGCGCCACCACGGCATCGAACCACCCGACCCGGCGCGGCCGCCCGGTCGTCGTGCCGTACTCGACGCCGATCTCGCGGATCTGCTCGCCGAGTGCATTGTTCAGTTCGGTCGGCATGGGCCCGTACCCGACCCGGGTGGTGTACGCCTTGAAAACGCCCATCGTCAGGTCGACCGCGGTGGGCGGAATACCGGAGCCGGTCAGCGCGCCGCCCGCCGTGGGCGAGGATGAGGTGACGTAGGGATAAGTGCCGAAGTCGAGGTCGAGCATGCTGCCCTGCGCGCCCTCCAGCAGGACCCGGTCGCCCCGCGTCAAAGCCTGCTGGACGATCGGGAAGATGTCCTTGATGTGCGGGCCGAGACGCTCACCGTACGCGGTGTACTCGGCTAGGACCGCCTGCGGGTCGAGCGGCGGAACGTGGTAGAGCTCCTGCAGGATCGGATTCTTGATCTTGTTCAAGACGAACCCGAGCTTTTTCTCCAGGAAGCGCGGCTTCAGCAGATCGCCGGCGCGGAAGCCGATGCGCCGGATCTTGTCGGCATAGGCGGGGCCGATGCCGCGCCAGGTGGTGCCAAGTCGGTCATCGCCCCGCTGCTCTTCCTCCAGCTTGTCGAAGATCGGATGCCAGGGCATGATCAGGTGGGCGCGGTCGGAAATGACGAGCCGGTCGGTGCTGATGCCGCGCGACCGCACCTGCTCCATCTCTTCGAGCAGCACGCGCGGATCGAGGACTACGCCGTTGCCGATGACGCAGGTCGTGCTGGGATAGAGAATGCCGGACGGAATCAGATGGAAGCGGAATTCCTGCCCGGCGTTGACGACCGTATGGCCCGCGTTGTTGCCACCCTGGGAGCGGATGACCATGTTGGCGTTTTCCGAGAGAAGGTCGATGATCTTGCCCTTCCCCTCGTCGCCCCACTGGCCGCCTACGAGGATCGTGACCATCCGCTAGCGCCCGCGTGCCCGATCGAGGTTGGCAAACCTGGTTTGCTCATCGATGAAGAGCAGCTCGATCTTTCCGGTGGGACCATTGCGGTGCTTCGCGATGATGATCTCGGCGATGTTGCGCCTGTCCTCTGCGACGTTGTCGTTGTAAAAACGCTCGCGATAAATGAAGAGCACGAGGTCCGAGTCCTGCTCGATGCCGCCACTTTCTCTGAGGTCTGCAAGCTGCGGACGGTGGTCAATTCGCTTCTCCGGCTCTCGACTCAGCTGAGAGCAAGCGATGACCGGAACTTGCAACTCGCGAGCCAGACTCTTCAGTGAACGTGATATCTCAGAGACCTCCTGCACGCGGTTTTCCTGATTCCGACCCTGCATCAACTGCAGATAGTCGACGATGATCAGCCCAAGATTGTTCGCCGATTTCAAGCGGCGTGCCTTCGTTCGCATCTCCATCACCGAAATGCTCGGCGAGTCATCGATATAGATTTGGGCCTCCGAGAGCGCCCCCATCGCCTGCGCGATCCGCGGCCACTCCGCGTCTTTCAAAAGTCCAGTCCGAAGGCGATATGAATCGACGGACGCCTCGCTACACAGCAGTCGGGTAACGAGCTGCTGCTCCGACATTTCGAGCGAGAAAATCGCCACAGGAACCTTGTATTGGATCGATGCGTGCTGTGCGATGTTGAGTGTCAGCGAGGTGTTATGGACAATAACGTCCTCGGCGATGAAGTTGGCGCCCTCGGGAACCGTCAGGTCATAGACCTGGTGGTTACCAGCCGGCTCGATCGAAACGATCCGATCCCAGTACAACTCCGGATTCGCTAGCGCCGCGAGCTGTGGATCGTCGAGCACTTCGTTGAAGATCGCCAGGCGACGCTGAGACAAGCCGTGATTGGTCCGTGGATTGTAGGTCTCAAATTTGGAGGTGCGAACGCGCTCGCCGGAGACGACCGCGAGCTTCGCCCACGACAGATTACGCGCCGAAGCTGCCTGACCGACCAACTTCCAGACCGCGTTGGGCAGATGCCCGTTGTTGCTCCGGAATTGCGGCAAGTCATTTGGGAACCGACCTGCCTTTTCGCCGATCCAGCCAATTTCGGCTTGATATCGAGCCACGGACTCGGAGTCGGTGATTTGAACGCGCCAGCAACGCTCAGACTTTCGGTAGAGGCGCGATACGATGCCGAACCGGACGAAGGCGTGGTGAACATCCTTTGCTAAGCCTTCTGACGCGACCGCGAATTCGATCCGGGGATGGCCATTTTGGGTCGCGAAGATGCTGCCGTCACAGGACATTAATGCTCGCAGGAACTCCCGAAGCGTCTCGCGGTTCCATCGCCACACCTGATCAGGAAAGCGCTTGATGTCTGCCTTTTTTCCCCATAGACCGAACTGTGTGAGCCAGCCGATGATTGGACTCTTCGCAATTGGCCTCCGCACGCGGCGGAGATAGACGGCGAGGCGTTCTTTCAACTTGAGCGACCTCACTCGTGCCCACGCACAGACGAAGTAGGTTATGCCCCGCTGGGCAATGTGGCAGTTTGGAAAGTGCGACGCGACGCTCTCTTTGAAATCGTCAATGATGATCGGGTCCGTATTTGTGAAAGCGGGCGATCCACGGGAGAGGCCCCCATCGCCAATGGAATATCCTAGTAGCCGAGCGCGCTGCGGATCGATCGATTCCTTACCGAAACTCGGCAGTGCCCGTGGCACAGCGATCGCGTCGCCAACGACCAGATCGTGTAGCGGCTGCCAGCCGCTGACCGTCATAAACGGATGATGTCCGGTCACCTCGATGCGCCGGCCGGTCTGCGTCGTCACCGCAAAACATGGCTGAACACCGCTATCAACCCAATCGCTGACGTGACGCCATTCGATCCGTCCTCGCGGCGACAACCCAAACACGATTGGTCTCCGCTCACGAACGATCTGTTCGATCGTGACCCGAGCGCCAGTGACCGGATCATCGACGAGCGTGTTCCAAACCACACATTTTCCCACCCCAGGTCTTGCAGCAATGATGATCAGATCTGACTTCTGGAAACCGCCGGTTTTTGCATCCAGATCGTGGAAACCACTTGGCACGCCGGAGATGACCGACGAATCTTTGTGGATCTGCTCGATCTGATCCCAGGTCGTCTTGAGAATGTCCTTGAGGGCGACGAAGTCCTGGGTGATGCGGCCTTCGGCGATGTTGAAGATGACGCTTTCCGCGGTATCCAGCGCCTGGCTGGCGGGCGTGCTCTCGTCGAAACCAAGCGCCGTGATTCGTCCGCCGGCGCCGATCAACTTTCTCTTGGTCGCGCCTTCCTCGACCAGGTGGCCGTAGTACTCGACGTTGGCGGCCGTCGGCACGCCGCTCTGCAGCTCGGCAAGGAACGCCTGACCGCCGATCCGCTCCAGCACGCGCATCGTCTCCAGCTCGGCGGCGAGCGTGAGCAGGTCGATGGGATCCGCGCGATCGTACAGGTTCAGCGCCGCGCGGTACACCTGGGCGTGATGATCCAGGTAAAAATCTTCGGGTCGCAAAAAGTCAGCCACCCGCACGATCGCGTTGCGGTCGAGCATCAAGGAGCCGAGGACCGATGCTTCCGCTTCGAGGTTGTGCGGCGGCACGCGGCCACCGGCCGCCGGCGGGGCCGGCGAACGTCTCAGGTCGACCGTCAAGCGGAGGCGACCATCAACGGGATGCGGGCCGTGACCTCACGGTGCAGCTTTACGTGCGCGCTGCCCGGCCCCATCGCCTTGACAGGCTGCTCGAACTCGATCTTGCGACGGTCGAGGGTGATCCCATGTTGCTGCTTGAGCGCCGATGCCACGTCGGCATTCGTCACGGCGCCGAACAGCTTGCCATCCTTCCCGCTGCGGAGCTTCAATACGACCTGCGCCGCCTCGAGCCGTACGGCCAATGCCCGGGCATCGGCCAGCTCGCGCTCCTCGCGTTTGGTTTCGGTGGCCTTCTGGCGATCGACCTGTTCCTGAGCGCCGCGGGTGGCCTGCTGGGCCAGCTTTCGCGGCAGCAGGAAGTTACGGGCAAAGCCGTCGGCGACGTCTTTCGTCTCGCCGGCTTTCCCGGTGCCTTTCACGTCCTGGATCAAGACAACCTTCATATTGCATTCCTCCGATGGCGGGCGACGACCAGACGTCCACGCCCACGCAAATCGTTCAATCTGGCCTGCAGGCCCTGTCGACTGTTGCGCAGGTCCTGGTCGAAGAGGCTGGTCCCCAGGGCGATCTGTTCCTGATGTTCGGCCACGACGTCTTTGGGCGCCTTTTCGACGAATAGCCGCACCGCCAACACTGTGAGGGCGACCGCATCCATCTCGCCAAAGATCGGCAACCGCAGCGGGACGTCGACCACCGGGTTGAGGATCAAGGCCATGGCCCCCGCCAACGCGATCTTGTTGCGCTGCGGGACGCGTGGATCGCGGTAGAGACAATAAGTGAGCTTGCCGTAGCGCGGAAGTTCCCGCGCGATTCGCCGGAGCAGCCGAAGACTGAGCAGCATGTTCCCCTATACCCGCGAGCCTTGGTCGCGTCGAGCCTGCTCCGACGCGTCCGTGGCGACGCAGAGTTTAGCAGAGCATCAGCCTAATGAACCGTTGCGACAGCTGTCTGTCGCGATATCCCCAGGAGTCGGAATACGGGGCCTGTGGAAAGACCCTGAACAACCAGCGAAAGGAAGACGAAACCGAAGGTCAGGGCCAGGATTTCGTCGTGGCCCGCCAGATCCGCAGGGAGTGCCAGCGCGAGCGCAAGCGACAGCGCGCCCCGCAACCCGGCCCAGACCAGCGCGGCCCGCCAGGACCAGGGCCAGAGATCGCTCCTGGCCAGCGTGACGAGGGTCACCATCAGCGCTCGAGCAAGCATCACCACCGCGACCAGCAGCAGCAAGCGGCCGGCGACCCGCACCACCTGGTCGAGATGGACCTGCAGGCCGACCAACAGGAAGACAACACTCGACATGGCAAAACCCAGCTGGCGCCAGAACCGATGGACTTGATGGTGAGTCGTTGGTTGATAAGCGCTTCCCAGGATCAACGACAGCGCAATCACCGCGAGGAGACCGCTCGCGCCGATTCGGTCAGCCAGCAAGTACGACGCGTAGGCGGCCACCACCGTGAGCGCGATTTGCACCGGCTTTGGGAGGGTCGCGAGAACCTGGCGTGTCAGCAGCCCGAGGGCCGCGCCGACCGCCAGGCGTCAGCAGCAGGAAGAGGCCGAGAACACCGGGTGGCGCGAGCACACGGCGCTGAACCACCGCCAGCGCGACGACGAAGAGCACCACCGCGACGCCGTCGTTGACCAGGCTTTCGCCCTCGAGCGCGACGCGAAGCCGCTCGGGTGTATGCAATCGGCGCAGGGCGGCGAACACCGAAACCGGGTCCGTCGCAGCCAGGATGGCGGCCAGCAGCAGTGCTTCGTCTGAGGGAAATCCGGCCGCACGAAGGAGAACGAAGACCAGCGCGGCCGCCAGCACGGCACCGCCGACGCCGAGCAACAGGATCCAGGGCAGCTCGCGACGCACCGCGGCGACCCGCAACGAGAAGCCGGCATCAAACAGCAATGGCGGCAGG
Source organism: Chloroflexota bacterium (assembly GCA_005882045.1). GTDB lineage: Bacteria > Chloroflexota > Dormibacteria > CF-121 > CF-121 > CF-13. The sequence continues at coordinate 13,847 of VBHO01000070.1, read as the reverse complement.
AAGACAACCAGCACCAGGGTCGGGCTCACGGTGAAGGCTGGCATCACCCGTGTGGTAGCCAGCACGGCCCCCACCAGCAGTAGCAAGAACGGCCACGGCCAGCGGCGCATGGCGGTCACTCGGAAAGCAGTTCGGGGTGCGCTTCGAGGTAATCCCAGGCGGCCCGCGTGTCCGACGCCAGCGCGCCATCGACGATCGCCTCTTCGAGCGCCGACTTGACGCGCTTGATCCATGGACCGGGCGGCCGTCCAAAGCGCTTCATCAGTTCCTCGCCGGTGAGCGGCGAACGGATGGCCGCGATGGCGTCGGCATCGAGCCGCCGGATGCGGGCCTCGAGGTCATCGATTTTTTTGACGTCCGGGTAATGACTGGCGCGCATGTCGGCGCGCGCCAGCGCCAGCAGCCGGTCAAGCTGGTCACCCGCATCGCGCACCAGGCGGCGCACCGCTTTGTCCTCCCAACCCTGCGGGTCGTACTGGATGGGGCGCATGTGCAGGCGAATCAAGGTCGTCACGGCGTCGACCAGCTCGCCCGGATAGCGCAGATGTCTCAGTGCAGGTCCCGCCATCGTCGCACCAACCTCCTGGTGGCCGATGAAGGTCGGCTTTCCCTCGCGCAGCTCGTGGACGGCCGGCTTGCCGACATCGTGCAGCAGCGCGGCGAGTCGCGTCGTGAGATCGGGCGGGGCGAGCATTGCCGCCAGCAGGGCGTGGCCGAACACATCGTGGCTGTGCCATCCGCCCTGCTGCATGCCTTTGCCCGACTCGAGCTGGGGCAGGATCCGCACCAGCAGCCCGGTCGCATCGAGCAGCTCCAATCCACGCCCCACCTGGTCCGCCACAAGCAGCTTGGAGAATTCATCGCGGATCCGCTCCATCGAAACTGTCGGTGGCTGCAGCCGGCCCGAGTGGTTTCGGATGGCCGCCTCGACCGACGCATCGAGGGTAAAGTCGAGCGTCGCGGCAAAGCGGATCGCTCGCAACATGCGCAGCGGATCCTCATCGAAGGTGGACGTGGGCTCGAGGGGCGTGACGATCCGGCGCGACTCTAGATCGGCAAGGCCGCGCCCGGTGAGATCGAGCACGGTGCCATCCCAATCCATCAGCAGCGTGTTGACGGTGAAGTCACGGCGCATGACGTCGTCTTTGAGCGTGCCCGGGCTTACCTGCGGTTTACGGCTCGATGGATCGTAGGTCTCGACGCGGCTGGAGACGAATTCCAGCGCGCGATGATCGAAGTCGAGATGGGCGGTCCCGAATCGCTCGAAGACGACCGGCGGGTGGAGCTTCATCGCGGCGGCGACATCGGTCGCCAGCTGGATCGCGCCTTTCCCTTCCACCAGGATGTCGACTTCGCGAATCTGATTTTCTCGGTCCCCACCCAGCAGGTGGTCGCGCACGTAGCCGCCGACCACCAAGGCGCGCAGTCCGCGCTTGCGGGCTTGCTCCCGCACGGCGGCGAACGCCGGCTCCCATCCCGGGAGCGCCGGCGGATCAAGCCGAACGGGCATGCCCGGCGCGGAGGCGCGCGAACTCGACGGCACCGATGAGTCCCACGTCGTCGCCCAACGCGGGCGGGACGATGCGAAGACCGCGCCGCGCCGCCTTCCATGAGGACGCGAGCATCGAGCGACGCATCGGTGCCAGCAGCGGCGCCCCAGCCTTGAGGACACTGCCGCCGAGCACGATCAACTGTGGATTGAAGAGGTTGATGAGCGTCCCCATCGCGATCCCAAGATAGGTGCCGGCTGAGTCGAGAATGCTCATCGCCAGCTGATCGCCTGCGCGAGCGGCCCGCACCACATCTTCGGCCGCCGGCGCTGGCAGTTCATGAAGCGCGCTCGCGGGGGTTCGCGCCCCCAGCTCACGCGCGGCCCGGGCAATGCCGGTGCCGCTGGCGAGTGCCTCGACGCAGCCGCGATTGCCGCAGGTGCAGAGGGGCCCGTCGCGCTGGACCACGATGTGGCCGATCTCCCCGGCGCTCCCATGCGCGCCGGCGTAGAGCTCGCCCCGAATCAGCAGCCCGGCCCCGATGCCGGTGGAAACCGTGACGTAGATCAGCTCGCTGGCGCCGCGACCGGCGCCGCGCCGGTGCTCGCCAAGGGCCGCCAGGTGCGCGTCGTGATGGAGGTAGCTGCGAATACCCGTGGCGCGGGTGAGGATCCGGTTCAGCGGCACATTCCGGAATCCCGGCAGGTTCGCGGGGCTGATGACCAGGCCGGCGGACGGGTCCACCGGCCCAGGCAGGCCGATTCCCAGCGCTCGCACTCGGCGCGCCGGTGTCCCGTCCTCCGCCAGGCCGTCCGCGACCGCCGCCACGATGCGATTGATGACATGTTGCCGTCCGCGGGCGGCCTCGGTCGGACGGCGCACGATCGTACGCAGACGGCCGCGGTCGTCCGCGACCGCCACGCGCAGCTGCGTACCGCCGAGATCGATCCCGACCAGGGCCATGGGTGTCGCGGCTCAGAATAGACCCGCTATCGCCAGCGCGGTCGAGCCAGCGGCCGCAGGGTCGCCGCGGCCACCGCGGCGCCAACCAGCAGAGCGATCGCGGTCGCGCGGAAGATCAGGTGGTATTCGTCGAAAATCGCCTGCTTGACCTTCAGCGTGTAGATGGCGAACTGGGCCGCGAAGTTTGGATTGAGACCGGGCAGTGGCGGCAAGAGGTGGGCGGTGGCGCGATGAAATTCCCAGAGCCCAAATCCCGCGACCAGCGAGAAGCCGACCAGCATCCCGACCAGTCGCATGACGATCAGGAACGATGCGCCCGCGCCTCGCTCCGCCTCCCCCACCGCGTCCAGCAACGCCGCGCTGACCGGCGCGATCTCGATGCCGAGCCCCAGCCCGGTGAGAAACAGCTCGCCGTCCGCCAGCGTCAGTGGTCCGATCAGGTGGGGCTTGAGCGATCCCTCGTTCCAACCCGACAGCATGAAGAATCCCACGGCCGCCAGGACCAGACCGAGCGCGGCGACGAATCGGTAACTCCGCAGCCGGTGCGCGAGCCAGCCGCCAAGCAAGGCGCCGATGGGAATGCCAAGCATCAGCCGCACCAGCAAAAGGGCTGACCCGCTCGCATTCATCGAGAAGACCGCGTTGGCGAGCACCGGGATATAGACGAGGGCGACCATCAGACCAGCGCCCGCGATCGCGTTCGTGAGCGCCGACCCGCTGAATGACGAATCACGGAACCGGCTGACATTGATCAACGGTTGCGCCGCGCGCCGCTCGTACCAGACAAAGAGGGCTAAAAACACGATCGCCAGCGGCGCCTGCCAGATGAATCCGGCACCCACCGGACTTTCTTCGGGATTGGCCGCATACAGCGCCAGCGTCAAGAGGGCGAGTCCCGCGGTGGCCAGCAAGGCGCCGATCCAATCGAGGTGCGTGGGACGGCGCTCCTCACGCCGCGAGCGAATCTCTGGCCAGAGGGCCCAAATGATCGCGGCGGCGGCGGGGATGTTGAGCCAGAAAATCCAGGTCCAGCCGAAGGATGATGCCGTGACGAGACCGCCCCAGAGCGGCCCCAGGACGCTGCCGATCTCCTGGAGAGCACTGACTGCCCCCAGCACCGGGCTGCGGTCGCCAGCCGGGTACAGATCGGCGGCCAGCGCCAGCACGGCGGGCACGAGCGCGCCCCCACCGGCGCCCTGCAGCAGCCGGCCGGTGACGAGCTGCGAGAGCGATGGTGCGCTGGCCGTCAAAAACGATCCGAAGGCGAAGAGGGCGAGGCAGGCGGCGAAAATCCGGATCCGCCCGAACCGATCGCTGAGCCCGCCCGCAATCGGCATGACGGCGAGGTAGCCGAGGAGAAACCCGGTGATGATCGGCGTCGCCTGTTCGGGCCGGTTGACCGCGATGTGAACCGAGGTCAGCATGGGCAGCAGGGCGGTGACGACGACGTAGGCGTCGAGGGAGGCCAGGAACAGCCCGGCGCCCGTCAGCGCGAGCAGGGCCGGGCGGTTAACCGAGCGGAGGCGGGCTGACCGAAACGGGGTGATCATGATTGGAGAAGTCGAAAACGATCGTTGCCGGCTGTGACGCATCGAAGAGATTACCGCTGACCCGGGCGCGCCAGAGGTTGCTGCTCGAACTCTCGATCCAATAGGTGGCGTGGTACGCACCCTGCTCGCGAATCAACGGAAGCAATTGATTGACCCGGGGCCCCTGCAGGACGCCGTCGACCGGATAGGCGTCATGCCCGTTCACCTTTTCGCTGTTGCCGCGGTATGGCGCCGTGGTATCACGCATCGCGGCGAACAGGCCGGCCTGTGGATCGAAAAGCAGCCGCGCATCGAAGAACTCCGCGACCTGCGCGGCCGTGAGCTGCTGCCAGCCGCCGGTGAACGATTTCAGATAGATCTTGTCGGCGTTGAAGATGACCTCGACCTCCAGCAGAATTCCGCCCTCCTTGAGATTCACCTTCGCGTGCAAGTCCGGCGGGTGCGCATCACCCTGGGCGCTTTGCACCGGCTCGGCGGGACCGGTGAAGCCAGTGATCTGCATCTGAAAATGAAAGCCCTTCAGACCGAGCATGCGCTGACTCGACTGCTTGAGCAATGTCGCGGCGTCTGGAGGTTGGGGCCCGCAGGCCGCCAGCGCCATGACGAGCGCCAGACCGGCCGCCACGACACGGAGCGGCGACGCCGCGCGCATCAACTTCTCAGGATACGGTCGTCTCCGACCCGGCGCGTGATCTTCTGCGCGTCCATCCACTCGAGCAAGGGAAGAACGTAACGGCGGCTCGAACCCAGCAGGTCGCGGGCGGCCGCCACGGTCAGCGTCCGATGCGCGGTCAGATGGGCGCGCAACAGCCTGACCGCCTCGTCATAGGCGGATCGGGCAAACACCGTGTCCTCGTTGAGGCGCACGATCCGCCCGTCGACGACCACGTATTGCAGAAGCGCCGGCGTCAGCGGGTGCCGGCGCAAGAGGTCGGCCAGCGGCGGAGGGTTGAACGGCTGCGACTCGAGCTCGGCCAGAAACTCGCCGATTAGGGTTTCCTGCTCGCGGCTCAGCAACTGCTTATGGCTGGCCACCGCGACCTCGCCTCCTCGTTCCACGATCCGACCCTCGTCCGCCAGCAGGCCAAGCACCTCCGCGAACACCTCGGCCGGGATGCTGGTCCGGCTGCGGAGCTCTTCTTTGGGCATCCCGCGACGGAGCGGTTGCGCCTCGTGGTAGGCCTCGAGCGAGGTGGTGACGCGTGACTGCAAGCCGTCCCATTGGTCCCGGGCCAACCAGCCCGACGGCATGCGGCGCACGACGCCACCCTCCGTGAGTGGGGCGAGGACCTCCGCCAACTGTCCACTGGGGACGCCCAGAAAGCGAGCGAGCTCCTTGTCACGCAGACCCCAGGGATGCTTGCCCAGCTCGAGGACCGCCGCCGTTGCCGGGTCGGCACGCTCGCGAGCGGCGAGATTGATGAGCAGCGCGGGATCGCGACGGCGGTGACGGCGCGGCGCGCGGTCGACGATGACGCCACCGGCGACCGTGGCCGCCGGAGAGGGGACGCGCAGGATGAAGCGATCGCCGTCCAGGGCGACCAGCGGTCCGGCCGCAAACAGCTGCGCCCAGCCGGTGTCTCCGGGGGCGAGCTCATCGCGTTCGAGCAGGCTGATCTCCACCATCACCTCGGCCGTCTCGTGATACATCAGCAGCCGCTGGCGATGACGCAGCGGTTGAGCAGCTCCCGACAGCACGTGCAGGCGCGCGTCGAGGCGTCGGCTGGGCGCCAGGGTCCCGGGTAGCGCCAGCACGTCACCACGGTGCACGTCGGAATGGTCGAGGCCGCTGAGGTTCACCGCGGTGCGACTCCCCGGTCGCGCTTCTTCGACCGGCTGGTTGTGCTGCTGCAGGCCGCGGATCCTTACCCGGCGCCCGGCAGGCAGCACCGAGACCTCCGCGCCCTGGCGGAGGGCCCCACCCACCAGCGTCCCTGTCACCACCGTGCCGAAGCCCGACATGGCGAACGATCGGTCGACCGGTAGGCGCGGGCGGCCGACGTCCGGTCGCGCCACGGTGTTGGCGAGCTCGCCGTCCAGCGCCGCCCGCAGTTCCGTCAGCCCCGCGCCGGTAACGCTGGAGGCGGCGACGATCGGCGCCCGCTGGAGCGACGTTCCGGCGAGCACGCCGGCCACCTCCTCGCGAACCAGCGCGAGCCAGGCGTCGTCCACCAGGTCCACCTTGGTGAGGACCACCAGACCGTGCTCGATTCCCAGGAGATCGATGATGGCGAGGTGCTCGCGCGTCTGTGGCCGCGGACCCTCGTCCGCCGCGATCACGAGCAGCACGGCATCCATGCCATGGACGCCGGCCAGCATGTTCTTGAGAAAGCGTTGATGCCCCGGCACGTCGATGAACCCCACCCGGCGGCCGCTGGGCAGCGTCATGTAGGCGAAACCGAGGTCGATCGTCATGCCACGGCGCTTCTCCTCCTCCAACCGGTCGGGGTCGATCTGCGTCAAGGCCTTGACCAGCGCCGACTTCCCGTGATCGATGTGGCCGGCGGTCCCGACGACGAAGGACGCGCCGCTGGATTCGGTCATGCGAGCGCGGCAACCACCGCGTCGATGAGGGCATCGTCTTCGCCGGGCAGCACGGTTCGCGGGTCGAGCAGCACGCGCTCCTGCTCGATGCGGCCGATGACGGGCGGCTCGTGCTCGCGCAGGCGGCGGAGGAGATCTGCTGCGCGGCCGGGGCGTGGCGTGATGGCCAGCGCGGACGTGGGCAGCCGCTCACCGGGCAGCGAACCACCGCCCACTGTCGACTCCGTCGGGACGACCTCCACCGCGATGCCACGCTGCAGGAGCGAGCGTTGCCAGCTCTGTGCGCGGGCGGCAATCGCATCGGCGGAGGTACCGAGCATGTTCCAGATCGGAAGCTCGGCCATCGACTGGGTCAGGTACAGGTCCAGGGTCGCCGTCAGCGCCGCGAGCGTGAGCTTGTCGATGCGCACCGCGCGCGCGAGCGGATGTTTCATCACTCGATCGACCACCTCGGCGCGGCCGAGTAGCAACCCGGCTTGCGGCCCACCCAGCAATTTGTCGCCGCTGCACGCAAGCAGGTCGGTTCCGGCTCGCAGGCTGTCCTGGATCCGCGGCTCCACCGCAAGTCCATAGGCGGCGGTGTCGAGCAGCGACCCGCTGCCCAGGTCATGCAGCAGTAGCACACCCTGATGGCGGGCCACCCGAGCCAGCGCCTCGATCTCAACGCTCTCCGTAAAGCCGACCACCTGGAAGTTGCTCGCATGCACCTTCAAGATGGCGGCCGTTTTCGGCGTGATGACGGCGGCGTAATCCTCGGCTCGGGTGCGATTGGTGGTGCCCACCTCGACCAGGCGAGCACCCGAGAGGCGCATGACGTCGGGCATCCGGAACCCACCGCCGATCTCGACCAGCTCTCCACGCCCGACGATGACCTCCTTACCCTTGGCGAGGGCCGTCAACATCAAGAGCACCGCCGCGGCGCAATTGTTGACAACCGCCGCCGCTTCGGCGCCGGTCAGGTAGCGGAGGAGGTCGGCCACCAGGTCGTGACGGCGTCCCCGCCGCCCCGTCCGGGGGTCGAACTCCAGCGTGGAATAGCGACCCGCGATATTCGCGGCGGCCTGCGCCGCCGCGCTGGCCATCGGGGCTCGGCCCAGGTTGGTATGAAGAACAACCCCCGTCGCGTTGATCACGGGACGCAGGCGCGGCCGTCGCAACTCGCCAGCCAGCGCCTCGATCCGTGCCATACGGGCGGCTGGGTCGGCGATCGTGCCGGTGGTGCGCTCCTCATCGAGGGCCCGCTGCACCGCGAACAGAACCAGTGCCCGGCCGTGGACGGCAACCAGGGCCTGTGCCTCGGCGAGCTCGAGAACCTGATGCACACTCGGCAGGGCGCGAAGCGCATCCATCGTCAGGACCCTACCGCGAAGGGCGGCAAACGAAGGATGAGTCGTGCCACCGGGAGGTATAGAAAACTCAGGATCCCGGTCAGCAACACGAGGAGAACGAACACCAGCTGGATGAGCTGCCGCTGGGCGTCGATCCGGGCAAACTGCCGGCCGTAGCGCCGGCGGAAGAGTCTCTCAAGGAAGAGGTAGCCGTCCAGCGGAGGGATCGGCACCAGGCTGATGACGCCGAGCGCGACGTTGAAATAGAAGGCCACCAGCAGCAGGCGCCAGGGCGGCCCCGCGGGGTCGAATGAGCCTGCCGCCAGCGCCAGCTTGATGGGGATCGACAGCACGATGGCGATCAGCAGGTTGGCGACCGGCCCGGCCAGCGCGACGAGCGCAGGATCCAACGTGCTCCGCATGCGATAGGGGTTGATCCGGACCTCCTTGGCCCAACCGAAGTTGATGAAGAACGCGGCAATCGTGCCCAGCGGGTCGAGATGGCGACTCGGGTCCAGCGAAAGCCGACCGTCGACGCGTGGCGTCTGATCGCCGCGGGCGACGGCGAAGGCTGCCTGCGCCAGCCCGTGTCCGATCAGCCCGACGAGCAGGCCTGGCACGAGATAGATCGCGTTGATGACGAACTGGACGGGATCGCTGAACATGACGTTAGTAAGTATCGGCAAAAAGAAAAAGGCCCCGATCGCTCGGAGCCTTTGAACGAATGAAACCCGGCGGCTACGCGGCGGCGGGCTCGGGACGCATACCGACCGAGACGGTGGACGCGGCCGACTCTTCCGAGTGAACCGCGCTCTTGCCGCGGAGGATGCCGCCCTCGTCAATGATGAGCGAGCCGACGACGATGTCGCCAAAGACCTTACCGGTGGCCAGGATCTCGAGGCGGCCCGTGGTGTTCACGTTGCCCTGGATGCTGCCACCCACGACCACGTTGCGGCCAGTGACGTTGCCTTTGACGCGGCCGGCCTCGCCCACCGACAGGTCGCCTTCCGTGGTCAGGTCACCGTTCATTTCGCCATCGAACCGGATGTTGGACGTCGACTGCAGCCGGCCTTCGAGCTTGATCTGGTTGCTCAGCACCGTCTCGGCAACGATCGGAGCAGCTTCTCGCGGGGATCTCTTATCGAACACGCAAACCTCCTGGCAAGTTGTTGGACCTTTGTGCCAGAACGGTTACACGATCGGCTTTCTTGCTTGCCTGTTAAAAGGTCACGCTTGGAGCAAACCGCGAAGCACGATCGACCCCACGATCAGCAGGGCGAACATCAGGCCGGCTGTGATCGCGATCCGCCGCAGGTCCGATCGGAAGTAGGGCACCCGCTCGAGTGGGATCGCGGCGTCCTGTGTGGGCAGCGGCCCGGCCATCTGACGACCCCGTGTCGCGCGCGGCAGGGGACGAACGGCGGGCGTCCCAGATTTGGCCGGCTGGGCCGCAGGCGCGGTAGGATTGCTCTCGGCCGAGGCCGCCGGCGACGCTGGCGGGATGCCCGCAGGCCGGGCTGCTCGCCCACCACCGGACGATCCGCGCTGGGGCTTCCTGAGTTGGTTACGTTTGTTCTTTCGCGCCATCGGGATTCCTGAGCCGAGTGGAGTTTACCGCGAACGTGGAAAAGCGCTTGACACGTTCAACGGGCTGTGGTACAAACTCACCCGGGTACTACATATAGCGTGTACCCGAAGCCGCGAGCCAACAAGGGCCAGATCCCTGCAGCCGTCCTGCCATCGCCGCTGCAATGCCCCTCCTCATCTGGTCCTTGTTGTATTTCTAGCCAGGAGTGGGGCCGGCCGCTCGGTCCAGGCGACCGACTGGTACTTCGAGGCCGCCAGGCCCTCGGCGGCCTGCCGCTCGGCCGACCGTAGGGGACTGGGGACCAGCCGGGCGCCGAACTCCTCAGCGAAGGCGTCCGCCAGTGCATGGGCGATCTGCGCGGCCTCGAAGTCGCCCACCTCGCCCAGGCCGGCGACGCCGTCTTCGAGACGGCCTGGCGGGCCGTCGGGGAGCCGCAGACAGGCCAGGAGCCGGTCGGTCCGGGGCTCGATCAAGATGCTGCCGTGCTGCAGGATGGCCGTCGCCCGACGCACCTGGGCGCTGCCAACCAGCTTGCGGCCGTCGAGCAGGATCTCGTGCGCGGACGGCCGGTCGAAGCAGGCCGGACCATGATCCGGGGCCGCTGGCGCCGCGGTCTCAGCGGCTAACACCACCGGCGCCCCGAGCCGCTTGAGTCCACGTTCCAACGCCAGGCTCAGGCGGTGGTAGGACGGCAGGACCCCGCCGTCCAGGCCCAGCAGGCTCAGCGGCAGCGCCACACTATAAGTCAGCTCGCGATCGTGCAGGATGGCGCGGCCGCCAGTCGGCCGGCGGACCACGTCGACGCCAAGGCTGCGGCATCCGGCGACGTCCACCACCTCGAAGGCTTGAAAGTAGCCGAGCGAGAGGCAGGGCGGCGCCCATTCGTAAAAGCGAAGGGTGGGCGGGGTATCGCCCGCAGCCACGCCATCGAGCAGGACCTCGTCGACCGCCATATTCCAGGCGCCCGTCGCCGGTGGATCGAGCAGCAGACGCCAGGTGGCGTCAGACGTTGAAGCGGAAGAGGGAGACATCCCCGTCCTTCATGACATAGTCGCGCCCTTCGAGCCGCACCTTGCCTCGGTCCCGGGCGGCCGCGTACGATCCGGCCGCCACCAGGTCGTCGTAGGCGACGATCTCCGCCTTTATGAAGCCACGTTCGATGTCGCTGTGGATCACACCGGCGGCCTCGGGGGCCTTGGCCCCCTGACGAACCGTCCAGGCTCGCACCTCCGGATCGCCGGCCGTGAGGAAAGTGACCAGGTTCAACAATCGGTAAGCCGCGTGGATGAAGGTCGGGAGCGCCGCCTCCTTCAGACCCGCGTCTTCGAGGAAGACGGCGGCCTCGTCGTCGGGTAGTTCACGAATCTCGGCTTCCAGCCGCGCCGATAGGGCGATCACGTCGGCATGCTCCGCCATGGCCTCGGCCCGAAGTGCCTGCAGCTCGGGGGTCTCCTTGCCTATCTGGTCTTCTCCGATGTTGGCGACGTAGAGCACCGGCTTAGCGGTGAGGAAGGAAAAGCTTTTGAGAAGTTTCGCCTGCTCTGGCTCGAAGCTCAGGGTGCGAATCGGTTTCCCCTCGTCGAGGTGGGCCGCCAGCCGGTCGAGGAGCTCGAGCTCCTCCTTCTCCTTGGCGCCGGGCTTGAGTCGCGCGGCGGAGCCGATCCTCTCCCGCCGTTTGTTGACCACATCGAGGTCGGCCAGCGCCAACTCGAGGTTAACCATCCCCATATCACGGCGTGGGTCGAGCTTGCTATCGACGTGTTGAACGTTCGGATCCTGGAAGGAGCGGACCACCATCGCCAGCGCGTCGAGCTCGCGGATATTCGAGAGAAATTGGTTGCCCATTCCCTCGCCGCGGCTGGCTCCTGCCACCAGGCCGGCGACGTCGACAAACTTCATCACGGTCGGCGTGACCTTCTTCGGCTTGTACATCTGCGCCAGCACGTCGAGCCGCTTGTCCGGCACTTCGACCATGGCGGTATTCGGTTCGACCGTGCTGAATGCGTAGGAGGCAACCCCGGCGCCAGCGCGGGTGAGCGCGTTGAACAGTGTGGTCTTGCCAACGTTGGGCAGGCCAACGATGCCGACGCCGAGGGTAATCAGCCACCTCCTGAAACTTGAGCAGACGCCCACGCCGGAGCGTCCGGTGTGGGCAAATGCTATCGGGTCGCGAGCGATGAACGCCGGCGATCAGTAGTTGGATGGATCGTCGAGGCTCACGAGGTCGTAGGGATTCGAGCGGTCCGGGAAGAGGTAGGCGAGCTCATCCGTGGCGTCGTCATAGGTTGGGTCGTCCGGGTCATATGGGTGCGGTTCGGGAATCATCGCAAGACGTACTCCTTATGCGCCGACCGGTTCGGCCAGCGGCTGACTGTTCTCGACGGGGCTCTCCGTTTTCGGGCTGAGCATCTTCATCTGGTCCATGACCACCTCGGTGGTGTAGCGGCGCAAGCCGTCCTTGCCATCCCACTCGTGACTGCGCAGCCTGCCTTCGGCATAGATCAGCTTGCCGCGGGTCAGGAATTCCTGGCAGACAGATGCCAGCCGGTCGAACGCCACGAGCGAGTGATACTGGACGTCCTCCTGTCGATTGCCGTCGTCGTCTTTCGAGTAGCTGTTGGTCGCCAGCCGAAGCTTGGCGATCGTCAGCCCTTTCGGACTCGTCACGATCTCCGGATCACGCGTGAGGCGACCGACCAAAATAACTCTGTTGACCATGTCGTTCTCCCTTCCAAGCGATTGCGGGCAGTAGTCCGAAATCAACCTCTAGCGACCACCTCCTGTTGACTCGAGTAATGGGAGTGGATCGACAGGAATGCCTGCAATGCGCACCTCGAAATGAAGGTGCGGTCCGGTGCTGTTGCCGGTCGATCCCATCAGCGCGATCGGCTGCCCGGCGGCAACCACGTCGCCCGGTTGGACGAGCGGCCAGTCGAGATGCCCGTACAGCGTGCTGAGCTGTGGATCGCGTACCACCACGATGTAGAGGCCGTAGCCGCCGCGCTCGCGGTGCATCGTCACCAACCCGCCGGTCGCGGCATGGATCGGGGTATCGAGCGGCGCCGCCAGGTCGATGCCGCTGTGGAAGTGACCGCCGGCGCATGCCGCTGACCAGGGCTCGATCTCGAGGGTCGTACAGCCGAACGGTTGGGTCAGGGTGGCGTGGTTCACGGGCATGTGCAGCGAGCCCACGTGCCCCTGCTGCGCCTGCACCACGATGCCGGCCATCAGGAGCGGTACGCCGAGGAGGGCGGCAGTCATCACGAGTAGCGGCCGGCGCCAGGACCAGGCGAACAGGGCGACGCGAGTCGTGGTCAGCACCGCTATGCGCTGGACGCCCGCGTGGCGGCTCCCATCGCGCCTTTGACAGCCTTCTTGGCCAGCCCCTCGGCCAGGTGCTGCGCCTTCGTCTCGAGGTGTGATGAGGCGTTCATCAGCCCCGGGACCTTGATCATGAGATAGAGCACGGCGACCCCATAGAGCGCCTCAAGCGGACGGACACCAACTTGATCGGCGAAGAGGCTGGCGAAGCGCAACACCAGCACCTGACCAAACTGCATGAAGACCGTGAGCAAGAAGAGGCGCAGCCACGACTGTGCGTAACGCTTGGTCTCCGGCAGGATCATGCAGATGGCTGCCAGCGGCGCCACCGCCAGCAGTACGGCCAGCAGGGCGAAGCGCACCACGTAAGTGAAGGCGACGATGACCAGCATCACAACGATCGCCAGCCGGATCGCGATCTCGAACAGCGGCAGCCCAAAGCCGTTGTTCAAGGCGAACGTCCAGGGCAGCCGGGGGGCGCCTCCGGGGAGCGGCTGCGTCCAGACCGCGTGGACCATCGCGTTGTTGAGGTCGATCGCCATCTGGCCGAAGAGGAGCGCGAAGTGCCCCATCGCCAGCGCCGCCATCGCTCGCGGCAGGATCACCTTGAGGGTGTAGTGGGCGCGGAAACTCCGTTCCCACTGGCTGCGCAGAAAGGCCCAGGTGAAGATCAGCAGCAGTAAGAGGTCGGCCATGGCGAGCGTCAGGTGGAACATCCCCTGCAGCGCCGGTTCCTCGGTCAGAGGTCGCGGCGTGAACGTCGAAAGGTCGTGGGTACTGAGCAGATAGGTCTCGACCCCGTCGGCGATCGAGTCGCGAAGGTCGTTGATCAGGTTGTTGAAGAAACCGGTGAGTAGTCCGGAAAAGATCTCTAACACCGACCACCATCAGAACCGCAGCCTTCAACCCGACTAGTGATTGACCGAATCCACCAGCACGCGGACGAGCAGACCGGCCATCTCGACGCCGATGGTGCCGAAGACGATCCGGCCGATCCAGCGCTTGGCCTCCATCACGCTGCGCGGCTCGATCGCGATCATCTTCCAGATAAACGCGCAGACGA